>CAYQKW010000005.1:0-61358 GCA_964418245.1 uncultured Oscillospiraceae bacterium
TTACAATTGCATAAACAACCCTGTCGTTTTCAACATAAAGCGTAACTTCGCTGTCTGTGTCGGGTTCTTGATACACTCCGGCACGCACAAGCTGTTTAAACCAATCCGAATATTCATATTCGCTGTCTTTTTCACCGTCTGTCAAAATCACCGTATCATCGGTAAACCCTTTCACCGTTCCGCTGATTGTATTTTCAATAGCCGCCGCCGAAAGACGTTTTGCATTTGCGCGCGGCATTGCAATCTTTTCGCCGTTTATATATTTGTAATCAAAACCGCTCGGTGCAAGCGATATAACGTTGCCGTTTACAATACCGTCTATTCCGGCATCGCAGACAAATGCATCCTCATCGCTTTTGATTTCATATTTCATATCCGAATCAACAATAATGTAATCTTCTTTATTCACCTGTGCAACCTTTATGTACACAAGCGAGGTTATGAACGCACTGTCGAATTTTCCGTCACCGTCGAAATCGACAAGTTTAACACTGCCGGCTTTTGGTGTGAACAAATCGTTTGTAACCTTTTCGGCATTTCCGCCATTCAAGAATATTTCAATTTTATTGGTGTTTACATTTTCTGTTTTGACTTTATCGCCGTCTTCATACTTGAGTTTTCCGTTTGAAAAGCTCTGTATATTTTCTGCGGCAATCGTTATCTCTTCTGCCGGTTCTTTAAGTTCAAGATAAATAACGGTCTGAATATCTTCCGATATTATATCCGTGGCATAATATTCTGCCGTGTAACCTATACTGTTTTTCAAATCACCGTCATAATAATATATTTCACCGCCGATATTGACCTTACCTTTGCCGGTTTTTTCAATTCCCACAGAAGATGTTTCTCCGTCTGCACGGATTGTGCCGCGACATCTCAGCAAATTACATTTTTCCGTTATATATGTCTTTTTTGCCGAAGTTTTAAAATCCGCACCTTTATGCGTTATTTTTTCAACTATAACCACCGGTTCTTTCAGCATATTGTAAAGCACTGCCGCGGCGTTGCCCTCGGTAAGTTCGGAAGAACTTACACCTTTAAGCAAACCGGAGCTCATAATACGCTGATTGAAATCTGCATTCGTCCAACCGGAATTTTCGGCTACCGGACCGTAGTCAAGCATATAAAGTGCAACACGTGCCAGTTCATACGGAGTTGCATTTTGACCCAGTCTGAAAGTGTTATCATCAAAACCCGTCATATATCCGTGTTTTGTTACCGTATATACCAAATCCGATGCATAGTGCTTAAGCGGAACATCTGTATATTTTGCCGCCGCGCATTTTTCTTTTTCGGTTTTCATAAGTACAAGAGCAAGTTCGGCAAGTTTTTCTCTGGAAAGTACGTTGTTTTCGTTTTTAAATCCGGTATCAATACCGACAGATTTCAAAACCGTATTATATCTTACGAATTTATCGCTGTTATGTATTTCCTCTGCCGTTACGGATATACACGACATCACAAGAATTGCCGACAATATTATCGTTATTAATCTTTTCATGACGTTTCCCCCTTTACTCGCCAATGAATTTCATTGTATCATATATAAGTTTTGCCGTTTCCGCACGGTCGGCAAATTTTTCCGGAGAAAATTTGTTGTCTCCCGTGCCTTTTATGATACCTTTATTATATAAAAAGTTTACGGAATTCAATGCATACGGTGCAATATTTGCACTGTCGTTGAATATATTGTTTTCAATGCTTCCGCTTACTCCTCTTTTTTCCAATATTCTGTGAAGTACAACGGCAATATCCTGACGCGTTACAGCTTCTCCTATACCGAAGCGGTCGCCCGTGCCAATCATTATACCGTTTTCGTAGCACGCCGCAACATATTCCATATACCATGCGTCTTTATCTGCATCCGCAAAGTCAACAGTTCCGCCGTTTGATTTGTATCCGAACGCAAGTGCCGCCATTTTTGCAAACTGCTCACGCGTAACAAGGCTTTCCGGTTCATAATTCCCGGCACCCGTTCCGTTTACTGTGCCGTTTTCGGCAAGTGCGAGTATTGCTTCTTTCGCCCACAATACATTTTCCAAATCGTTGAACGAAATTTTTGTTCCGGTTGACATAACGGGTTTTATATATGTGCTTGTGCTTACCGCACCGCTGTTTCCGCTGTCGCTTCTAACACCGCCGCCCGAACCGCCAGATGATGACGAACCGCCAGATGATGACGAACCGCCAGATGATGACGAACCACCAGATGATGACGAACCACCGCCTGTGTTTTCTGAACCGCGTTCTTTTATAACCTCTTTTGCCGCTGTTGCTATCGCTTCTTCAAGTGCGGTTACGCTTTCGCAAAGCGTATCAGAAATTCTATACATAACTTTGTCGGTTTCTGCCTGTGTTTTAAGCCCGAGCGAATCAAAATCGACATTCAATGTTTTTCCGTTCTGTGTATATTCACCGTTGCATTCTTTTATAAATTCTTCAAGTTCCGAATACGGAGTGTTTGATATTTTATACAAAAATGCCTGTGCCGCAAATTCGGTACCGTATTCCGAAATATCTGTGTATTCGTTTTTTGCGGTACGATCCCAAAATTCCGATGTTTCTTCCAACTCATCGTACCATGCAAGTTCTTTTGAATAATTTTCTTCAAGGTTTGTTAAGTTTTTATATTCCGTTGCCAGCAATTTAAGTGTTGACGAATTTTTACTTTTTAACGCCGATTTGACAACCGCCTGTGTAAATTTCTGTTCAACCGTTTCGGGCGTTATTTTTTCTTCTGCTGCCATTTCCCGCAACTCTTTCAAGACGTCTTCTTTGTTTTCAAGTTTTCCGTAAAGACTGTCGTCACTTGTGTCAATCGGAAGTTTTTCCGCAACATCGTCGGTTATTTCCGTTTTGCCGAGCAAATCGTCAATTGTGTCCTCTTGCTGTGTGTATGTATAATATTTAAAATTAATGTTCTCGCTTTTTCCGTTACGGTTTATAAGTGCCGTATATTCTTCAAAACGTTCGCTTTCCGGATTTAATTTGAAACTGAATATGTTTTCGGCGGTTCTTCTCTGCTGATCCATAAAAACGAGCCTTGTCCCGTTTTCCGCATAAACGTATACAGTTATAAATCCCTGTGTATCATCGTTTTCGGCTTTAATCATTATCTCGTCAAAACCGCTTGCAAGCGAAGATGTTGTTATTTCCGTTGCAAATACGCTTTGAGCCGTTAATGATAAAACCAATATAACCGCTGTCATAATTCTTTTTATCATATCTGTATTCTCCCAATATTTTTATTTAATTCATCATTATTGATTTGTGCGTTGCCGCGTGTTTGTTCCGTGGGTTCGGGCAGAGCAGAGCCCTGCCCCTACGGGTTTGTACGGTAACGTGGTGCTACCTGCTAACCGCTAATATCCCCACGAGTTGTGCGCCGCACAAAGCAACGTTATTAATCGAAGCTTATGCCCTCAAATGTTTTTATATCGGAAAGCGGTCTTAAATTTGTCGGGTCAACCGCAAATACCTTTATTTTATTACCGTTGCCTATTTTGTCAAGCAGGATGTCTCCTTTAAATGCTTCAAATGCACTGTATTGAACATTCGGCATGAATTTTAAATCAACAAGTTTATTGCCGTCGTATACCGCAGCGGCAACATTAATACTGCTTTGGTCTATGTATGTTGTTTTCGATTCTTCGGTCGGTGCTCTGTACGATTCAACAACTATATTCAATTTGTCTCCACTGCCGATATATCCGCCTTCATCGCCGGTTGCTGTGAGAACAACCTCGTCCGCACTGTTGAATTTCTCGATTTTGATGTAATCCCATGCGCCATAGCCTTTTTGTCCGTTATTGCAGTCGTATAATCTTATCTTATTGAAACTAAAGTTATCACCCAAATCATATCCTGTCGGATTAATCAGCGTCCATTTTCCTTGGTTATAACTTGTTACCTTTGCATACATATACATTTTTTTCGTATTGAAATCAATTACAACTTTATATTCTGCACCTGTAATCGGATCACATACAAATGACGCTCCGTCAGCCGGTCTTTTTGAATTTCCGTTCAATATATCATCTTTTGCCTCACCATTCAATCCGGTAACTTTCCACATATGCGAATATGTATAGCCGTTGGTGCTTATTCCGAGTGCAACACTTCTGCTATTTTTGTCACTGCCGTAAGAATTGTAAGTATCGTTAAGGAAATTTATAAAACTTCTCGGATCTTGACCGTTATATGAAGCCGGCGGCTGCGCTTTTCCGTCTTTCGTTTCGCCGAAGTACTTAACCGACACAGCCCAAACACCGCTGTTTGCTGTTTCTCCGATTTTTTTATCAAACAAAACATCTCTGTTGTTTTCCATGGAATAACATAATTTTCCGTCTTCTACCCATGCGGTTTCTTTTCTTGTATAATTTTCAAAACCGTAATCCCACCAGCTGTCCTTTGTTTCATCATCAAATTTGCAGTTCCAAAGTACGGTATTGTCAGAATTATTTGAAACCATTATATCGTCAATTATCATTCTGCACGGATCGTTATGATAACCCTCAGTATAAGCGAAGCCATCTATACCATCTTTCAAGTCAACACCAAAATCCTTCAAACTAATTCCGCATTCATCATCATAATCCGTTATTTTACCATCCTCGCCGTATTGCGGAATTCGTGTTATTTGTTTCCACCCATTGTTGAACCATCTGTAAATCTGAAGTGAGTTCTTTTCAAAATTAAGTTGAAATCTCATCTGATATTCCTGACCGTTTCCGGCATATAACATAAATCCAAAGTTTCCGGCATTATTATCTATCTTGTTTTGTCCTATAGTTTCTGATTTTTCTGCATTAGAAACAGTATCCGCTATTTTTGTATGTTGGGGATATTGTGCCAAAGATAGCGCCAATTTTTCGGTTGTTCCGTTAGTAAATATCAAATTTCTCCTCCAACCGGTCATTGTCTGTAATTTGAAATCAAAATTCCAAACACCGGATTTAATTACACTGTCAATTGCCGTGGTTTCTTCCGCCGCTGCCGTTGTGTTGCCTTCTTCGGGAATTTCGGTCGGTGTATTCATAGTTTTTATTTCTTCCGAAAGATTCTTTTTAAAACCGTAATATTCACCGTTGTATTCACCTCCGACTTTCGTTATTACGCCTTTTTCATCTTCAATCGAGAAGAAACTAACAGAATCTCTGCCGCTTAATGTATCGGCATTAACCAACAACTCTCCCGTACCGTAATCTTTCGCTTCCGTAACATTGATTGTCGTTATTGCTCCGTCTTCGCCTTCGACTTCTTTTGTGGTTGTTGTACCACGGAAAAGATTCTTTTTGATATTATCTTTGTCATTTTCAGACATGTTGGTATCTTTAACTCCCGTATACTTGAACACGTTTCCGAATAAATCATATTGGGTCACGTTTTCAAAGTCTTGTTCATACACAACCTGTGCCGAAGCCGCCGACATCATGAGCACCGCAGCAACAACTGCCGAAGCCGCCCTTTTTAAAGTTTTTTGTTTTTTCATAATACCATTCCTTTCATGCTTATTATCCAAACCGTACAAACCGCCCCGGCACACTCCATCGGCAATGCGGAGTTTGTGGCGATTACTCTTTATGCCGTTTTCGGTTTTTGAGTGGTTTTTCGTGTTTGGATTTTCAACACCCCGTGTTGTCCATGTATTAATTATACCACGTTTTGCTGTGCCGTGTCATCATACAATATTTATCGAGCATACATTTATTTGCCCCATTTTCCTTTATTTTACGACATTTTATCCGTATGCCGATTTGTGTATGCTACGGTTCTTGACATTTTTATATATTTGAATTATAATATTATCACAGACCTGTAACTTTATGCCTAATGCATAATTCATAATTCATAATTATTGCTTGCACGATGTTCGTGCGAAAAAATGAAATCAATTGCACCAACCCACGGGGCTGTAGTGAGTCGTGCGGAGAGTGGAGTCATCCGTGATTTCTAAAAACTAACAGCTAACCAAAATATTAGTTTGTTTGATTTTACATATCCCCCTTGACGCACTTCGTGCACCGTCCCCCTTTTAGGTAAGGGGGCATTGGTTGGTACGTTGCCAACGGTTCTAACAACCGGCAACTAACCGCAAGGCACACACAAAATATAACTTCAGGGGATGAACATACATGAATTGTATATGGTTGAGCAAAGAAAAATATCCGCACGAGCAGACATCGTTTCAAACGACATTCTGCGACAAATCCGATTACAGATTTTGTATTGCCGAATTTAAAAAGTATTTTACATTTGAAAAGAACATTTCGGAGATAATTGTAACCATGTGTGCCGATACGAAATACGAACTGCAAATCAACGGCAAAAGAACGGGCGGCGGTCCTGTGTGCCGCGGAGGCGACTACGGTTTTTGTATCGCTCCGTCATACACCTACACCGACACATACAGATTGCCGATGAACGGAACCGAGCTTGATTTTTATGTTTCTGTGCGGTTATTGCCGATTGCAATGGCAGAAACCTCGCTGGGGCTTGGCAGACTGGGGCTTGAATGCAAGGTTTGTTTTGCCGACGGAACACACACTTCGGTTTGTACCGACACTTCGTGGCTGTCGCGAAAAAATGCACATTACATCGGCATAAACACAATTGATTTTACGGTTGCCCAAAACGAATGGAGCTTTTCGGACCTCGTGCCGCCTTTTCCAAAGCTCATTTCATCGCCGCTTCCTCATCTTGTTTCCGAAAAAATCATGCCCGAACAATTTGCACCCGTAACTGTCGATGCCGGTGAAAAATCGGAAATTATTGTGATGTTCGACAAAATATATTCCGCATACGCCCGTATTGTTACATCGGCAGAGAGTGATTACAGTATATCTGTCGATTTTTTTGAAGTACCGGAACAAATACTTGATACAGAACACATAACCGCCGATAAATCCGTGGTGTATAAATCCCCGAAAATGCACAGCATCGGCGGATATATCATGCATATTGAAAACACGGGTGATTTTCCGCTTATTATAAATGAACATTCCTTGATATACGAACACTATCCAATAACACACAGCGGTACATTCAGCTGTTCAAACGAAACGTTAAACAGGATATATGAAGTCGGCAAACATACGCTTGCGATATGCCGTCAAAGTATTGAACTTGACAGCCCGACACACATTGAAGCTTTGGGCTGCACCGGTGATTATTTCATCGAAAGTCTTATAAATTATTTTACGTTCGGCGACACCGCACTCACAAGGCTTGACATAACAAGAACGGCGGAATATCTGCGCAGTACGGGCGGAGTGATGTTTCACACAACCTATTCTTTGATATACGTTCAGATGATATATGATTATTATATGTTTTCTGCCGACAGGGCATTGATTGAAGAAACAGCAGATGCCGTAAAGCTTTTGCTTGCGCGGTTTGACGGATATACCGTCAGCGGCGGACTTATTGAAAATCCGCCGAATTTCATGTTTGTTGACTGGATTTTCACAGACGGATACAGTCTGCATCATCCTCCGAAAGCATTGGGACAAACGGTCATGAACGCATTCTATTACAAAGCATTGCTCACCGCCGCAGAAATATTCAAAATATCAAACGACGATACCGCCGTTGTGTATGCCGAACGTGCCGAAAATTTGAAAACGGCGTTCAACAAACATCTTTACGACGAAAACCGCGGTTTGTATTTTGACGGGCTTAACACCCCGTCCGAAGAAAATAAATGGCTGCCGAAAAATTCCGAGAAACGGTATTTCGGTATGCATTCAAACACACTTGCGATTTTATACGGTCTTTGCCCGGATGCGGAATGCAAACGAATAATGACAGCCGTAATCGAAGATAAATCGCTCACTCCCGTTCAGCCGTATTTTATGCATTTTGTGCTTGAAGCCGTTTACAAATCCGGGCTGTTCGAGAAATACGGTCTTGCTTTGATTTTAAAATACAGCGATATAATTAACGAATGCGACAAAGGGTTGAAAGAGGGCTGGATCGATATGCCCGGATACCCTTACGACTACAGTCATGCATGGGGTGCAACCCCAACGTATCAGCTGCCGTCAAAGCTTTTGGGATTTGAAATGATTGAACCCGGATTCAAAAAAATATCGCTTTCTCCACAGCTTTTCGGGCTTGACAGTGCAGATATATCCATTCCCACTCCATACGGATATATTAAATGCAGTATGAACAAAAACGGAACAAAAACGTATGTTCCGCCGGAAATAACCGTTATTGTGTAGCATATGGTGCGGTTTTTTGCGTTTTTTTCATATATTTTTATTTTTCCCGAACAAACGTTTGACAACCCGATGTTTTTGTGGTATACTATAATTGAGAGCGAAAACCCACAAATCGGTCGCATTAATAAGGCGGCAGAACGGAGATTATCATTATGGCAAGAAAATCTATTGCAGGAATGGAAGAAAAAGTATTAAAATATATCAAAGAATTTATACAGACAAATCAATATCCGCCGAGTGTCCGCGAAATCGGCAGTGCCGTCGGTCTTAAATCCTCTTCTTCGGTACACAGATATTTATCTATACTTGAAGAAAAAGGTCTGATTTTAAGAGACGGCGACAAAACACGCGCATTGCGTATGCCGAACGATACGGTGAGTTCAAAAATCCCGGATGAAGAATATTCCACCGATTCCATAACCGTTCCGGTTATAGGCTCTGTTGCGGCCGGAATACCGATTACAGCAGAAGAAAACGTTATTGACACCTTCCCTCTGCCGACATATTTTGCAAGGCACGGCGAAGTTTTTATGTTGAAAGTAAAAGGCGACAGCATGATTGATGCCGGGATTTTATCAGGAGATTATCTCATTGTATCAAAAACCTCTTCTGCTTCAAACGGCGAAATAATTGTTGCAATGTTAGACGGGGAAGCCACCGTCAAGCGTTTTTACAAAGAAGACGGATACTTTCGTCTGCAACCGGAAAACGACGCATACGAACCGATTTTAACCAACTCACTCACAATTATCGGAAAAGTTCGCGGCGTTATCCGCACAAACGTACACTAATCATTTAAGGGGCAAAGTTTTTATGTTACTCGGTTTAAACAACATTTCAAAGCATTTCGGCACAGAAACTCTTTTTGAAAACATATCGTTCGAGGTTGCCGAAACGGACAAAATCGGTTTGATAGGCATAAACGGTGCCGGAAAAACAACATTATTCAAAATATTGACCGGCGAAATGACGCATGACGGCGGTGATATTTTCAAAAATCGCAATCTTAAAATCGGATATATCCGTCAACATTTCGCCGCAAAAGAAAACACCGGCATATTCGACGAAGTTCTCAAAACTTTCGATTATCTTACCGATATTGAACGCGAGCTTGAAGACATTAATCTTGATATTGAAATTAAAAACGGAGATATAAACACGCTTACCCGGCGTCAGCACGAATTATCCGAAAAATTTGCCGACATGGGCGGATTTGTATATAAAAGTCATATAAAATCAACACTGACGGGTCTTGGATTTTCAGAAGATGATTTCTCAAAAAAACTGAATGTATTGAGCGGCGGCGAACTTACAAGGGTTCAGCTTGCAAAACTTTTGCTTTCGGACTGCAACCTTTTGCTTCTTGACGAACCGACAAATCACCTTGACATAACATCAACAATATGGCTTGAAGATTTTTTAAGCAATTACAAAGGCAGTGTTATCGTTATTTCGCACGACCGCTATTTTCTTGACAAGGTGACAAACAAAACAATTGAAATAAGCGGAAAGCGGCTTTTTTCGTATAAAGGCGGATATACCGAATTTATGCGTAAAAAACAGGAATTTGCAATGAGCGAAAACCGCCGAAACGAAAATACAAGAAAAGAAATTGAGCGCATTTACGGCATTGTTGAACAGCAGCGCAGTTTTAACCGCGAAAAGAACATAAAGACAGCGGAAAGCAAACTCAAAATGATTGAACGCCTTGAAAACACATTAACCGAAGATATTAAAGAAGAAAAAGAAATCCGTTTTAAATTCAAAACCGAAATTTCAAGCGGAAACGATGTTTTGTTTGCCGATAACCTGAGTGCCGCTTTTAACGGCAGAACTCTTTTTACCGATATTAACATGCATATAACAAAAGGCGAGCGCATATTTTTAATCGCACCCAACGGTGCCGGCAAAACCACACTTTTCAAAAAAATCATATCCGGCGGTGACGGCATTCGGCTCGGCGCAAACGTTAAAATCGGATATTACGACCAAACACAGCAAAATCTTGACAATTCAAAAACCATACTCGATGAAATACGTGATGCATATCCGTTGTTCAAAGAAACCGAACTGCGCAACGCTTGTGCGGCATTTTTGTTCAGAGGTGATGATGTGTTCAAAAGCATCGAATCTCTCAGCGGCGGCGAACGCGCCAGAGTATCGCTGTTGAAACTCATGTTGTCCGGCAGTAATTTTTTAATGCTTGACGAACCGACAAACCATCTTGATATAGCATCGAAAGAGGCACTTGAGCAATCTTTTGCCGACTATTCCGGCACAATGCTTGTAATATCTCATGACAGATATTTTATAAACAAGCTTGCCGACAAGATATATCATTTGACACCGGACGGCATAAAAATATATGAAGGCAATTACGATTATTATCTTGAAAAAATAAACAACGTTACTCAAAAAAACACGTCAAAATGCGGTGTTAAAAACGATTATCGCCTGCAAAAAGAACGTGATGCCGCATTAAGAAGGCTTAATAATGCTTTAAAAAAATGCGAAAATAAAATTGCGGAGCTTGAACAGCGGCAATCCGAGCTTGAAATCACAATGAACGACACTTCGGTTTCAAGTGATTACGGCAAACTTTCGGAACTTACGGCACAGCTTGATGAAGTGACATCCGCACTTGATTCCGAAATGGAAAACTGGGAAAATATTCAAACAGAATTGGATGGGTATAACAATGAATAATATTGCGGCGGCACTCGGTTTTTTTGACGGTGTGCATACCGGGCATAAAAAAATCGCCGAAAAAATTTTAAATTCGGGATTCACGCCCGTTGTATACACATTTGACGTCCACCCCAAAACAATACTCGGTGCCGAAAACGAACTTATATATACAAACGAACGAAAAAAAGAAGCTTTTTCGGTTTTGGGGATAAAAAACGTTATTTTTGAAAAAACCACCGCGGATTTTTTGAAAATATCGCCGGACGATTTTATAAAAAATATAATTATTGAAAAGCTCGGCTGTAAGTATATTGCCGTAGGAGAAGATTATACTTTCGGACACGGCGGCATCGGCAATCCTCTTTACTTGAAATCCGAATGCGAAAAACACGGAATTACAGTTGAAATTCTCCCGTTTATAAAATACAACGGTCATAAAATCGGCAGTTCATATATCAAAACGCTGATACACAGCGGCGACATCGACCTTGCAAATTCGCTGACCGTATTGCCTTACGAAATTTCCGGAATCGTTGTTTCGGGTCGTCATGACGGAACAAAACTTGGATTCCCGACTGCAAACGTGATGCCACCGCAAGAACTTGTTTTGCCGCCGAACGGTGTATATTTCACAAATACACACATTGACGGAGCTGTTTACCCTTCTGTTACAAACCTTGGGTTTGCACCGACTTACGGCGAAAACAAAAGAATGTGCGAAACAAACCTTTTGAATTTTACCGGCGATTTATACGGAAAACACATAAAAACCGAATTTCTGCATTTTTGCAGAAGCGAAAAAAAATTCAGCGGTATTGAAGCACTGAAAACACAAATTAACAAAGATATTAAAGAAAGAGAAAAATATTATGGAACGAACAGATGAACTAAGCGGCGGGTATAAAATCATTCAGGATACGGACGGGTTTTGTTTCGGCACAGATGCCGTTCTGCTTTCACATTTTGCCGCCGTCAAACCCGGCGAAAACTACATTGATTTATGCACGGGAAACGGCATACTGCCAATACTTATAACCGAAAAATTCCGTCCGAAATCAATTATGGCATTTGAAATTCAAGAAAGCGTTGCCGATTTGTGCCGGCGAAATATGGAACTTAACGGAATTGAGGCCGACATTATATGCGACGATATTAAAAATGCGCATAAATACATTGTGAATCCCGTTGATGTTATAACCGTAAATCCTCCGTATACTCCTTTCGGCGGCGGAGAAGTGAACAAACATGATACAAAAATAATCGCGCGGCACGAAATTTTTTGTACACTTGAAACCATTTTTTCGTGCGTGAGCAAAATTTTGAAATACGGCGGCAGGCTTTATATGGTACACAGTGCAAGGCGTTTGTCCGATATTATTTACACGGCAAAAACACATGCTCTGGAACCGAAACAAGTGCGTTTCGTGCATGAAAACGCATCAAAAAACGCATCTATTGTTTTGATGAGTTTTATTCATCACGGCGGCAGTGAAATGACTGTTTTGCCGCCCATAAAAGGAAACGGAGGTTTTTCGCTATGAGCGGTGTACTTTATCTTTGTCCCACACCGATAGGAAATCTTGAAGATATTACATTACGAACGATACGTATACTTTCAGAAGTTGACATAATTGCCGCAGAGGATACGCGGCACAGCCTTATACTACTGAATCATCTTAACATAAAAAAACCGCTTATAAGCTATTTTGAACACAATAAACTTATGAGGGGAAAAGAAATATTAAATCATCTTAAATCGGGCAAAAACATTGCTCTTATAACCGATGCCGGCACACCGGCGATTTCAGACCCCGGCGAAGACCTTGTTATGCAGTGCATTGAAGAAAATATTGAAGTTATACCGCTCCCCGGAGCAAATGCCGCAATAACGGCATTGATTTCATCGGGTATATCAACCGGTCGCTTTGCTTTTCAGGGATTTTTATCCATGAACAAAACGGCGCGCCGCGAACATCTGCGTTCCGTTGCCGCATATTCCGACACACTGATATTTTACGAAGCACCGCACAAACTTTTAAACACACTTAATGATTTTCTGAACATTCTCGGCGACCGTAACATTGCACTTTGCAGAGAACTTACGAAAACCCACGAAGAAAAAATACGCTGTACCGTCAGCGAAGCCATTGCACTTTACACAGAAAAGCCCCCCAAAGGCGAATATGTTATTATAGTTGAGGGTGCGCATATCGACCCATCGGCGGAATTTGACGATTTCACGCTTGAAGAACTGTATAGCCGATACCTTGAAGAGGGGCTGAGCGATAAAGATGCTTTAAAAAAGGCTGCCAAAAACAAAGGAATGAGCAAACGCGACGCATATGCAAGAATAAAAACATGACAAAAAAACCTTATTTCCACAGTTTCGTTTGACTGTGAAAATAAGGTTTTTACATTAACACATACGCAAAATCAATTTTCCGCCGCCTGTGCCATTTTATAATATACACCTTTTTTATTCATGAGTTCGCCGTGTGTTCCTCTTTCAAGAATACCTTTTTCCGACAAAACGATTATTTCATCGGCATTTCTCACGGTTGAAAGTCTGTGTGCTATTGTTACGGTTGTTCTGCCTTTGCAAAGCCTTTCGAGAGAACTCTGTATAATACGCTCCGTTTCGTTATCAAGTGCACTCGTTGCTTCATCAAGAAGAAGTATTGCAGGGTCTTTCAGGAACACTCTTGCTATGGATATTCTCTGTTTTTGACCGCCCGAAAGCTTGACACCGCGTTCCCCGATATATGTATCATATCCGTCTTTTAACTTCATTATAAAATCGTGAGCATCCGCATTTTTTGCGGCTTTGATTATTTCGTCATCGCTTTTTGTCGGGTCACCGTATGCAATATTTTCTTTTACCGTACCGGAGAAAAGATATACTTCCTGTTGAACAATACCGATATTTTTACGCAGAGAAGAAAGCTTTATATTTTTTATATTCTCACCGTCCAGCGTAATTTCACCGTCCGATATATCGTAAAATCTCGGTATAAGATTACAGAATGTTGTTTTCCCTCCGCCGCTTGCACCGACAAGCGCAACATTTTTCCCGTGCAAAATATCGATATTAAGATTTTTCAGCACGAGATTTTCGCTGTCCTCATAATAAAAACTCACATTTTTAAAAGATATATCACCTTTTATGTTTACAAGTTCTTTTGCACCCGGCAAATCCTGTTCAACAGGTTCGTCCATAATTTCAAAAAATCGTTCTATTCCTGTTATACCTCTTTGGAACTGTTCGTTAAAATCCATTATTGTGCGTATGGACGTCATTATTGTGCTTACAAACAGCAGTGATGCCGTGAAATTACCGACAGAAAGCTCGCCCTTTGTCATAAGATATATTCCGTACATTGATACCAGCAGATAAATTATGCCGTCAAAAAATCTTGTACAGCAATGGAATCCGCCCATGAAATAATAAGCACGTTTTTTCACCCTGAGAAAACGTTTGTTGTCTTTCTCGAATTTTTCTTTTTCCAATTCTTCGTTTGCAAACGATTTCACAACACGTATTCCCTGCAAACTGTCTTCAACCTTTGCGTTTATCTCGCCGAGCTGACTGCGCTGAAGCTTGAATGCGGCTTTCATTTTGTTTCTGAATATCATAAAAACAACAAACAAAAACGGTACAAACACAAATATCGCAATTGCAAGCTTTTTATTGTATCCGCACAATATAACCGCCGACACAATTATTTTCAGTGCCGCCGTGACAACCATTTCGGGGCAGTGGTGCGCAAACTCCGTAACGTCGAACAAATCCGTTGTTATACGTGACATAATCTGACCGATTTTGGTATTGCTGTAATAATTAAAAGTCAGCCCCTGCAAATGCGCAAACATATCACTGCGCATACGCGTTTCTATTTTTGTGCCGATAAAATGACCGCCGGTCTGTACAAAAAAATTCGCCGCCACATCAATTATCCTTAAAGCAAGATAAACCGCGCCTACTTTCAAAATAAGCGCAGTCGTTATCTTTGTTATATCATTTACCGCCGTATCCGTGAGATAACTTACTATAACAGGCAGTGCCACGTCGCATCCGACAAGTATGGATGCACACAGCATATCGAGTGCAAGCATTAAAAGGTGTGGTTTATAATATGGCAGAAATCTTGCCAAAGTACCTTTTTTCACTTAATCACTCTTCTTCCGTAATTATATTTTTAATGCAAAGTTCCTCCAGTTGTTTTTCGTCTACCGTATCGGGAGCTCCGGACATAAGTTCCGAAGCGTTTTGAACTTTCGGGAATGCTATGACATCTCTTATGGACTCTTTGCCCAAGAGCAGCATAACAAATCTGTCAAGTCCGTATGCCATTCCGCCGTGCGGCGGTGTTCCGTATTTGAATGCATTTATGAGGAACCCGAAGCGTTCCATTGCGTCCTCTTCCGTAAATCCGAGCATTTCAAACATTTTTTTCTGCAAGTCGCTGTTATATATTCTCAAACTGCCGCCGCCGAGTTCAACGCCGTTAAGTACAATATCATATGCTTTTGCTCTTGCTTTACCGGGGTCGGTATCGAGCAGTTCGATATCCTCGTCCATCGGAGCGGTGAACGGATGGTGCATTGCAACATATCTGTTTTCTTCTTCACTGTATTCAAACAGCGGAAATTCCGTTACCCACAAAAGGTTATATGTGTTTTCGGGAATAAGTCCGTATTTTTTTGCAATCTCCAGTCTTAAAGCACCGAGAGAATCAAACACAACTTTGTCTTTATCGGACACTATGAACACAATATCTCCGGTTACCGCACCCGTTTTTTCAAATATTGCATTAATTTCTTCTTCTTTTAAGAATTTCGCAACCGAAGATTTAATTCCGTCTTCTTCAAGCTTAATCCAAGCCAAACCTTTTGCTTTATATGTTTTTACGAACTCGCCCAAAGCATCTATTTCTTTTCTGGATATTTTTATACCTTTTGTTGTTATTGCCCGAACGCTTCCGCCGTTTGCAAGATTATCCGAAAATACTTTAAATTCCGAGTTTTTAAGCACATCCGATATATCGGTGATTTCAAGTCCGAAACGAGTATCGGGCTTATCGCTTCCGAAACGTTCCATCGCTTCTTTATAAGGCATACGAGGGAACGGCGTTTGAATATCTATATTAAGAATTTCTTTGAAAACTCTTTTTATGAACTGTTCGTTTACGCTTATAACATCATCAATCGACACAAAAGACATTTCAAGGTCTATCTGTGTAAATTCAGGCTGACGGTCCGCACGCAAATCCTCGTCACGGAAACATTTCGCAATCTGCATATATCTGTCATATCCCGAAAGCATAAGTATCTGTTTATACATCTGCGGCGACTGCGGCAGTGCATAATAAGAACCGGGATGCACACGGCTCGGCACAAGATAATCCCTTGCACCCTCCGGCGTACTCTTTATAAGCATCGGAGTTTCTATTTCTATGAATCCGTTTTCATCATAAAAATTACGTGCAATCTGTGTGAGTTTATGTCTTGTCAAAAGGCTTTCCTGCAATTCTTTTCTTCTTAAATCAAGGTATCTGTATTTTAATCTGATTTCTTCTTTAACGTTGCATTCGCCCTCAATCTGAACCGGAAGTGCCTCTGATTTATTAAGTATTCTGAGTTCCGTTACTTCTATTTCGATTTCACCGGTTTTAAGATTTTTATTTACCGCACCTTCTCTTTTTCTTACGGTACCGACTGCCGCCAGCACATATTCAAGATGAACCGTTTTTGCCTTTTCCAAATCGGAATTTTCAACAACAAGCTGAACTTTTCCGCTTATGTCTCTCAAATCTATAAACACAAGGTTTCCTATGTCGCGTACTTTTGCCGCCCAGCCCATTACGGTTACGGTTTTGCCTATATCCGCAGCACCGAGCTGTGCACAGCGATGCGACCTTGTAAGTCCGTTTATGTTATCCACTGTAATCATCCTTTCACTTTTTCTGCAAGTTCGTCCAAGACTATTTCCGTTTCTTCGCCGGACTCCATATTTTTAAGCTTCGCTTTTCCCGTTTCGATTTCATTGTCGCCGAGAACAACCGTGTATTTTGCCGAAATCTTGTTTGCATATTTCATTTGTGCTTTTAAGCCTCTGTGCATAACATCACACGAAACGTTTATGCCTTGTTTTCTTAATTCATACACAAGTTTCATTGCATAATCCCCGGCAGTATCGCCTATGAAGCATACAAACAAATCCGGGTCTGCCTTTTTGGGTATTTCAACCCCTTGTGCTTCCATAGCCAAAAGAAGTCTTTCGAGTCCCAAGCCGAAACCGATTCCAGGAGTGGGTTTTCCGCCCAGCTGTTCAACAAGACCGTCATATCTGCCGCCGCCGCATATTGTGCTTTGTGCTCCGAGGTCTCCGGATTTTATTTCAAATACCGTTTTTGTATAATAATCCAGCCCTCTGACTATTCCGGAATCCACATTATATGTTATACCGAGCATTTCAAGCTTGTTTTTAAGACTTTCAAAATGTTCGCGGCATTCATCGCAGATATAATCAAGCAAAACCGGTGCGTCTTTAACCTGCTGTTTGCAGCTTTCTTCTTTGCAATCCAAAATTCTGAGCGGATTTTTGTCAAATCGTGTTTTGCACGTTTCGCAAAGCGGTTTATCACGCAAAAAATCTTTCAATGCATCGTTATATTTTTTTCTGCAATGCGGACAGCCTATTGAATTTATGTTTACCGTAACATTTTTAAGTCCGAGTTTTTCTATAAAACATACCGCAAGGCTGATTATTTCGGCATCTATTTCCGGTCCGGGACTGCCGAAAGCCTCAACGCCGAACTGTCTGAATTCTCTGTATCTTCCGGCCTGAGGTTTTTCGTTGCGATAGCAGCTGAGCATATAATAAAGCTTTACGGGCAACGCTTCGGAAAGCATCGAATGTTCGAGTACGCTTCGCACAACTCCCGATGTTCCCTCGGGACGCAGAGTTATGCTTCTGTTTCCTTTATCTTTAAACGTATACATTTCCTTTTGCACAACGTCTGTTGTATCCCCGACGCCGCGTGCAAAAACGTTTGTATATTCAAATACCGGAACCGTGATTTCAGAAAAGCCGAAAGCCGATGCCGTTTCGTCAATAACCTTTTTCAGATACTGCCATTTATAAGACTCTCCCGGCAGAATATCATAAGTGCCTTTTAGTGCCTGAATCTTTTCCATCTGTATTCTCCTTTGCGAAAAGAGCCGCAAAGCAGCTCTTTATTTAAGTTTTGTCATATTATCGCATCCGATTTTAACACTTTCCATAACCGGATAGTTATACTGTTCCTGTTCGATTACAATCCATTCGAGTTTCGGCAGATTTGCAAAAATCTTTTCAAATTCGATACAGCCTGTTCCGACTTCCATATCTTTTCCGTTTTCGTCGAGGTCTTTCGCATGGATTATATACATACGGTCAGCATATTTTTTTGTGTAGCTTATCGGGTCTTCGTTGCCTTTTTTCACCCAGTATGTGTCTATCTCGCATATAATGTTCGGAGCGTTTGCATATAAAATATCAAGTGCGTATTCGCCGTCGAATTTTTTAAATTCATGTGCGTGGTTATGATATCCGAATTTCAATCCTGCTGCTTCGCATTTTTTACTCATTTCCTCGAACTGTGCCGCAGTTTCAACCCATCCTTCTTTGGTTTCCGGGTTTGTTCCCGGGCAAACAATATATTTCTGTCCGAGTGTTTTTGCGATTTCTATTTCACGATCTATATCCTCTGTAAGCAACGGATAACCAACGTGTGAGCATATTCCCTCAAGACCTATTTCGTCAAGATGTTTTTTTATTTCTTTCGGGTCGTGATCGTACAGACCGGCAAATTCAACACCGTCGTATCCCATTTCTTTTACCTGTTTGAGAACCTCAAAAAAATTGTCATGATTAATTACGTCTCTGAGTGAATATAATTGCAATGCTACTTTCATTTTTATCTTTCCTTTCAAATATTAATTTATATTATCCGTTAATTCCGTAACGGCATTTTTGATAGCGTTAAGTCTGTGCTCGGCAATATCTGCCGCTTCACCTTTTGCGCCGAAATAAAATTTAATTTTCGGTTCTGTGCCGGATGGTCTTGCCGCCCACCAGCAGTCGTTCTCAAGTTCAAACAAAAGCACGTTGGATTTCGGAAGCGTTATTTCGTATGTTGCTCCCGTTGATAAATCCGCTTTGAGCGAACACTGATAATCGTTGAAATATTTAACTTTAAGTCCCGCTGTTTCTTTCGGCGGATTTTTTCTTATTGCCGCCATTATGTTTTTAATCTTCTCGGCACCCGCCATGCCCTCATACGTAACCGACACAAGGGTTTCTTTGAACGTTCCGTATTTTTTATAAAGCTCGCACAGCCCCTCGTAAAGCGACATTCCTTTGATTCTGTACCATGCCGCCATTTCGGCGATAAGCACGGATGCAACAACGCCGTCTTTGTCCCTTGCGTATGTGCCTTTCAAATATCCGTAGCTTTCTTCAAATCCGAGCAGGAACGTTTTATAGTTGTCGTTATCTTCAAATTCTTTTATTTTTTCGCCGATAAACTTAAATCCCGTAAGTGTGTTTATAACTTCCACACCAAAATGTTTGCATATTATATCGGGCATATACGACGTTACGATTGTTTTTATTACAACGCCGTTATCGGGCAGTGTTCCGTCCGTTTTCATGCTGCCGAGTACATAATCGGTCAAAAGTGCCCCGACCATATTTCCGGTGAGTGCAATATATTCGCCCTCGTTGTTTCTGACAACAACACCAACTCTGTCGCAGTCCGGGTCTGTTCCGATTATGAAATCCGCATTTTCTTCTTTTGCTTTTTCTATCGCGATTTCAAACGCTTCTTTATATTCGGGATTTGGAGATTTAACCGTCGGGAAACTGCCGTCCGGCTGTTCCTGTTCGGCAATCACGATTACATTTTTATATCCGGCCATATCCAGCGCACGTCTTACGGGGATATTTCCGCTGCCGTGTATCGGTGTGTAAATTATTTTAAAATTATCGCCCACAACCTGTGCGGCTTCGGGATTTAATCTCTGTGCAAGCACATTTGAAAGATAAACATCATCAAACTCATCACCGAAAGTTGTTATAAGCCCCACACCGACAGCTTCGTTAAAATCCATAAGCTTAATATCATCGAAAATATTCATTCGGCTCATAATTTCGGCAACTTTATCCGCAGCCTCCGGCGACATCTGACAACCGTCCGCTCCGTATACCTTATATCCGTTATATTCCGGAGGATTATGACTTGCCGTAACCATAACACCGGCAACGCATCCGAAATGCCTTACCGCAAACGAAAGCTCCGGAACGGGACGCAATCTGTTTGAAAGATATGCTTTTATGCCGTTTGCCGCAAGCACCGATGCGGTTTCCTGCGCAAACGTATCGGAAAAATGACGTGAATCATATGAAATTGCAACGCCCTTTGCCTTAGCTTCGTCACCGAGAGCGGAAATATAATCCGCAAGTCCCTGCGTGGCTTTTCTTACCGTATATATGTTCATTCTGTTTATACCGGCACCGAGAATACCTCTTAGACCGGCTGTTCCGAACTCAAGATTTTTATAAAATCTTTCTTCGATTTCTTTTTCATCGGCAGATATACTTTTAAGCTCATTTTTCGTTTCCTCGTCTGTTGCCGCGGAACTTATCCATAAATTGTATTCTTCTTTGAATCCCATGCAAATCCTCCTTTAAATCTGTTCATATAAAATTATTTTTTATTTTTAAACTGTGCCTTAAGTCTTAATGTTGTATCAAGTATTCTTTTTCTTATTCTAATGTTTTCGGGAGTTACTTCAAGCAATTCGTCTTCAGCCAAAAATTCAATTGATTCTTCAAGGCTCATCTGCTTGGGCGGAACAAGTCTCAATGCTTCATCGCTTCCGGATGCACGTGTGTTTGTAAGCTGTTTCTTCTTGCATACGTTTACGGCAATATCCTCCTGCTTCGGCGACATACCGATTACCATGCCCTCGTAAACATCAACACCGGCACCTATGAAAAGTGTTCCTCTTCCCTGTGCGTTATAAAGACCGTATGTTATGGATTCGCCTGTTTCAAACGCAACGAGCGACCCTGTCGAACGACTGCGTATATCCCCTTTATACGGAGCATAACTGTCGAATATTGTATTTAATATTCCCTCGCCTCTTGTATCGGTCAAAAATTCGTTTCTGTATCCGAAAAGTCCTCTTGTGGGAATGAGATATTCAATACGCATTCTGCTGCCGTGCGGTTCCATTTGAGTGAGTTCGCCTTTACGCACACCCATTTTTTCCATTACACTGCCAACCGCTTCCTCAGGAACGTCAATCAAAACCCGTTCCATGGGTTCGCATTTCACGCCGTCAATTGTTTTGAACAGAACTCTCGGTGTGCTTACCGCAAATTCATATCCCTCTCGGCGCATTGTTTCGATAAGTATCGAAAGATGCATTTCGCCTCTGCCCGCAACTTTGAAACAATCTGTTGTTTCACCGTCTTCAACACGCAAAGACACGTCTTTTAACAATTCTTTGTAAAGTCTGTCATGGAGCTGTCTTGACGTTACGAATTTACCTTCTTTTCCGGCAAACGGACTGTCGTTTACCTGGAATGTCATTTCAAGTGTGGGTTCGCTTATTTTTACAAACGGAAGTGCTTCCGGATTTGTCACTGCCGTCACCGTGTCGCCTATTGTGATATTTTCA
Organism: uncultured Oscillospiraceae bacterium; assembly: GCA_964418245.1. Classification (GTDB taxonomy): domain Bacteria; phylum Bacillota; class Clostridia; order RUG12999; family RUG12999; genus CAKVOK01. Next base: position 21,642 of record CAYQKW010000005.1, read on the forward strand.
ATACCGGAAAAACATACAATATCGCCTGTTTTGGCTTCGTCAACCGGTATTCTGCTGAGCCCGTCTATTTGATACATTTTAACGATATGCCCTCTGTACGGTTCTTTTGAATCATAATAATCGCACACCATGACTTCGCCGTTTTGTTTCATTGTTCCTCTTTCAATACGGCCGATGGCAATTCTGCCGACATATTCGTTATAGTCTATCGACGAAACAAGCACCTGCAAATCACCCTCGTCATCACCTTCCGGTGCCGGGATATAATCTATTATTTTATCGAACAGCACCGTCATATCGTCATTGAGTTTGCCGGGATTTTCAGAAGCTTTGCCTTCTCTTGCACTGCAATATATAATAGGGCTGTCGAGCTGTTCGTCGGAAGCATCGAGTTCCATCAACAGTTCAAATATTTCATCTTCAACCTCTCCGAGCCTTGCATCGGGACGGTCGATTTTATTTATTACGATAATCACTCTGTGCCCAAGTTCCAACGCTCTTTGAAGCACAAATCTTGTCTGCGGCATCGGTCCCTCGGCTGCATCCACAAGAAGCAGTACGCCGTTTACCATTTTAAGAACACGTTCCACCTCTCCGCCGAAATCGGCGTGTCCCGGGGTATCGATTATATTAATTTTCACATCTTTATAGTGAGCCGCGGTGTTTTTGGAAAGTATTGTTATTCCCCTTTCTCTCTCAAGTGCACCGGAATCCATGACTCTGTCCTGAATTACCTGATTTTCTCGGTATACGCCCCCTTGCTTGAGTAATTGGTCAACAAGTGTTGTTTTACCGTGGTCAACATGGGCTATTATAGCAACATTTCTTAAATCTGTTCTTATCAACGGATTCTCTTCCCTTCAATTTATTCTGTATCTTATATATGCTTATAATTATACTACAAATGTGCAAAATAATCAAGAAAAAATTTTAATTTTATTAAATTTGCACAGTTTTGCGGCATATTACAAGTTTTTTTCTATAAGTGAGATAAGATGACGCCCCGTATCGTGCAGAAATTTTGTTGCCGTCGGGATAAAATCGTTATCCATTCCGTTATAAAAAGAGTCGGTTTCAAATGTGAAATCTCCGGCGTATTCTGTTTCCGCAAGTGCCGCCGTTATTGACTTCCAGTCAAAATATCCGGCATAAGGAATCATATGGTCATCATTTTTATATCTGTTATCGTGAACGTGCAAAGCCCCAATTCTTTTTCCGAGTTTGTGTATCATATTTACAGGGTCATCACCCACAACTCCGCAGTGCCCTATATCAAGGCACGCCGTAACATACGAGCTGTTCAAATCGTCCACATATTTACAGAACTCCTCTGCATGAGAACACGCACTGTCTGAAATCACTTCTCGGCGGTTATCATATCCGAACATATTCTCCACGGCAATTTTCACCCCGGCATCTTTGGCATACGGAATAAGCGAATTATAAAACTCCATGCTCATTTCATATACTTCTCTGCGGCATTCTTCCCTGTAATAATCCCTCAAATGATGTTTCGGATGTATTACAACGCATTTGGCGCCGAGCATACCCGAAATTTCAATCGAGCGTACTATTTTTTTGTAAATTTCTTTGTTATATTCCTCGTCGTCTTTCGATGACGGAAACGGTGCGTGTGTTTGTGTGCAGCATATTCCGCGTTTCTCTGCTGTATTTTTAATCTCCGCAATATATTTTTTATATTCATCGGTATTTAAAACATTGTCTTTGTCTTGCATTTGGAACATTGAATAATCATATGCGTCAAACCCGGCTTCCGCAATCATTTCCACCGCTTTCGCATCACCGAAACGTTCTCTCAGTTTTTCTGTCGGCATTGCCAATTTCATAATAAATCCCCATTTCTGTTTTTATATTATATATTCTATCACAAAATAAAATTTTGTCAATATTTTTTCTGTATTTTTTTAATTCATAAATATTTAAAAATCAACATAAAACACATATATTTTTTTAAAAATTTCGTAATTTATGCGGTTGACAATATTTGCGCAATCATGTATAATTATACTATACTATTTTGACGGAGGTTTAAAAATGATAAAACTCATAGAAAAACCCGTTGTTTTGAAAAACGGTACAACTCTTATATCCGACGAACGTGAACTTGCCGGATATGATTTTTCAAAAAAAAGCGGAACAATGGCGGAAAAAATTCTCGATTCGCACAACACATCGGGAAATCCCGAAAAACTTAAAATAAAATTCGATGCTTTGGCATCACATGATATAACATATGTCGGCGTAATCCAAACCGCACGTGCAAGCGGTTTGGATAAATTCCCGATACCGTATATTTTAACAAACTGCCACAACAGTTTGTGTGCCGTTGGCGGTACAATAAACGAAGATGACCATATGTTCGGACTGTCGGCGGCAAAAAAATACGGCGGAATTTATGTGCCGGCACATCAGGCGGTTATTCACCAATTCATGCGTGAGCAGTTTGCCGCCTGCGGAAAAATGATTTTGGGGTCGGACAGTCACACACGTTACGGTGCACTCGGCACAATGGCTGTCGGCGAGGGCGGTCCGGAACTTGTTAAACAGCTTTTGTCCAAAACATACGACATTGACCGTCCCGATGTTATCTGTGTATATCTTGAGGGTACACCGTCTTACGGTGTAGGTCCGCAGGACGTTGCAATAGCCCTTATCGGTGCCGTATTCAAAAACGGATTTGTAAAAAATAAAATACTTGAATTTACAGGTCCGGGCGTTGCCGGATTATCCATGGATTTCCGTATCGGAATTGATGTTATGACAACCGAAACAACGTGTCTTTCATCTGTTTGGGTAACCGATGACAAAACAAAAGAATATTTTGTTACACACAAACGTGCCGATGATTTTGAATATATGTCACCGGACGACGAAGCATTATATGACGGTGCCGTATGCATCAATTTATCGAAAATAAAACCGATGATAGCACTTCCGTTCCATCCGAGCAACGCATACACAATCGAAGAAGTAAACGCAAATGCGGATGATATTCTGCACGAAGTGGAAAAAGCCGCCGCCGCACAGCTTAACATTGCAGATTACAAACTCACAGACAAAATTAAAAACGGCAGAATAAAAATCGACCAGGGCGTTATTGCCGGCTGTGCCGGAGGTACGTTTGAAAACCTCTGTGCCGCCGCCGACATACTCAACGGCAAAAGCATTGGCAGTGACGAGTTTGCCATAAGTGCGTATCCATCAAGTCAGCCCGTATATATTGAACTTATCAAAAACGGTGCGGCCGCAAAACTTATGCAATCGGGCGTAACCATGCGCACAGCTTTCTGCGGTCCCTGCTTCGGTGCCGGGGATGTGCCGTCCAACAACGCACTCAGCATACGCCACTCAACACGAAACTTCCCGAACCGAGAGGGCAGTAAACCCACAAACGGACAAATTGCCTCGGTTGCGCTTATGGACGCACGTTCAATTGCGGCAACGGCGGCAAACGGCGGAATACTCACTTCTGCGGCAGATATTGATGTTGAATATACTTCATATGAATATAATTTTGACGATACGGTTTATCGCAACAGAATATACAGAGGATATAACAATGCTCTTCCGTCAGAGGAACTGAAATTCGGTCCGAATATTGCGGACTGGCCGAAAATGGAAGCTTTGACAGACAATTTAATTCTTAAAGTCGTATCGGAAATACACGACCCCGTAACAACCACGGACGAACTTATTCCGTCCGGAGAAACATCGTCATATCGTTCCAATCCGCTTAAGCTTGCGGAGTTTACGCTTTCAAGAAAAGACCCGTCTTATGTTGAGAAAGCAAAAGACGTTCAAAAACTCGAAAAAATGAGAACAAGCGGTAAAAATCCGTGCGAAAATGCCGAATTTGAAAAAGTTTTTGAAAAAGCAAAAGGTATAAAATCCGAGCTTGATGCAATGCAAACAGGAATCGGTTCGGTGATATTTGCCGTAAAACCCGGTGACGGTTCGGCAAGAGAACAGGCCGCATCGTGCCAGAAAGTTCTTGGCGGATTTGCAAACATCGCAAATGAATATGCAACCAAACGATACAGAAGCAATCTCATAAACTGGGGTATGCTGCCATTCATAATAAAATCCGGTGAACTTCCTTTCAAAAACGGCGATTATATTCTTGTTGCCGACATTAAAAATGCCGTATCGGCAAAAAAAGATACCGTGAAAGCATATGTTCTCGGCGACAGCATAACCGAATTTGAACTCACGCTTTCGGGACTTACGGACGACGAAAGAGATATTATACTTTCCGGATGCCTTATAAATTACTATAAAAAATAATTAAAAAATATTCTGCCGAGCAAAATGTTCGGCAGAATTATTTTTTTAACCGCATATATACCGGCGGCAAATTCACAAAATTATGTCAGCTTATTTTCTTTTTTAAAGTTTGACGGAGATATTCCCTCTCTTTTTTTGAAATATTTTGAAAAAGTAATGCAGTCCTCCATTCCTATCGAGTTTGCGATTTCCGTCAGCGACATTGAAGTTTCGAGCAAAAGTTCTTTTGCTTTTTCCGTTTTTTGCATATCAATATATTGTTTTGGAGATATTGAAGCTCGCTTTTTAAAAATATTATATAGATACGGCTGTGAAACACCCAATATTTTTGTTAATTCCTCAACCGTGATTTTTCTGAACAGATTCGTTTCTATGAACTTCACAGCATAGCTGTAATACATCATTTCCGCACTTGTTTCATCTTTTTGAACAATGCTGTGCGAATTGAAAATGTGCAGAAACATTTCATACAGTTCCGATGCGCGATATATTTTGTTATTATTTTTCATAATTTGATTTTTTGCTCGGATAAGCGGCGAAACATTCGTATATTCAAATATATTTGTCGCATGGTCGCATTGTATTCATCGAAAATCAAGCTTATATTCGGGATATTTTCAAACGTAATCCAAAAAATTTCCCACGGATTTTCATTGTCGGGATAATAATATTCCGGCATTTGCGGAGTTATTAAAAATCCCTGTCCCTCTTCGACAAAATTATTGTTAAAATACCCCTTACCGGATAATACATAATGAATTATGTAATTATTCCTTTTTGCCGGTCCGTAATGTGTTATATTCACGTCATCACTGTACCCCATGTTATTAATTCCGAATGCATTGTTTTCCGCCAGACCATATAGTTCATATCTCATATATGCACCCTCTTTCTGTTATGATTTTACCATATATATTATGATTTGTCAATAGACAAAATACGACAGATATGATATACTGTAAAAAAATCACAGACAGAAAGGATATGCAATTATGATTTACGAGAAATTCGCAGAAATAGGTGAATATGCCGCAGCCGGAGCTTTTGAAAACGAAAACAAAAGTCTTTTTTGCCGGAAAGCGTTGGGACTGCGCAGGTATTACGAGAACTGCAAACTATATGAATATTCTGGAAAGCCTTTATATCCGTCCGGTGTTAAATCCGATGATATGATAATAAAACCACACTATCTCAACGGTCTTGACATAGATTGGGGAAAAGTAACCGACAGCAACAGAAACCTGATACAGCGTTACGCAGATGATTTTTTCCGATATACTTCCAAAGTGCCTGCCGAACACGTTGTTGCCGGAAATATGTGGTGTCATTCCATGCCGAACTACGGCAGAATAATCCGCGAGGGTTTCAATTCATATGCGGAAAGAATCAAAAAAATCACCGATGATGACTTGAGAGAAGGTCTTTTGCATATTTACGAGGGCATTAAATGTTATGTGGAAAGATGCGTAAATTATCTTGAAGAAGTGAATGCCGACACAAAAATCATAAATGCATTAAAAAAAGTTCCGCTCGAAAAAGCCGACAATATTTACGAAGCGATTGTTTCGTAGAATTTTGTTATGTATCTTGACAACTGCGATAATTTAGGCTGTCTCGCAAAAGAATTGGACGATTTTCACAACGGAGAAGATGTTGTTTACCTGCTGGAAAATTTATATGATAACCTAAACGCACACGATGGATATTCCACAGCACTGCACAACGATTACAACGAACTTACAATTCAATGTTTAAAAGCCGCAAAGGGCAAACGCCGACCGATGATTGAGCTTTTCGTTGACAAAAACACTCCGAACGAAATTTGGGACACCGCTTTCGACGTTATGCGTTCCTGCGGCGGTCAGCCGGCTTTTTACAATCCCAAAATATTGCTCGGAGGATTGCAGAAAAAACTGAATATAACCGATGAAGATATAAAAGGATTCTGCGGAGGCGGCTGCACCGAAAGTATGATTGCCGGAATGTCGAATATCGGTTCTGTTGATGCCGGTATAAACTTGTTGCTTATATTTGAAAAAGTAATGTATGATTATTTGCCGAAATCAAAAAGCTTTGAAGATTTTTACGATAAATATACGGAAGCCGTTCGCCGTACAGCGGAAGATGTTATGACGAAAATCAGCATTTCTCAAAAAGAGAGAGCAAAATTCAATCCTGTGCCGATGCGTACTTTTTTAATTGACGATTGCATAGATTCCGGAAAGGAATATTACAGCGGAGGAGCAAGATATAAAGGCAGTATTGTAAATTTTGCCGGTATGATAAACGTAATCGATTCCATGCTTGCGGTTGATGAGCTTATCTTTAAAGAAAAAAGCGAAACACCCGAAGAATTTTTATTGAAATTAAAAAATAACGATGAAGAATTTTTACAAAAATGCCGCAATATAAAAAGATGTTTCGGAACGGATGATGACGAAAGCAATGCTTTCACACATAAAATCTCGCAGACAATTTTCTCTATGTTAGATACTCAAACCCCGTATCTCGGCGGGAAATTTCTTCCTGCCTCAATACAATTTATGAGCCAGGTCGATGCCGGAAAAAATATCGGTGCAACTCCCGACGGAAGATGTGCCGGCGCTCCGCTCTGCGATTCACTCGGTGCGATTTTCGGCAAAGACGTAAAAGGTCCTACAGCACTTTTAAAAAGCGTTGCATCACTGGATTTGAAACAAGCGCTCGGCGTTCCGATTTTAAACTTTAACATTGACGAAAATTGGAATAACGATGTGCTTAAAGCCTTGATTTTATCGTATATGGAAATGGGCGGAATACAAATGCAGATTTCCTGCGTATCCGCCGAAATGCTGCAAGAAGCATACGACAATCCCGATATGCATAAAAATATCGTGGTTCGTGTGGGCGGTTATTCCGAATATTTTTATCGTCTTTCGGACGAACTGAAAAAAATGATAATGCAGCGAACAATTCAAAAAATGTGAAAGAAGTGATAACAAAATGGTCGGTAAAATATTCGATATACAAAGATTTTGCATAAACGACGGTCCCGGAATACGCACAACGATATTTATGAAAGGCTGTCCTCTGCGTTGTATTTGGTGTCATAATCCCGAAAGTCAAGCAAAAGAAACGGAAATTATGTTCTATAAAGAACGTTGCACGGGATGCGGAAAATGCAAATCGCATACGGATAATTCGTTTGTGTGTCCCAACGGAGCAAAAGAAATCTGCGGAAAAGATATTGATTCCGACTGTGTGATTGAACAAGTATTAAAAGACTGTGTTTTTTATAAAAATTCCGACGGCGGTGTCACCCTTTCGGGCGGAGAAGCTCTGTATCAATATGAATTTTGCTTGGATTTGCTGAAAAAATTAAAAAATCACGGTCTGCATACGGCGGTTGAAACCTGCGGTTTTGCAAATCGTGATAATCTGAGCAATATCGCACAATATACCGATTTGTTTCTGTTCGATTACAAAGAAACCGATTCGGTTAAGCATAATCAATTCACCGGTGTTGATAATTCCGTTATTCTTAATAATTTATCATTTTTGAATAAATTGAAGAAAAATATAATTTTACGCTGTCCGATTATTAAAGGCTGTAACGACAGACAAGACCATTTTGACGGCATTGCGGCAACGGCAAATAAATATGAACATATTTTGCACATTGAAATTGAACCCTACCATCCGCTCGGCGAGGGAAAATGTGCTGCACTCGAAAAAATCCCCCAAAAATTTGACGTTGCAAGCGAAAAAGAAAAGAACGAGTATCTTCGCCAAATAAGCAACAAAACGCACAAAAAAGTTATTTTTGCTTAAGTTTCTTCAAAACAACAAACAGACCATAGCCGAAATTCGGATAAAAACATTTCCGTTTTTTTACATTCCACAAAAATTATTTTGGATTTTTTTGCACAAAAAGCAGAATTTACCGCAAAAACACTTCAGTATTGTATACAATTTGCATGATAATTGTATACAATACTCTTTTAATATTGTTGAAATAATCTATTGATTTTTTTCAGATTTATTGGTATAATAAATCTATAGATTAAATAAGCGTCTGCGGACGCAGGATATAAGGTTGATTTATTGTTACCGTTCAGTTGAATGCAAACCGCTTTGCGGTATTGCTTTTATGGTATAATAAGTAGAAAGAATTGCTTATGCAATTCTTTACGGACTTCGTCCTTTCTGTGCTTCGCACACCTACTTTTTTGACGGCGTCGTAAAAATCCCTTTGCAAGCAAGCATTTTTACTTCCTGGTTAAATAAAGTTTCTGATTAATGTTGAAAGAATTGCTCTTGCTATTCTTTACGGACTTCGTCCTTTCTGTGCTTCGCACACCTACTTTTATGAATTAAGTTAAATATAATCTCTTTTATTTATCCCCTGCTTAAATGAGATTTAAACTAATATATTGCCGATACAGGGCGGCGGAATGGAGAATACATATGTTTGAAAGACAAACGGAATGGGAAGGCTTTAAAGGCGTTAAATGGATTGAAGGCGTAAACGTTCGTGATTTTATTCAGCAGAACTACACACCTTACGATGGCGACGCATCTTTTTTGGCTCCCGCAACAGAAGCAACAAAACAGCTTTGGGATAAAGTTATGGACTTGTCCGCAAAGGAAAGAGAAGCAGGCGGCGTTCTCGATATGGATACAAAAATCGTATCTACAATCACATCGCACGGTGCAGGATATTTAGATAAAAACCTCGAAAAAATCGTAGGACTTCAGACAGATAAACCGTTCAAACGTTCACTTCAGCCTTTCGGCGGAATAAGAATGGCACAGAACGCTTGCCGCGAAAACGGCTACGAAGTTGACCCGGAAGTTGTTAATATATTTACAAACTACCGAAAAACTCACAATCAAGGTGTTTTCGACGTATATACACCGGAAATGCGTCTTGCAAGAAAATCCGCAATCATCACAGGATTGCCCGATGCATACGGCAGAGGCAGAATCATAGGCGACTACAGACGTGTCGCACTCTATGGTGTCGACCTTTTGATTCAGGACAAGCAACACCAGAGAGATACATCGCTCGTAAGAATGACATCGAAAAACATTCGTCTTCGCGAAGAGCTCAGCGAACAGCTCCGTGCACTTGAAGAACTCAAGGAACTCGGCAAAATTTACGGATATGATATATCACGTCCGGCAAAAAATGCACACGAAGCCGTACAATGGTTATACTTCGGATACCTTGCCGCCGTTAAAGAACAGAACGGTGCGGCAATGAGTTTGGGAAGAACATCAACATTCCTTGATATTTATATAGAAAGAGACCTTAAAGCCGGTATCATAACAGAGCAGGAAGCTCAAGAAATAATCGACCATTTCATAATGAAACTTCGTCTTGTTAAATTCGCACGTACACCGGAATATAACGAAGTGTTCGCCGGCGACCCGACATGGGTTACGGAAAGCATCGGCGGTGTCGGCATAAACGGCAGACACCTTGTAACGAAAAACTCTTTCAGATATTTGCATACGCTTGAAAACCTCGGAACGGCTCCGGAACCGAACTTAACTGTTTTATGGTCTGTTTCGTTGCCGAGAAGCTTTAAAGAATATTGTGCAAAGATTTCAATACAAACATCTTCCGTACAATATGAAAACGATGATATGATGCGTGAAATTCACGGTGATGACTATGCAATAGCTTGCTGCGTATCTTCCATGAAAGTCGGCAAAGAAATGCAGTTCTTCGGTGCAAGAGCAAACCTTGCAAAATGCTTGCTTTACGCAATCAACGGCGGTATGGACGAGCGTCTTAAAATCCAGGTTGGTCCGAAATATCGTCCGATAACTTCGGAATATCTTGATTTCGATGAAGTTATGGAAAGATATGATGCAATGATGGAATGGCTTGCCGGTATTTATGTTAATACATTGAACATCATTCATTATATGCATGATAAATATTGCTACGAACGTATTCAGATGGCACTCCACGACAGAGATGTCAAGAGATATTTCGCAACAGGTATTGCCGGACTTTCGGTTGTTGCCGATTCACTCAGTGCAATCAAATACGCAAAAGTTAAAGCTGTACGTGACGAGGACGGTATTGTTACAAGCTATGAAGTTGAGGGTGATTTCCCGAAATACGGCAACAACGACGACAGAGTTGACAGACTTGCCGTTGACCTTGTAAATACGTTCATGGAAAAAGTGAGAAAACATCACACATACCGCGACAGTTATCCCACAGCTTCGATACTCACAATAACATCTAACGTTGTATACGGCAAAAAGACAGGCGATACACCGGACGGCAGAAAAATGGGACAGCCTCTTGCTCCGGGAGCAAACCCGATGCACGGCAGAGATACTCACGGTGCGGCCGCATCTCTTGCTTCCGTATCGAAACTTCCGTTTAAAAATGCACAGGACGGTATTTCAAATACATTTACAATCATTCCGGATGCACTCGGAAAAGACGACAAAGTATTCATGGGCGATATTGACCTTGATATGCTTAAAAACGAGGACTGATTATGAACAGCGAACAAGAGCTTATTGATACTATTGACAAGCTTATGCAGAACGGCAGCGGACATATTTTTGTATCAGCCGACGGCGAAGCGTTCACTCAGCCGTGTTCGGATTGCACAAACGGTGATTTTGCCTGCAAAACACCCACTGTGTCCGACTGCGATTTTGAAGAATACACAAAATAAAATATTGTCCGCATTTGTGCGGACGGATTGGAGAATTATTATGTCACAGCAAATAGAAAACTTAATTTCACTTCTTGACGGTTATGTTGAAAAAGGCGGACATCATCTTAATGTAAACGTGCTTACAAAAGAAACTCTTTTGGATGCACAGGCACATCCGGAAAAATATCCGCAGCTTACAATACGTGTTTCCGGTTATGCGGTAAACTTTATTAAGCTTACAAAACAGCAGCAGGACGACGTAATTTCACGTACTTTCCATCAAGCTATATAAACAAAAAAAAGATGGCTGTTGCAACGCAACGGTCATCTTTTTACTTACGGAGGATATTATGAAAGGATATATACATTCAACCGAATCGTTCGGCACGGTTGACGGACCGGGTATACGCTTTGTTGTTTTCACGCAGGGCTGCCCGCTGCGGTGTTTATATTGTCACAATCCCGATACATGGCAGACAAATCAAGGCACATTACGCAGCACGGACGATATTTTAAAAGAATATGACGGTGTGAAAGAATTTTTAAAATCAGGCGGAATAACCGTCACCGGCGGCGAACCGCTTATGCAGATTGATTTTGTTACGGAACTTTTTGAAAAAGCAAAAAAACAAGGTATAAACACTTGTCTTGATACGTCCGGTGCGATATTTCAAAAAGATAATGCGGAATTGCTCAAAAGATTCGACAGGCTTATGAACGTTACTGATACCGTTATGCTCGATATAAAGCATATTGATGAAACGGAACACATTAAACTTACGGGACGCACAAACAAAAATATTCTCGATTTTGCCGAATACCTTTCCGAAAAACCTCTTTCGCTTTGGATTCGCCACGTTGTTGTATATGATATAACATATAACGAAGAATATTTATATAAACTCGGCTATTTCATCGGCGGACTTAAAAATCTTAAGGCACTTGATGTTCTCCCCTATCATAATATGGGCGAAGTTAAATATGAATCGCTTGATATTACATATCCTCTCAAAGACGTTGAACCGACCTCCAAAGAAGATGCAAAACACGCACGTGAGATTATTATCTCAGGTATGAAAAAACGATTAAAAGATGGGTACACTCAATAAAAATTAACATTTTTTATTCACAGCGGTATAGTTTTTCTATACCGCTTCGTTTTTATCAATAAGCTTTACACCGGCATAAAATCCGCTTAGATAATCCTTGACAAATCCTTTGCAATATGATATAATGTATTTACCACATACTAATATTTTAATATTTATTTTGAGATATTCTTGAGAATATCTTTGTTTTGCTGTTCTATTATTGCTATATCAAACAAATTTGTGTTTATGTTAAAAACGCAGGCTTTATATTATTTGTTTGATAAGCAAATTCAGAATATTAGTGTGTGGTAACCTAAATTCAGAGCCTCGTTTTTATGCGTGGCAATGGTTTAAGTTGCCACGCATTTTTTATTTTTGCGTGAGCCTTGAGAAAGGAGTTTTTTTATGTTGTCGGTGGGCAAAAGATGAAATCAATTTTTACAAAAGAAAGGATTTTTTTAAATGAAAAAACATTAAAAGGCTATTTGCTCGGGGTTTTAAGTACAACCGTTTTGGCAACGGGATTTGCTTATGCGGCAAATACAACCACCCTCTATGATGTGATTGCCAATGGAATTAAAATTGTTATTGACGGTCAAAAAATCAATCCTACGGATGCTAACGGAAACACTGTTGAACCTATTATATATAACGGAACAACATATTTACCCGTAAGAGCAGTTGCAAACGCACTCGGCAAGGCAGTGTATTGGGACGGACCGAATTATACGGTTTATCTCGGAGATATGAACGGAACATTGGAATATCCGTCTGTAGAGTTGGAAGATATGACAAGTATCGGTGACGAAGCATACGGCACAGACAGGTTGACAGATAATTACGGAAACAATTATGACCACGCTGTCTCCAACCGTTACGGCCACTGCAAATTGCAATATCTTTGCAATATGAAGTATTCAAAATTCAAAGGAACACTGTATGTTCCTGAAGGTGTAACAGGCAACGATTCTTGCTACTTATCCATTATTGCCGACGGTAAAACAATATACAAATCACCGGAAATGACTAAAACCTCCGCACCGGTTGATATTGACGTAAATATAACAGGTTATAATGATATAAAAATAACATTTAGCGATGGTAACTTTGACAAAACATCCAGCACAATTGTATGCTTGGGTAATGCCGGATTTTATCAATAAACCGACAGCAAACCCGGAACAGTTTTATCAAGAATAAATGCACAGAGCCATTCGCACCCACCGGCAAAATCTTATTTTGAGTTTGGTTTTGATGTATCGGCAAAGGGCATATCACTTTAAAAAGCGATATGCCCTTTTTATTTTTCTCCGCTTTGTAATTGCTAATTTTTTTAAACTTTCATTGACTTTTATTAAAATATATGATAAAATTTTAGTATATAATATAACAAAGAGCATTAACACAAAGGTGAAACATGAACACATTTGAAAAGATTTACGAAACGGTTAAAACAATACCCAAAGGCAAGGTTGCGACCTATGGGCAGGTGGCATTGCTTTCCGGAAATCCTCACTGGGCAAGAGTTGTTGGATATGCTTTGCACAACAACCCCGATACATCAGCTATTCCATGCCACAGAGTTGTGAATCGTGAGGGCAAAGTTGCCGCCGGCTTTGCTTTCGGCGGAAGCGAAACCCAAAGGCGGCTGCTTAAATCCGAAGGCATTGTTTTTGAATCCGACGGAACAATCGATTTAAAAAAATATCGTATGTAAACAGGAGTGAAACTATGATTAAATTTATATGTTATCCAAAATGTACAACTTGCAAAAAAGCACAAAAATATCTTGACGACAACAACATCGAATACGAAGTTCGCGATATAAAAGAAAACAATCCGACTTTTGAGGAGCTTTCAAAATGGTATGCCGCAAGCGGACTTCCGTTAAAGAAATTCTTTAACACATCGGGACTTTTATATAAATCGCTTAACTTAAAAGACAAACTCCCCGATATGTCGGAAACCGAACAATTGGAATTGCTCGCTTCCGACGGAATGTTGGTGAAACGTCCGCTTTTCATCGGCAAAGATTTTGTTTTGGTCGGTTTCAAAGAAAGCGACCTGAAATGCAAATTTTAAAATTAATACAGAATTGCCGTCGCAGGGCGGCCGATATAAATTAATATAAGGAAGTGAAGTTTTATTGAAAGAGTTGCTTAAACAAAAAATAAACGAAGCCGTTTCATCGGTTTTTCCCATAACACTGATTGTACTGATTTTAAGTTTTACACACATTTCGCCCATGCCGGCGGGTATGCTTATTTTGTTCATATTCGGTGCCGTGATGCTTATTGTGGGAATGGGATTTTTTTCACTCGGTGCAGACCTCTCGATGATGCCCATGGGTACGGAAACGGGCAGAGCCGTTTTCGGTTCCGGAAAACTGCGTATCATTCTGCCGATATGCTTTTTTATAGGTGTTGCCATCACCGTTGCCGAACCTGATTTGCAGGTGCTTGCCCGTCAATTCACAGCCGTACCGGATATGGTGATAATCATAACGGTTGCCGTGGGTGTGGGAATATTTCTTTGTGCCGCGGTGCTGAGAGAATATTTCTCCATACGGCTGAGAACCATGCTTATTTTCTTTTACGCCGTTATTTTTATACTTTCGGCTTTCATTCGTCCGGATTTTGTTCCCGTGGCGTTTGATTCCGGCGGTGTCACAACGGGACCTATAACCGTTCCGTTTATAATGGCATTCGGAATAGGTATTGCCGCCATGAGCAAAAACGAATCCGAAGAAAACAATTTCGGTCTTGTTGCGCTTTGCAGCATAGGTCCGATACTTGCCGTGCTGTTAATGGGAATGACGGTAAATCAAACCGAAATTTTTCCGCCGGATTTTTACATTCCGGATATTGTTGATTCTCAGCAAGCCGGCAAACAATTCGCAACCGGATTCCCGGTTTATATAAAAGAAGTTGCATTGGGGCTTTTGCCAATCATGGTGTTTTTCGTTATATTTCAGCTGATTACAAAGAAGTTTACGAAAAAGAATATTATCAAAATGCTTATAGGCACACTTTATACATATATAGGTCTTGTTTTGTTCCTTACGGGTGCAAATATAGGATTTATGCCTGTCGGCAACTATATGGGAAAGCAGATAGCATCGCTTGAATTTAATGCTATTCTTATACCGCTCGGAATAATTATGGGGTATTTCATCGTTGCCGCCGAACCTGCCGTACACGTTTTGAAAAAACAGGTAGAGGAAGTTACAAACGGTGCAATCCCGGCAAAATCCATGCTTTTGAGCTTATCCATAGGTGTCGGAATATCTGTCGGAATATCCATGTTGCGTGTTTTAAGCGGTATATCCATATATTGGTTTATACTTCCCGGATATGCGCTTGCGCTTATTTTAAGCTTTTTCGTACCCGATGTGTTTACGGCTATTGCGTTTGACTCCGGCGGCGTTGCGAGCGGACCGATGACAGCGGCTTTCCTGTTGCCTTTTGCCATGGGAGCGTGCGGTGCCGTTGGCGGAAATCTTTTAACCGATGCTTTCGGTCTTGTGGCGATGGTTGCCATGACACCGCTTATAACAATACAGATTTTGGGATTGATTTACAACCGAAAACAAAGAAAAGCAACGGATTTCATATCCGATGAAGAGATTTATATAACCGATGATATAACGGATTATACACAATATGAGGAGGTGCGGCTGTGGAGAAGCTCGGCGGAGAACGAATAAAAGCCTTAATTTCCGTAACCAAAAGAGGAAACGGAAACAAAATGGTGGATTTTTACAAGAAAAATAATTTGCATTATGATTTCATATGCCTCGGTACAGGTACGGCAAATTCGGAAATTCTTGACTATCTCGGTCTTGAAACAAACGAAAAAGATGTTGTTATCACCATGATACCAACTTCAAAAATCCCCGAAGTGATAAACGGTGTAACCGAAGAATTTAAACTTAAATTTCCCGGAAAAGGACTTGTTTTTACGGTTCCGCTCACAGCCGTGAGTTCAAGAATACAAAACATACTTTGCAAAAATACAGATACAAACAAGGAGGTTCCCATGAGCGACAGAAAATATGAACTTATATTGGCAGTGCTTAACCGAGGGTATGTTGACGATGCCATGAAAGCGGCAAAAAAAGCCGGTGCCAAGGGCGGAACGATTCTTCATGCCCGTCGTGTGGGATTTGAAGATGTTGAAAACATATTCGGATTTACAATACAACCCGAAAAAGACATAATAATGATACTTGCGGATTCATCGATACGCCGCGAAATTATGCAAAATATAACCGAAGCCGCCGGAATAAATACCGAAGCCAAAGCCTTGCTTCTTTCTCTCCCGGTGGACGAAATAAGCGGCATTTAACATTGGTGAAAAACCGAACGTATTTGGTGTAAATCCGCAAAAACAATATCAACCGAAAAATTGTTTTTTGCAATTATGTATTGATAAAAATATATGGCAAAGACGTTCATTCGTTTGAAATTTCAAGCGAAGAACGTCTTTTTGTTTTTAATCGAATTAACTCATTTGTTTTTCTTGTCGGTGCGGATATTATACCGAGAAAGCAAGCTTGCGGCACCGCTGAATATCCGTCACATTTTAAGTCTGAAAATTTCTTCTTCCGAAAATCCGGCTTTTGTAAGCGGACGCACAAAATCCTCATGAAAATCCGGAACATAATATTTCATATAATCAATCTCACCTTCAACCGCATATTCGCCGAGTGCCGCCGGAATAAGAATGCTGTCTCCCGCCGAAAATTCAAGTTCACCGTCAGCATATGTGATTTTTCCGTTTCCCGAAACCGCAAGCAATATCCGAAAACTTTTCCCGTCTGCGGTTTCGTGGGCGGTTGTTTTTACTTCAACCTTTTCCGCACCGAAATAATCGCACGAACAAAGATATTTTCTAACCGCTCCGCATTCGTCAACTTCAATCGCGAAGGTTTTTTCATTGCCTTTTTTTGATGTTAAATCCGATACGTCAATTGCCTTTTCAATATGCAGTTCGCGCGGTTTTCCGTCTTTGCCGACCCTGCCCCAGTCATAAACACGATAGGTTGTGTTTGAATTTTGCTGTATTTCCGCAATAAGTATACCTGCGCCTATTGCATGAACTGTACCCGATTTTATAAAAAAGGTGTCGCCTTTTTTTACGTCAACATAATTTAATATTGTTTCAAGCTTATTTTCTTTTATCGCATCGAAAAATTCTTCCCTGCCGACATCGCGGTTAAACCCGAACACAAGTTTTGCATTATCATCACAGTCAATAATATGCCACATTTCGGTTTTGCCGAGTTCGCCGTTTTCGTGAATATCGGCATACTTATCCTCCGGGTGAACTTGAACCGATAAATTGTCTTTTGCGTCAATCAATTTCAGCATAAGCGGAAATTTCTTGTTTTTATTAAGGCTTCCGACAAGTTTTTCGCCCAATTCCTGTTCAATTTCGGATATGTTTTTTCCGGTATATTCACCGTTTTCCGCCAGGGAACAGCCGTCTTTGTGCACGGCAACTTCCCAGCTTTCCGCCGTTATGTCATAGGGGCTTTTCTTTTTGTATTTTGTTTTTAAAAGAGTACCTCCCCATATATAATCTTTAAATACAGGGTTCATCTTTATCGGATAAATATTCATTGTAAACTCCTTTTAAACCATATGTATAATTTTTCTCGGACATTTTTCCGCACATTTTCCGCAGCCCATACATTTTGTAATATCTATTTTGGCAAGATTGTTTTCTACTGTTACGGCATCAAACTCACATGCCTTTTCGCACATTCTGCAACCGATACAGCCCGTTGTGCAACTTTCTTTCATATCCGAACCTTTGTCTTTTGAACTGCACACAACCATATATTTTACTTCTTTTGGTATGATTTCTATAATTTTTTTGGGGCATATATCCGCACATTTTCCGCAGCCGCCGCATTTATCTTCATCGACAACCGCAATACCGTTTTCTATGCGTAATGCTCCGAAATCACAAACTTTAACGCAGCTGCCAATTCCGAGGCAGCCGTATGCACAGCTTTTCGGTCCTCCGCCGAGTTTCATTGCCGCCGCACAGCTTTCCGGTCCCTTATAATTATATCTTGCCGGTGAATTATCACAGTTTCCGTCGCATTTTATGTGCGCCGTTTTTCTGACAAATTCATTTTTAACACCCATTATGCCGGATACTTTCTCGGCACAAACATCTCCGCCGACGGCACACGACGACGGATTTGCTTTTCCGCTGACAACCGCCTGCGCAAAAGCACTGCACCCCGAAAATCCGCATCCGCCGCAGTTTGCACACGGCAATACTTCCATTATTTTTTGTATACGTTCATCTTTTTTTACTTCAAATATCTTCGAGGCAACACCGAGAACAATGCCGAATATAAGCCCCAATGCTCCCAGTATTACCGCCGCTGTCAATATTTCTTTAATCACAGAACTTCCTCCTTTTCATCATAACAGCTTCATTCCCTGAAAACCGAAAAATGCCAGAGAGATAAGCGATGCGGAAATCAGCGCAAGCGGAAAACCTTTCATAAATTCCGGAATATCGCTGTCTTCAAGACGTTCACGAACACCGGCGAAAAGCACAATCGCAAGCGTAAATCCAAGTGCCGCACCAACGGCATATACTATTGAATAACCAAAATTATATCCGTTTGTCTGGTTAAGGATTGTCACTCCCAATACGGCACAGTTTGTGGTTATAAGCGGCAGATATACACCGAGTGCATCGTAAAGTGCCGGCATTTTTTTCATCAACGCCATTTCAACAAACTGAACAAGTGCCGCTATAACAAGAATGAAAGCTATTGTCTGCATATATTCAATATGAAAAGGTTCGAGCAGAAATCTTTGCACAAGCCACGTCATGGCAGAAGCAAGTGCCATTACAAAAGTTACGGCAAGCCCCATTCCGACAGCGGTTTTGATTTTTTTTGATACACCGAGAAACGGACATATGCCCATGAACTTTACAAGCACGAAATTTTCCGTTAAAATCGCCGTAAGCGATATGGCAAAAACTTTTGCGATTATACTCATTGCTCATTACCGCCTTTCTTTTTTGCTCTGTATATATTCATTGCCGCGATTATAAGCCCAAGCGTTAAAAAACCACCCGGCGGCAACATCATGATTATCGCACCGTTATAATTCGGACCGAAAAGGCTTATTCCGCCTATCGAACCCATCGCAAGAATTTCTCTTATACTTCCTATAACAGAAAGTGCAAGTGTAAACCCAAGTCCCATGCCAAGTCCGTCAAGCGCGGAAAGAAACACGTTGTTTTTTGAAGCAAATGCTTCTGCGCGCGCAAGAATTATGCAGTTTACAACTATAAGCGGAATAAACACTCCCAAGCTTTTATTAAGCGACGGTAAATATGCTTTAAGCAGCATCTGCACAATTGTTACAAACCCGGCTATGATTATTATGTATGACGCAATTCTTATTTTTTCCGGAATAATTTTACGAAGTGCGGAAATTACCATATTTGAGAAAAACAGCACAAACGTTGCCGCCAAGCCCATGCCCGCCGCACTTTTGAGCGAAGTTGTCGTTGCCAGTGTCGGACACATTCCGAGCAACATAACAAAAACCGGATTTTCTTTTATTATACCGTTTAAAAATACGTTCAAAGGCTTTTTAGTTTCCATTGTCAGCACCTCCGTTCAATTTTTCGGCCGCTTCAAGTGCTTTGTTTACAGCCTCTGTTACGGCACGCGATGTTATTGTTGCACCGCTTATTGTTTCAATTTGTCCGCCGTCTTTTGATACGGCAAGTTTACCTGATTTGCCTTTATATTGAGAGATAAAACTTTCCTCCGATGCCCGTGCTCCGAGCCCGGGTGTTTCGTCCATATCCGTTATGGATACGCCCTCAACTTTACCGTCTTTTATCCCGACAATAACGGTTATGTCTCCGCCGTATCCGGCGGCCGAGGTTTTTATGCACACACCGATTTTTTCCCCGTCTTTTAATGCATCATACGCAATAGGCTCTTTTGAATCAATTGATTTAAAATCGTCTGCCGACGGCATAACAACCTTAAGTGCCGCCACTTCATCGGCTTTTGTACGTTTTTCTATAACATCTGCCGTTGCCGTATTTACAATTGAAAGCAGTAAAGCGATACATAGTGCGATACCGCCGAGTATACCGCCGAGTTTCAATGATTCTTTATCCATTTATGCCGCCTCCTTTGATTTTTTCTTATGACCGAACGGCGTCGGGCGTGTGAATCTGTCTATAAGCGGTGATGCTATATTCATAATAAGGATTGAATACGACACACCCTCCGGATACCCCCCGGCAAGCCTTATCGCCGTTGTTATTATTCCGCAACCTATCCCCATAATCACCTGACCTTTTGCCGTTACCGGAGATGTGGTATAATCGGTTGCCATGAAAAACGCACCGAGAATAAGTCCTCCGGAGAATATGCTGTAAATTGTTACGGTAAGTGCTTCCGACGGATTTTTCCCACCCCCGAAAATGAATGTAAGTACCGCTACAGTGGCTATAAATGCCGCCGGCGTCCTGTATGAGATAACTTTTCTTATCATAAGATATATGCCGCCGATAATCAAAAGTACACTTGATGTTTCGCCGATACAGCCGCCTATGTTGCCGATAAACACATCTAAAATAGGCGGCAAATCTTCAAGATTTCCGGATTTTATAATTGCCAGCGGCGTTGCCGTTGAAACGCTGTCCAATCCAAACGGCGACGATGAAATCCACGAAGTCATATTTTTTGCCCAGCCGGCAAGCAAAAATGCCCTGCCGGCAAGTGCCGGGTTTACAAAATTTCCGCCGAGCCCTCCGAACAGCTGTTTTACTATTACTATTGAAAAGAATGCTCCTATCGCGACAATCCACAAAGGAAGCCCCGCCGGCAGATTATACGCAAGCAAAAGACCCGTTATAACCGCCGTAAAATCGTTTAACGAATTGGGTTTATGCATAATTTTGTTCCACATATATTCAAAAAACATACAGCATATAACCGATACTGCTATAACCGAAAAAGCACCCTCGCCAAAATTGTATATTCCGGCAATGCCTGCCGGTATCAACGCAAGTACAACATCAAACATTATGCTCTGCGTTGTGTTTTTCGATGATATATGCGGTGACGACGTCACAATTGTTTCAAGTTTCATTTTTATCCCCTCTTTCATTTATTATGCAGCATCGCCGCCGATTTTGCAAGCCTGATGTTTTCAACAAGGTATCGTCCGGACGGGCAGATGAACGAGCAACTGCCGCATTCTATGCAATCCCTTGCCGAAAATTCAACCGCCTTTTCAACATCATTCGTTCTGCCGGCTTTGGCAAGTTCAAGCGGCATTAAGTTCATCGGACAAACTTCAACGCATTTTCCGCATCTCAAGCAAGGACCTTCTTCATATTTTCTCACTTCGCCGCGGCTCAGCGCAAGAATACCGGATGTTGTTTTTATAACAGGCACCTCGGTTTCAAAAAGTGCCGTTCCCATCATAGGTCCTCCCATTATAAGCTTGCGCGCATTTCCGTTCAGTCCGCCGGCTTCTTCAATCAATTCCGATACAAGCATACCCACCGGAACTTCAAACACTCCCGGCCACGAAATGCCCTCGCCGGCAACGGTCAAACGTCTGGTAACAGCCGGTTCACCGTTTGTAACGGCATTTGCAACGGCAATACAGGTATCAATATTGTTCACAATAACACCAACATCAACCGGAAGCCCCCCCGACGGCACTTCACGGTCAAGAATTGATTTTATAATATGTTTTTCGCTCCCCTGCGGATATTTTGTTTTCATTACCGAAAGATTTATGTTCGTTTCGGACGCTATTTTTTCCGTGAGAATATGTTCCGCATCACGCTTGTTGTCTTCGATGGCTATTATCGCCTTTTCGGCACCGGATGCTTTCATGATTGCTTTTATTCCGAATATGATTTTATCGGGATATGTAACCATTGAACGATGGTCACCGGAAAGGTATGGTTCACATTCCGCGCCGTTTATTATGACATATTCGGCTTTTTTATTCTTCGGAACATTCATTTTTATATGTGCCGGAAAGCCGGCGCCGCCCATGCCTACAATCCCGGCTTCGCGAACAATTTCGATAATTTCCTCCGGGCTGAGTTCATCAAGACTTTTATGCGGTTTAAGACTCTCATCTTTTATATAGTTTCCGTCACTTTCGATTATAACCGTTGTGACTTTGCCGCCGTTCGGATGCAAGCATTTTTTCACATCGGTAACCGTGCCCGATACGCTTGAATGCACCGGAGACGAAACAAAAGCCCCACTGTCTCCGATTTTTTGATACATTTTTACATAATCGCCTTTTTTGACAAGCGGTTCGCACACAGCACCTATATGCTGTTGCAGCGGTATATATACCGATTTTTTCGGAGTGAGCTTTTTGATTTTTGCGTCACACGTTTTTTCTTTGTTGTAAGGAGGATGAATCCCTCCTTTAAATGTTATAAGCGGCATATATATTCTTCATTCCTTTCTGTTTAATTTATTTATCACAATATAATTATACAACAATTAAAAGAAATTTACAATACCTTTTATGAAAAAATATTAATTTATTTAATCCGGCGAGCTTTTGCGAAACAAGCTTAAAACGGCAATCCCTAATAAGATAGTAATATTGTTTTCGGCAAACGGTATTGTTTGTTCTATGCCGGTTAAATCATAGCAAATATCAATTTATTGTATTCGTTTCCCGTCAATGATTTGCAGTATGTGAATATACATACGCTTTACCGTATCATTCAAAACTTTCGGTGTCAATTTTTACAAATCAAAACTTCCTGACAACTCCACATATAATAAATACTTGAATTTGCAATTTGGCAACCTTTTTGAGAAAATTTTTCCGTCAAAACGGATAATTTTTTTAATATCACTTGACTTTATTCGCCCCGTCGAATATAATATATAGTAAGTAATTATAAATGGAGTGAATTTTATGGACTTTATTACTGCAAATCAAGCTGCACAAAAATGGGGAATATCTCAAAGGCGAGTGCAGATTCTTTGTGCTGAAGGACGAATAGAGGGTGTTTTTAAATTGGGAGAAGCATGGGCTATCCCGGCGAATGCTTTAAAGCCGCAAGATTCAAGATTTAAACAAGAACAAAAGGAGTTACAAAAGCAATGAATGTAATAGATTTATTTTGCGGTTGCGGAGGATTGTCATACGGATTTGAAAAAGAGGAAAAGAAACTGTATATATTACAAGACCCTGTTAGGCTGTATAAAAATGATTTGATAGATATGTCAATTAAGGATGGTGCTGAAATAACATTTTATCCGCAGAAATCCGGTAATTATGAGGAGTTATTAGTATGGACAAATTAAAAGTAGCATCTCTTTTTTGTGGTTGTGGCGGTACAGATGTGGGTTTATTAGGTGGATTTGACTTTCTTGGAAAGCACTACTCAAAGAACAAAATTGATATTGTTTATGCAAATGATATTGATGATAATGCCTGCAACATATTTAAAGAGAATTTCAACATAACCCCCGACAACAGAGATATTAAGGAAGTTTCATCAAACGATATTCCCGATTTTGATATTCTTACAGGAGGTTTTCCCTGTCAGTCTTTTTCTATAGTGGCTCAAAATCCTAAAAGATTAGGTGTGAAAGATGACAGGGGAAAACTATTTTTTGAAATGTGTCGAATATTAAAAGACAGACAGCCAAAATGTTTTATTGCGGAAAATGTAAAAGGAATTTTAACAGCTAACAACAGAAGTGCTTTCCCTTTAATAATCAAAGAATTTGAAGATTGCGGTTATGATGTCAAGTACGACATTTTAAATTCGGCCGATTTTGGAGTTCCGCAAAAAAGTGAGCGTGTTATCATCGTTGGATTCAGAAAAAATTTAAATGTTAAGTTTGAGTTCCCTAAAGCGGAAATTATTGAAGAAAATGACTACACTCCACTAAAAACTGTCATTGAAAATGATGTTGACGAAAAATATTATTTCAGCCAAAAAGCAGTTGACGGTATGATGAAAAAAAGAGCAACTATGAACAAAGGTCGGGCACAGGATATCGAAAAACCCTGTAACACCGTTGGAGCACATTTGGCAAAAGTTTCCTTGAACAGTACAGACCCTGTTTTAATGGTTAAAGGAAGATACAGACGATTTACTCCCCGTGAGGTCGCAAGAATACAGTCATTTCCCGAAAATTTTAAACTTGTCGGAAGTGAAACTGCACAATACAGGGCATTGGGAAATGCAATACCGCCAATAATGTTTTGGTATGTTACAAATGCGGTAATGGAACATTTGAAATAAATTTGACTGCATTGTTTATATAATCTCGGTTAATCAATTACTGTTTTATTGATGACCTTCAAAACCAGGTGTTCTTTATTGTATTTCAAATATAGCTTTTGCGAAACAAGTTAAAAAAAATCGTTTAATTTTTAAAAAAACTTTATCAAAACAGAAAACGCGTGGACTTTTTTTGTATAAAACGTAAAAAAAACAAAATTAATGATGTTCATGTTTCAAATTTTTTATGTTTTGCACAAAAAACTTGAAAACAAGTTGACTAAATGACAAATATATTATATAATATATATATTGCTATTAAAATATTGTATATTAAATTGCGGTTTGCTTGAATATTCTCTTTCAAGCGAGCGGCAGAGGTTTGTCTAATACTTAATTTTGATATTACGGTGGGGGAGCGAAAGTATGTATTCCAGAGAGATAGTTGTAAAAAATCAAGTAGGGCTTCATGCAAGACCGGCTACTTTTTTTATACAGAAAGCAAATTGTTACGAGTCGGGGATTTGGATTGAAAAAGAAGAACGCAGAGTGAATGCAAAAAGCTTGCTCGGTGTATTGTCCATGGGAATCACCCAGGGAACATCGGTTACAATCATGGCAAACGGGTCCGACGAAAAAGATGCGGTAGACTGCCTTGTGAAGCTCATCAAATCAAACTTTGCCGAATAAATCAGATAACCGAAATTGCACGGCATTTTCGGCGGTTGTTTTCGGTTTGATTATCACAAACGCAGAAATATTAAACGTCATAAATTCATATGAGTGTTGCGGCGGTCTGCAAACAAAGCAGACTGCCGTTTTTCACAGAAACATCTGCAAAACGGGACGTAAAAAAATGCAAAATACGTCCTTGTTTTAAACTTGATATTGTTATATACTTAAATTATACCATAATTATGAGGAGGATAACTATGTACGATACGAAAAAAGGATTTGAAATTGCGAAAGAAATTTATTCGCAGTATGGTATTGACGTTGAAGAAGCGATAAAAATCTGCGATACAACACCAATATCAATGCATTGCTGGCAGGGGGACGACGTTTCGGGATTTGAACAGAAAGACGGTGGGCTGACCGGCGGTATACAGGCAACGGGCAATTATCCCGGCAAAGCAAGAACTCCCGAAGAATTGAGAGCCGACATAGAAACGGCAATGAAGTATATCCCCGGCGAGAAAAAAATAAACATTCATGCAAATTATGCGGAATCCGACAAATTTATCGACAGAAACGAAATAGAACCCGAAAATTTCAAAAACTGGGCAGACTGGGCTGTTAACAAAAAACTCGGAATAGATTTCAATCCCACATATTTTTCGCACCCGAAAAGCGACAACGGAACACTTTCGTGTGCGGACGAAGATGTTAGAAAATTTTGGATTGAGCACGGTATCAGATGCCGTAAAATAGGTGAATATTTTTATAACAGAACCGGAAAAACCTGTGTTATAAACCACTGGACACCCGACGGCGATAAAGAAGTTCCGGCAGATACGCTTGCTCCGCGTTTAAGGCTTAAAGACAGTTACGATAAAATTTTTGAAGCAACAAAAGATGTAAAAGGCGTTATGGACGGCATAGAATCAAAAGTATTCGGTATAGGTGCCGAAAGCTTTACGGCAGGGTCTCACGAATTTTGCATGGGATATGTATTAAACAAAAACAGCGACCACATAATAATGACGCTTGATACCGGGCATTATCACCCGACAGAAGTTGTATCGGCAAAACTTGCATCGATATATGCATTCTCAAAAAATGTACTTCTTCACGTTTCTCGTCCCGTTCGTTGGGACAGCGACCATGTTGTTGCGTTTGACGATGAAACACGTGCAATTATGGAGGAACTTGTGAAAATCGGCAAACTCGGCGACACTTTCATCGCAACGGATTTCTTTGATGCGTCTATCAACCGTATCGCCGCTTGGGTTATCGGTTTGAGAAACACAAGAAAAGCATTGCTTGCCGCATTGCTTATGCCGCACGATAAAATTCAAGCAGCCGAGAATGCCGGAGACGTTAGCGGCAGACTTGCCCTCACGCAAGAAGCACGTGCATTGCCTTTCTCGCTTGTGTGGGATTATTACTGCGATACAAAAGGCTGCGGCGTGGGTGCGGACTGGATTGCCGAAGTTAAAGAATATGAGAAAAATATATTGTCAAAAAGATGATTGAAGATAAAAAATGTTTAAACTGTGAGTTTGCAAAGCCAATCTTTTTAATGGGTGATGTTGTGTGCCGATATGAAGGTATTGTGAACGGAAACGACATCTGCGAAAAATATCGGCTCAATATGTTCGATATTTCAAAGCACCTCAAACGAAAAAAGAAAACTTTCACCGCAGACGATTTCAGCCTTGATTGAGTGCTTTGTTCGATTCTGGCGGACGATACCGTCCGCCAGATTTTCAAAAATACTCAGCTGTATCTTGTTCCGAAGCGGCACAGTGTTAAGTTTTTGCTATACGAAAGGACGATTTTCCATGAAAGCACTTATAACCGGAGCAAGCTCCGGAATCGGCAGAGATATGGCGTTTGAATTTGCCGAAAGAGGTTATGACCTTGTGCTTGCGGCAAGAAGAACCGAACGGCTTTTTGAAATTAAAGATAAAGTAAATACAAACGTCACCGTAATCACGGCGGATTTATCGAACGAAGATGACGTCAGGCGTCTTTTTCGCGAAGCCGGAGATATAGATGTGCTTGTCAATAATGCCGGATTCGGCGTGTTCGGCGATTTTGAAGAAACCGACCTTGACCGCGAACTTGAAATGCTGCACGTTAATATACGCGCTCTGCATATGCTTATGAAGTTTTATATAAAAGAATTTGAAAAACGCGGCGGCGGAAAAATTTTAAACGTTGCCTCGTCGGCGGCATTTTGCCCCGGACCGATGTTTTCTTCTTACTACGCCTCAAAAGCATATGTATATCGTTTAACCCTCGCGGTAGACCGTGAACTTAAATGCAAAAAAAGCCCGGTAAGCATAAGTGTGCTTTGTCCCGGTCCGGTGAATACGGAATTTGATAAAGTCGCAAAAGTAAGTTTCGGCATCGGAAGCTTAGAGAGCAGATATGTTGCCGCATATGCGGTTAAAAAATTTTTAAGAGGGAAAACCGTTATTGTTCCGGGGTTTTTAATAAAGCTTGCAAGATTTTTTTCCGGCATATGTCCAGAACGGCTTGCGTGTTTTGTTACCTACAGATTGCAGAAACACAAAACCGCCGGTTAGGCAAATATATTTGTAATAATAATCACTGTTACGGTATAATTTCAACGGTTTTTAATCCATGACAGTTCACATAATCCCCCGACCGAAAAAAAACGGTCGGGGATTATCTTTATAATGTATTCATTATATTCAGCAGGCTTTGATAGCTGTCCACATCGTGATAGCGCACATTTTCAGTGGAAATTTCGTTGAACAGCTTTTTTGCGCATTTGATTTTCGCTTGCTCAATCGGACGCAGATTAAGACTTTCCATTGTGCCTTTCGTTTCGGCAACAAAATAAATATGCTTAACCGCTCCCTCATAAAATGCTATTGCCCAATCGGGCGAATAATTGCCTACAGGTGTGGGAATGTGAAAACCTTTCGGAAGCTTTGCGTAAACGCAGACTTCGTCCGCCGCATCCAAGCTTTCCGCAAACGTTTTTTCAACGCTGTTTTCCGCCGAACCGTCAGTAAACACATAATCCTGAATATGCTTTTTTGCCGCAAAAGCTTTTGAAATATCTTTGCCGCATTTTTCTGCCGTGAAAATCGCATTTTCGTATTTTCCCTCAATCTCGTTATATGTTATATCAGAAACCACGGCGGCGGCCTTTTCCTCTTTAATCAGCCGTATAACCTTATTTATAAACTCCTCCGGATTGTATTTATACATTTCTTGCTTGTCACGGCGTATACCCTGCAATATTTTCGCAGCCGTTCTTCTTGTCAGCGTTGTTCCCTCCGCAATTTTTCCTATAAGGTCATATTTAACCGAGCTTACTTCCGTATGTTCTAACGTCATTGTTCTTGATTTTTCGGTTTTGAACGACTCTCCCCTGCCGATTTCGTATTCATTCATCTCATCTTTTTGCCGACCGACCGTTGTTGTATATTGCAGCTGTGCAACAAAAAGCTTGTCGTTGATATGCGATATTGCTTTTTCGATAAGCTCGTTTGAATCGAAATGCGCCGTATACGCATATTTTTTATTGATTTTATTCCAAAGCTCCTTAAATTCTTTTTTGCGGAAATTATCATTCAGCGGATTTTCCGGCGGTTTTGTATTGTGTCCGTTGTCATACATCTCGGCAAGTACGCTGTCATCGAAAACAGCTTGTATAAGCTTATGCACACCGTCCGAAATATTTTGCAGTTCCTCCGGCACAGGCTCGCAGGCTCCGATTTTCACCGCTTCCCGATATTCTTTTGTAACACTGTCGCCATTGTCGATATAATCGTTTTTAATTAAATATCTGTAAATTAATTTTGCTTGTTTTTCGTCAATAACAACAGGCATATCGTTTATATCTTTAACTGTTTTGCCCACAAAATACTCAATCGACGCCTTTGTCGGTCTGTCATAAAGAACGGTTTTTATATCGGACTGCAAATCGCTCACAAATGTTTTATAGCTTTCGCTTGCAATTACGGTGAGTAAATTTACACCGTGAACCGATTCGCCCAAGCTTTCGGCATCCATTCTGTTGCCGGCTTGATTAACGCACAGCCTAAGCCCCCTGCCAACCTCCTGGCGTTTTGCTGTTTGGCTGTCCGAATGCTTTAATGTGCAAATTTGAAACACATTCGGATTGTCCCATCCCTCACGAAGTGCCGAATGCGAGAAAATAAATCTCGTAGGCTCCTCGAAGCTGAGTAATCGTTCTTTTTGTTTCAGAATAAGCTCATACGCCGAAATATCGTCCGAAAATTCACTTCCCCGTTTCAGTTTGCTGTCTATGCTCTTTCCAGTTTTCTTGTCTATGCTGAAATAACCGTTGTGAACCTTTTTCACATTGGAGCATTTTCCCTTGAGATATTTTTGATACGGTGTGTCGGAAAGCGTTATATATTCATTTAATATGCTTATATATTCCTGCTCGAATATTTTTGCGTATTCCCCTTGAATCTCCTCTCCGCTTTCGTCATAGTCCTTATACTTTGCAACCTCGTCGATAAAGAAAAGCGAAAGACTTTTTATTCCCATATTGAAAAGCTCCTCTTCTTTTTCAAAATGAGACGCAATCGTTTCTCTTATCTGAATACGCCGCATATCTTTTTCCGAAACGTCGCCCACAACATCTCCCGCGGATATAACCTCCCCGTTCACAAACGTAACCGTACCGCTTATGGGGTCTATTTCGGAAATTGTGTATCCGTCCTTATACTGCTCCATTTGTTGCGATATGTAATAAAGATTATCACCGACTCCGAGTATTCTTGTTTCACGATTGATTGACTTGTTATATCCGATTTCAAGCTCAATCTTTGCCATGGGCGGCTTCTTTGAGGACAGCACGATTCGTTCCAAAAACAAATACTTGTCCGTTCCTCGGAAGTTTTTAACCTCAAATCCTTTTACCTCGATTTTCTTAACAAGTTTTTTGTTGAATGCCTCAAGCGCATCCAAAACATACACAAGATTATTTTGCTTTTTGTGAGTTGCCGAATAATTCAGGCAAAACAACGGATTAAAATTCTTTAATGCCTTTTGCGTAACATCTCCGCCCATTTTCTGCGGTTCGTCAAGAATAATAATAGGTCTGTTTGCCTTGATAACATCAATCGGTCGGCGAGAGCCGAACTCATCACGCTTTGAATAGATGATACGGGCTTCCTTGCTTTTGCCGTCCTCTTTCAGCGACGATGCAAACGCCTGCGTATTGATTATCATAACATTTATTCCGGCACTTGCGGAAAAGTTGTCTATACTATTTAGATTTTTGCTGTCATACACAAAAAATCTTGCTTTCTTTCCGTAATGCTCCATAAAATGCTCGGCTGTTATTTCAAAAGTCTTTGCTACGCCCTCACGAATAGCAATACTCGGAACTACAACTATAAATTTGCTCCAGCCGTATTTTTTGTTAAGCTCAAACATCGTTTTGATATATACATATGTTTTTCCCGTACCCGTTTCCATTTCTATATCAAGCGAACATCGGCCAAAATCTTTTACAAGATTTGTAGAAAGTTTGATGTTGTTTTCGCTTTGCAGTTTGTGTATATTTATCAAAAGCTGTTCATCTGTCAGTTCCACAATTTCATTTTTGAAACCCGTTTCGTTCTCAAGGTCAAGTATTTCTCCGTATTCATCCTCAAACGCAAGCCCAATTTGCGCATTGACTTTTTTCTTCCCCAAATCTCTGCGGTATTCGGAATGCGTGTGATAGCCTTGTCCGGCAAAAACATCACAAACCGCATTTACCGCATCGGTTTGATATTGTTGTATTTTAAAATTAAATTTCACTTTCGGTCGTTCCTCCCTTCGGTAATTAGGAATGTGAAATTAGTAGTTAGGAATTTTGTTTTGTAGTCTTTGTGATAGCTGATAACAGCTTTTGTATTTCAACGCAATCATTGCTTATGGAATTATATTCCGCTTCGGTCAAATAATCGGTTTCAGACAATAACGCTAACCAATATATGCTTTCCGAACATTCCTTAAATGCAATATACATTTTCGCCAAAAATTCTTTTTTGCTTATAGCACAATTTGCTTCAGAAACATTTGCACCTATGCTCGTTCCGCTACGAAGTAATTGTTTTGACAAAACGAACTCTTTCTTTTCGTCACACAAATATTTGTAAAGTTTTACAATGCGTATTGCAAACTTTTTACTTTTTTCAAAAACTATACTTTCTTTCATTTCTAATTTCTAACTCCTAATTCCTAATTTTATAAAACCTTTCTTACCGTATCCGGACTATATGTAGCAAATATCTGTTCAAAGTTTGTTGCAACACTATCATCTGCAAAACCGTTATCACGCATTACGAAATAGTACGGTTGTTTCTTTGCGATTTCTGTTATAAGCTCTGCTGTAATATCTTTGTCAAAACAAGCAATTAAAAAGTTATCCGCAACATCAAAATATGTATAATTCCTAATTCCTAACTCCTCATTCCTAATTTCAATTTTGCTGCTAAGCAAAATTCCAAGGTCAAGCATAACTTGGAAAAGTAAATCTTCGGCTGTTCTGTCATCTTTTATGTTATCGACCATATCGTCAAGCATGGACATATTTACGTTCTGCGGATTGTAGTATACATCTTTCATGTTGGATGTATCGAGTTTGAGAACACGGAATCCCGTGTCTAATGAGGAGTTTTTTAATGAGGAATTAGTAGTGAGGAATGAGGAATTGTCGGTATTTTCATTTCTAATTCCTAATTTCTCATTCCTAATTTTTTGTCCTGCACGGCGAATACGCTCTTTACCAATTTCACAAATATTTTTATATCCGGCTTTGTATGCTTCCGATTTCACATCGCACGGTTCAGGCAACTGCACCATAATGAACTTTCGAGTACCCCCCCCCGATTCCATTTTTATCCATTTCTTCCGCATTCAACTGCATAACAGCGTGGGCGGTAGTTGCAGAACCGGAGAAGAAGTCGAGGATAATATCATTATCTTCAACTGATGCCATTCTAAGAAATCTACAAATGAGGGCTGTTCCTTTTGGATAATCGAAAACAGCACTTCCAAAAAGCTCTTTCACAGCTTTAGCACCATCATTCGTTTCTTCTATCCAAGTAGTATATTTCTGAGTTTTTTCCTCACCTTCTAACGGAGCAAATATTTTTTCGTATGCAATCCAATCACCATCTGCATTTTTAATAAACTCAACTTTTCCGTCAGCAATGTTCTGCTTCATGGTGCTGGCGCCGTGGCGCCAGCACCCGTCAAATTTTACCAAATTTGACGGGCGCTGTTTATCCTTTTCGGTATAAAAAGGATAAACAGCTGTTCCGTCCGGAGCTATTATTGGATAATACAAATTAGGTCTATCTTCTCTTCTACTGTTTGAACCCCATTTCCTCAATAATTGAGTTTTATAATATCGTCCTTTTTCGCTATCATATTTCGGATAGACATCATTATTTTTTATTTCTTCTCCAGCTGAAAAATGTTCTTTGTTTTTGGCATAACAGAGAATGTACTCGTGAACGGCAGCATAATATTTGCTATCCTGACGACCACCACGTCCTTTCCAGTTTATTATCGCAATAAAATTACTTTCTCCAAATATATCATTGCAAACTTTTTTCAAATTTTCTACTTCATTATCATCAATGCTGATAAAGATTACCCCATCATCACTCAGCAAATCCTTTACCAACTTTAATCTGGGATAAATCATATTCAGCCAATCGGTATGGAAACGACCGTTATTTTCAGTGTTCTTTTCGAGTTTTCCGACTATTTGATTTCCGTCTGCGTCATAATTTCCGCTAACCTCGTCCCATTCCTCATTTCTCATTCCAAATTCATCATTATAAACAAAGTCATTACCCGTATTGTACGGAGGGTCTATGTAAATCATTTTGATTTTGCCAAGATATGTTTCTTGCAATAATTTCAACACTTCCAGATTATCGCCCTCGATATAGAGGTTTTCGGTTGTGTCAAAATCTACGCTTTCCTCACGGCAAGGACGGAGCGTTTTATTTATCGGAGCATTCGCCAGCAAAACAGACTTCTTCTTGTCCGGCCAGGTGAACTGATACCGTTCCTCTTTGCCGTCAACAACCTTTGTGTTTATTTCTTGCATAAGTACATCTTTATCTATTGCACGAATAACCTCGCCCGTTGTTTCGTCAATTGTTTCCGTCACCGCATTCGGAAACAGCTCCGCCAGCTTTCTGAAATTCTCATCGGCTTTGTTCGCCGTTTGCATACGCAAATGTAATTCGGAATTATTTGTCGTTTCATTTTTCATTGTTTTATTCCTCTTTCAATATTTTTTACTCTTATGACACGTATTTTTAAATTAAATTTCATACTCTACATCTCCGTCTCTTTCTTTTTGTTGGAGATAGAATATAGCCTTTTGTGCTTCAATTTCTGCTTTTAACTCTTCTTCCGTGGGGAGATAGAGCTTATACTTGCTTGCGAATAACTGCTCATTACCGTGCATTACAGAATACTTTGCAATATCTTCATCCGTGTCGGAGCAAAGCACGATACCTATAGTCGGATTATCCCCCTCACTGCGTTTCAGCTCATCATACATTCTGATATACATATCCATTTGACCTACATCTTGATGAGTGATTTTCTTTGTTTTAAGGTCAATCAACACAAAACATTTAAGAATGTAATTGTAGAAAACGAGGTCAATAAAATAGTCTTCTTTTTCAGTTTGGATATGTTGCTGTCTTGCAACGAAAGCATATCCTTTGCCCATTTCCATAAGGAACTTTTGTATGTTGGAAATAATGCTTGTTTCAAGCTCCGTTTCCGTAAAAGCCGTGTTTTGCCCTAATCCGAGAAATTCTGCAATAACAGGATTTTTAATAAATTCAAGTTTGTCAGCTTGATATTCTGCGGTTAAGTCTTTCATTTCATTTTCTACAAGTTCTTTCTTCTGAGATTGCAGCAAGCGATAATAATATTGCGATGAAATATTTCTCTGCAACGTTCTTACGCTCCAAGTCTGCTCGGCAGCTTCTTTTGCATACCATTCACGGGCTTTATCGTCGTTTACCTGTAACAACGTTCTGTAATGCGACCAAGAAAGCAACGGAGTAGATTTTCCACACAGTGAGTGGAAAATGTTTGGGAACATTTTATAAAATGAATAAAAGCTGTAAAGATTTGTTTTTGTAAAGCCTTTTCCGTAAGTTTCGGTTAAATGTTTTGACAAATTTTTTATAATATTCAAACCGTA
Source organism: uncultured Oscillospiraceae bacterium (assembly GCA_964418245.1). Classification (GTDB taxonomy): domain Bacteria; phylum Bacillota; class Clostridia; order RUG12999; family RUG12999; genus CAKVOK01. Next base: position 55,913 of record CAYQKW010000005.1, read on the forward strand.
ATTTTCTGTACGGTTTGAATTGCCGAGTTCTTCTTCAGCAATTCTGTATCCTATAAGCCAATTGCGTTGTACAAGCATTGTATTAACAGCACTGTGAACTGTTTTTTGCGTTGTTTCAATCAATTTCTGCATATCTGCATAAATATCTTCGGTTTTTTTATAATTCATCATAAGATTATTATTGCCTGTTTCAAACATTCTATTTTCCATGATTTACTCCTTTCCGGATTATAATGTAATGTAGTTTTTCCTGTCTGCCGCAGTTGTTCGGAATTTCCGAACAACTGTATTTTCATCAAGCTCTCCGTCTGCTAAGATATTTTTTATATGTTCGCTAATGTTGAATTTACTTGTTTTATATAATTCGGAATTCCGAATTATTTCTCACTCCTCAGTTTCAATTCTTTTATCTTCTGCACCAGCTCAAATTTTTTCTTCGGCTGTTTTTCGGCTCGTGCCTGTTTTTCAAGTCGTGCGATTTCTTTTTGCAGTTTTTCGGTTTGTTCCATTGATTTTATTTGTGCGGTAAGCGGCATTGCCTTATCTTTTTTTATACCGGAAACCTGCAAAATAAAATTTTCATAAACTTCATCAAGGCTAATGCCCTCTATTTTCAACCGCAATTCATTTTCGGTCTGCCATTCCGTATGGAAATACTTAATAAAACCGCCGTCTTTGTGACAAAGCCAAATCTGATATTTATCCGAATATTCGAGTATATATACATTATTATACGGAATAACTTTATCAATCTGTTTTATGGCGGAAATATCAAGTTTATTACCGTTCAGCATAACTTTGAAGATTTGTATTTCCGAAACGGTTTGTCCGCAGTTTATGTTTATTGTATCCTGAGATAATTTATATGCCCATTTGATTTCCTTTATTTGTTCGGCAAAGATTTTTTTCATTGCCGCCGTTATTGACATATTCTCATAAAATTTCTGTTTCGGTATTCTTTTGTTAAGTTCTGCCGCTCTCGGAAATTCAAACATAAGATAACTCCTTACCGTCGTCGCACCAACTCTTGCTGTCTATATAATAAATCAACTCAACCATACCGTTGTATCTTCTTTTTTCGATTACATTTTTAATCGGAGGATATTTCATAAAACAAAACCATATTTCCTCATAATCATATACCGGAGAACATCTCGAACAGGGTTTCTTTTTTGAATATCGTTCATATTTTGAACTCGGTTTATAGCATTCATATTCCTCACCGTACCGCATAATAAATTGCCGCTCCTTAAAGGTTTGTTCGCCAATCATGTCCGTTATAAGTTTTTTCACATGATTACGGCTTATTCCCGACAAACCGTAATTCATAATTTCATTGCATACTTTATTATAAATATAACCGACACTTTCTTACGAGTTAATTATTTCATTAATATTATCAATCATTTCCTGTGCAGAGTGGGACATCAGCTCTTGTCTTAATATATGCGAAAATCTAATCTTCTTTTTTACATTATCCGAAGAATTGATTTTTCCTTTTTGAAATTCACAAGCTCCGATAATAACAACATCATCAATCACGAACTCTGTAATGCAAGGATATTTAACCGCAGAATAAATTATATTCCCAACTTTGTATATATCGGCTCTGCTTTTTAACACAACTTCAAAGAATTGTATTTCTTCATATCTTAACGTATCGGTTATTGTTGCCGATGTATTCGATATTCCCGGTTTTATATTTCCCGATAAGATAATTTTATCTATATTGCCGTACACCTCATTGTTTTTATCCGTTATAAACTTTTCTTTCGGGATATTTATATTTAATTTACACATATCCGGAATTTTTATCAGTTTCATAATATTATTCCACCACCAAAAAAGTAATCAATTCAAAATCGTTCAGTCCTGTAAAATTATTCATCAAAAGAGTTGTTCCTCCCGGTTTAAAAAGACTGTCGATGTCGCATTCTTCCTTAACTTCAATAATGGAGGATATGGCATCTCCCAAAAGTTTTGAGAATTTTGACATATCTCTGCCGTCTTGAGTTTCTTTGTTAAATTCACGATAAACCTCTGCAATAGGTTCTGTTTTGCCTTTGCACAAACAACGCAATTTATCAAGCATTTTTTTCGGCGACAAATGGTCGCAAACAACCGCTCCGTCTGCTGTGATATACACCATATAAAACGGGTGCAATCTGTTTTGTTTATCAATATTAACGCTGTTTGAACGGTTTTTGAGTATATATATCACACCCGGAGGATTTTCTTCTGTTGAGGGAACAACGGAATGCAAACCATATGGTGTTTTGTCGATATTGGGATGATATTTTGTATATTCAAGCAAATCAAGCCTAAATTCATTAAGTCCCAAATCCATAATCGAAATTCCGCTTGACATATCCTCAATATCCACAACTTCTTCTTGTAATCGTTTCAGCTGTGCTTTTCGATATTCAAGGTCTGTTTTTTCTTCATCACTCAAAAGATTGTCATCGCCGGTTGCCGTCATATCGACAATTTTCATTCTTGTTTCAACTTTTGCTTTAAGGTCAATATACTCATCAAGAGTAACATCGGGACAAAAATTCACAAGCTGTATATATTTATTTTTACTTCCTATACGGTCAATTCTGCCGAACCGCTGAATTATGCGGACAGGATTCCAATGTATATCATAATTTATAAGATAATCGCAGTCCTGCAAGTTTTGTCCCTCGGAAATACAGTCCGTTGCTATAAGAATATCAATATCGTATTTTGGTATGCTTTCAAACATATCTCTGTCTTTCGATATGGGAGAAAAGCAAGTAAGCACTGTATTTAAGTCGCATTTTAATTTCGGAATTGTTGTTTTTCCCTCAACAGAACCGGTAATGAGTGCGGTTTCAAGTCCGAAATTATTTTTTGCAAATTCGCTGACATTTTCGTACAAATAATCGGCGGTATCGGCAAAAGCGGTGAAGATAATCACTTTTTTATTGCCTGCATTAATAGGATTTTCGATTTTATTTACCAAAACAGAAAACAACTTCTGCAATTTGCTGTCGTGTTCGGGTGTTATATCCCCGACCATCAAAGTTAAAAGTTCAAGAATATCTTTATCTTTTTCAAGGCTTGTTTTCCAGGATTTATAGTCCATATCCGCAAGGCTGATTTTCACTTTTTTGCCAAAAGAAAAAAGTTCGTCACCGTTTTGGTCATCATTGTCAAATTCGTCAATGTTTGTGATGTCTGTTAAGTCAAGATTGACTTTTGAAACATTATCGTATTCTTCAATGGTGCTTATGGTACTTGTAATTAAGTCCTTAATTCTTGTCAATGTCAGGTTGAAAGAATATACCGAACTTTCCATACGTTTCATAAGATTGATTGCCATAAGTCTGCGAAGCCCTTGTTCACGGTTGGCTTGAGTGAACCCGACATTTATTTTATCGTCACCGAAAACTTCTTTATATTTTTCAATTCTGCTCGGCAGCAGATAATGTGACGGTGTATAAATCGAAAGCGAAAGCTGTGTGAGCTGTTCAAATATTTCATTATAGTTTATCACTTTTTCCAAATCAGTCAAACAAGGGCTTAGAGAAACAGGTTTCAGGCGTAACGGGAATGTTCCTATTTCTTCCATATCGTAATATTTTTGTATGTGTTTTCTGGAACGGGCAATCGTTACCGAATCAAGCACTTCAAAAAAGTCAAAATCCAGCATTTTAAGCAAACTTTCCGTGGTTCTTTCTGCCGGATTCCATTTGCTCCACGTATTAAAAGCTCTTTGTGCGTTTTTAAAAATTTCGTTGATTGAGTGATTTGTGTTCAATTTATCATCAATCAGCTCCGTATTCCCCTCATATGCAAGCGCAAGCTGATTTTTAAGGTCGTTAAATCTGTTGTTTACGGGTGTTGCGGAAAGCATAAGTACTTTTGTTTTAACACCGGTACGAATAACCTTTTTAAGAAGTTTCAAATATCTGTTTTGCTTTTCGTCATCATTACCGGAAACTTTTCCGCCGTTTCGGAAGTTATGCGATTCGTCAATCACAACAAGGTCGTAGTTTCCCCAATTAAGCCTATCCAAATCAAGACCGTTTGATTTTCCGCTTGCACGATTCAAATCGGTATGATATAAAACATCATATCGTAATCTGTCGGCGGCAATCGGATTATTTATGTAATTATCTTTATATGTATTCCAGTTGTTCGAGAGTTTTTTCGGACACAGCACAAGAACGGATTTATTTCTGTTTTCATAATATTTGATAACCGCAAGAGCAGTAAATGTTTTGCCTAATCCGACACTATCGGCTAAAATACAGCCGTTAAATTTTTCGAGTTTATTTATAATGGCAAGTGCGGCATCTTTTTGAAAATTGTAAAGTATATTCCAAATTTTGCTTTCCTTAAATCCCGTTGCTTCGTTAGGCAAATCATCATCGCTTATATCGTTCAAAAATTCGCTGAATATGTTATACAGCGTAACAAAATATATAAAATCGGGAGAATTTTCGTTATATGCCGCCGTGATGCTTTCAATCACTTCATCCGTAACTGTCTGCAAATGATTTTTATCGTTCCAAATTTCATTGAAACTTTTCAGCAAGGTTTGAGCCAAACTCTCATCTTTCACAATAGCGGTGCTTATGGTGTTTCCTTTTTCACATCCAATTTCAACCGCCGTAAATTCCTTTATCGGAGTATATCCTATATTATCAATAACCATCCTGCCTTGAATTGTTTTATCGCCGGTATTGGACTTGAACGTTACTTTTTTCTTTATCCACTCCGCACATTCTTTTGCTATTGCTTTTTGAGTCAGTTTGTTACGCAGTTTCACTTCATATTCCGTTCCGTAAAGATTTTTTTCGCGATTAAGCCGAGGAATATAAAATTCACGGTTTTCTTTTTTCTCTTTTTCGGCAATAAACGCCGGAGATGTAAATATAAAACGAAGTTCATCAATATTGGTTAGTTCGTCTTTCAGCTCTTGAAACGCATAAATCGAAAAGCAAGCGGCGGCAATGGCAACTTTGCTTCCGTCGGTTATTTCGACTTTCAAATCATCTTTTAATGTTTTCGATACATTATCTATAATTTCCATAGTATAAACTCCCATCGTACGTTTATAATCGCAAAATCAAAGCCCCCGGAAACAAACTTTGTTTCTAATGTGTATAACCTATATAATATCGCATATATCACCGTTGCGTTCTGCGTATATTCTCACGAGAACCGAAATTGCCGTATGTTTATTCTTGTTAATCTTTGTCATTACCGACGGTGATGCTTCTTTTTGTGCAAGCAATACCGCAAAGCGGTTTGCATTCATAAAAACGGTAACAATAAATCTACCTTGTATCATGCGTCCGCAGACACTTATTTAATCTATAGATTTATTTAACCGGGAAGTAAAAATGCTTGCTTGCAAGAGCATTTTTACGACGCCGTGGGTTATGTAGCTGTGCGAAGCACAGCAAGGACGTTA
>CAYQKW010000006.1:0-15774 GCA_964418245.1 uncultured Oscillospiraceae bacterium
TCTGTATGCCGGCGGATAATCTGTTTCGCCGTTGCCGAAGCTTGCATTTTCAAGCAGATATGATGCCGCATTAATATATTGATTTTTAAGATTTGTACGTATTGTATCTCTGCCTGTAACCGTATTCCATGATCTTGCAACCCACAATGCGGTTACATCGTTATAAAGACCCAAATCGCCGTCTGTTAAGTTTTCGGCAAGGTGTTTATATTCCGCCTGCAAACCTGCGTTATCAACAATTTCTTTGGCTTTGCCCGTTTCCTGACCCGGAACAATCATTTCCGGAGGCACAAGATTACAGTTTACTCCGCCTGTTATAGGACCGCTTCCGCTCATCATTCCCTGGTTTGTACCGTAGTTATTATTCATTGTTATGTTTTTACCGGAGTTGGTTGCTGTATTGCTTGATTCCAAAAGATTAAGCATATATGCACCCTGACCGCCGCTTGCGCAAACGTTGTAGTCAAATGTTACGTCACCGGTACCGCCGTCCGGGTAAAAGCTTCCGTAGCATATGCCGGATGTTTCTAAAAGATTATCATGTACTCTTGTCCAACCGTTGTTACCCGTTGTATACACACCGGCACCGTCGAACAGGTTAAGACCGAAATCTTTTATGTAGTTATGGTGAACATCGTTATTTATAAGCGTAGGTGAATTATAATTCCATGCCCAGCCCATTTCTATTCCGGAATATGATGTTTCCTGAATTTGGTTATATGAAATATCTGTATTTGTTGTATATGCATTACCCACGTTGCTCGAACCGTAGTTAAAGTTTCCGCAGCGTGCAATGAGGTTGTTGCGTACAACGTTGTCTTTCGGCCATTCACCGTGTTCATACGGTTTTATGTCTGATGTGAACGGATAAATACCCGTAAGGTTTATTACATATCCGTCAAGCGACCTTACCATTATATATCTGTATTTTCCGAGGTCTTTTGCGTTTACTTCCGCAACACCGTCAACAGGCTGTGTGAAAGTTTTGGCAACAACATAATTACCTTCTGTGAAGAATCTGTCATTTGAAAGAAGAACTTCAAAATTACTGCGTTTTTCAGGTGCTCTGTGAGTTCTCATTTGAATAATGATTTTGTCCCAAGCGAACGGTTCACGCATATCAAGTCTTACCCAGTTTCTTGTGCCGTTCTGTAAATCTTCGGGGCCGCCTTCCCAGCCGTTGCCTTTGTTTATTATAGATTTATCGCAGAAAGTATCGTCAAACCAGGTTTGATGAACGTAATCCAATCTGTAATAACCGAGGTATCCGGAAATATCACGGTCGTTATAAGACATCTGCACACGGCGGAACACGCCCGGTGAGCATAATGCGTTTTCGTCAAATTCCGTTGACGGGTAACGGCAGAATCTTTCACCGTAGTAATATTGTGTAACACCGCCGAGCATTACGCCCGCGTCACCGCAGTCACGTATGATATTACCCTCGATTCGGCAATTGTTTACATCGCTGAGAATTGAAATACCTGTCTGACCCGCATTATATATTTCGTTGTTCAAAACTTCAATGCCGTCTGCAAGGAAAATATCCACAGCACCGCTCGGCATATCCGTGCCGCCTGTTTTCCATTCGCTGAGCTGACCGAAACGAGCACCGCCCGATTCTTCCAGTGCGTAGTTTTTGCTGTTTGCTATTCTGAAATTATCTATTGTTATGTTTTTTACGGGGTCATCGTTGCTGTTACCCACCATATAGATAATATCTTCAAGTTCCGGATATATTACTTCGGCAGTAGACATATCCTCGCCGTCTTTCGGCATATAATAAATTTTGCCCTGTTTTCTGTTGTAATAAAATTCGCCGGGTTCGTCCAAAAGTTCAAAAGCATTTCTTGGACGAATTAATCTTCTTTCGGTAAGTCCCGTATGTTCATGTTCTGACAATGCGTAGAACTCAAACATACCGTCGTATCCTCTTACAACATATTGATCCGGGTTATTCGGGTCTTCAAACGCATCTCTTAAATGAACGTAGTTAGCTATCCAGCCGTCCCACCATTCGATATACATATCTTCCATGTTTTCATAAAGAGCGAAATCCGATTTGGATACATACATACCGTCAGGTTTGTTTGCACTTTCCGGGTCGTCCCAATGACCTTTGTGGCTGAACGTAACACCGCTTGCATCACGGCGAAGTGCGCCGTTTACGGTGATGTATTTAATCAAATGGTCGTAGCCTTTAACATCGGCAACATAAATATCAGGGTTCTTATCCCACTGTTTGAATCCCGTTATAGGTTTACCGCCTGATATAAGAGGTTTTTTCGCACCGTTTTCACCTTTGTAAATAACTCGGTGTCCGTTAAAACCGGAATCTTCCTGATGGAAAACTATTTGGTCTTCAAGGAAATAGTTGCCCTCTGCAACATTAACAACAATGTCGCCTTCCATGTCGCGGTTATATTTTCTTACTTCTTCCTGTGCACGCTGAATTGTTTTGAACGGTGCTTTTTCCGAACCGTCAGCACTGTCGTTTCCGTTCGGCGAAACGTAGAACTCTTTATAATTTTTCACCGGTGAAAACGAAATGTAGTCCATTGCTCCGCAATAACCGTATTTGCCGTTATCTGCCGGGTTTTGCGAATTTCTTACTGTGATATTAATTTGAAGATTATATCTTCCGGCTTTCTCAATTTTAATATTTCTTATAACACCCGATGTTTTTCTGTGTATCGGATACCATCGGTCAACATTGTTCACGGTTATGATTTTTTCGGCATTGCTTGTTTCTTTCGGATTCACATCGTAGCTGCGTACAATCTGATTTATTGTATCAAGATTTGTATTCTCCGGTACAAGATTTATGTCGTACTGTGAAAAGTCATAATCTCCGCTTCCGGCAAAATCCACACTGTAAATACCGGCTTTTGTAAATGTGAACGGAATGTTCACTTCTCTTGTTTCGTTTGTTTCAAGCTGTGTATCAAATCTTAATACCTCACCTCCGGACAAATTGTTTGTCTGAACATTTCCGTCGCCGTCTACCGTGTTGCTTGTTTTTTTCGCATTAACAACTCTGAAATAGCATGTATAATCTTCAAATTCAACCGTTGTTTTTTCTGTTCCGCTTATTTCTGCAAACACAGGCGTAAACTTAATAAAATCAAGAATTGTTATAACAAAATTCTGAAGCTGTGCTTTTTTCATTTCAACACGAAGTTTGTAGTTTCCGGCGGTAATATATGTTTCATTGCCGCCGTTTTTAAAGCCGCCGACCGTTTGATATTGAATGGGTGTGCATATATCTTTATCGAAGTTTGCGTTATCCGTGACAAGGATTTTATTTTCTTCGTTGCCCTCTTCAACAAGATATACATTTACTTCCGAAACATAAGTACCTTTTTTTACAGCCGCAAAATCAACTTTATATCCGCTGTTGCCCTTAACCGTTACCGGAATATCATACGAAATTGCACCGCTGTCCAATCCATAATAATATGCAATTCCCACACCGCCCGAAAGTCCGCCGTTTAATGCGTTGTCGGATTTGTTTTCAAAATAATCGGCATAATCTTCAAATTCAATCAATGTACTCGCTGTGTCCGAAATAACAACCGCACCGTCTGCCATTGCCGTGAATGAAAGACTTGTTGCAATCAAAGCGATTGCCAATAATGATGAAATAATTTTTTTCATGAATATTTTCTCCTCTCTGCAATGTTTTCAAATTGAACTTTTCTTACGCTCTCCCTTTCGGGAGAGCATAAGATTTTGAAAACATTATTTATATCCGAGTTGTTTTCTCAATTCTTCAACATAGGGCATATATTCTTTGTTATAGTTTTCTTTGTAAAGTTCGCTGTATTTCTTCATGTTCTCGTCACTTAAACCGTTCTTTTCGGCAAGTTTGAGCATTGCGTCATATCTCTTTTCAAATTCCGCATCGGAATCCGCGGCAAATGTTTTTAACAATGCATTTTCAAAAGCTTCACGTTTGTTCCAGAAATCTCTGAATCCCGGAATATCGTTAAGAATATAGTTTTCATACATATATGTGTAACGGCTCGGAGTTGTTTTAAGTTCAAATCCCTCAAGCGCTGCCGGTGTATATGCACTCTTCCAGGTTGTTTCTCTGCCGTAATAACGATACGGATTATACTGGTTAACACCAACACCCGGATATTTCGGCCACGATTTGTTGCCTATATTATATTTAAAAGTTACATCTTTCGGATGGTTTGAGCTGTCTACCATTTCGTTTTTCAGAGCTTCATCCGTATATGCGAGGTTTCCGTTTTCATCTTCCGTATAAAGTCCGGCTTTTCTCGGACCCCACAACTGAAGTTTCTGACCCGGATTACTTGCGAGGAAATCTAACATTCTGAGTATCTGAATAGCCTGTTCTTCCGTGATATTTTCGCTGAATATCGAATATTTACCGTTAAGCGTATCAACAGAAGCCGGGAATAAGACCTTGTCGTCCATAACTCCGTATTTCTGATATACCGTTCTGTATCTGTATTTTCCGTCCATTTCCGCTTCTGTCGGAATATTCGGATATGTTGTTACAATATATCTACCGTTTGTGAGTTTTTCTTTAAAGATGTTTTCCGTATCAACAAGAGCTTCTTTGGAAGCAACACCATCTCTTATCATCCGGTTATAAGTTTTAACTATATCTTTAAACCAGTCTTCTTTAAGAGTGAATTTCATTTCGTTATCTTCCAAATCAAAGTAGCTGTAATATATGGCACCGGTATGTCTGTAATATCCCCATATCTGCCCCATATTAACAAGAGCAAACCAGTTATCGCCGCCGTTATGCGTATAGAACGGATAAACTTCGTTTTTGCCGTCTTTAAGTCCGAGTGCTTTTATATCATAAAGAAGTTTTACGAAATCTTCTTTTGAATTAATGGGAACATCGAATATTTCTTCTTCGGTGAAATATCCTCTTTCGTTATAAATCTTTTCAAGTTCCGCATTTGAATGAGCTTCAGGGAACAACTGCAAAAGAATATCTTCACGAACAGAGATGTCACCATATGCGTGTTCTTTGTTTCCGCGGATATTTTTCATTTCCTGTTCTGTCATATCATATATGCCTTTTTCGTAAAATTCTTCAACAGGAGATAAGTTCCAGCCCGTACCCATACAAATTGCATATACGCCACCGTAACGATCCATCTGTGCTTTCCATTCCGGACCGTAAGAATCCGAATCCGGTCCGAAGAGTTTATATAAATTCGGGCAGTATTTTTCTATAAGTTCATCAAGACGCCAGAGTGAACCTCTGTCGATAAGTCCCTGTAAATCGGGAATGTCTTTGGCAATATCCGGCCAGTCGTTTGCCGCAATCATCTGTGCGATTTTTGCATCCCATGAAGACTCGCCGAGGTCCATTGCTTCGGACGGGTCAAGCGTAACCCCGGTTATTCTTCCGATTTCCGGTGTTACAACGTCGTTAGGTGATATTTCTCCTCGGTTTGTTACTGCACTTAATCCGTCGACAAAATATTTAAGGTTGAGTTTTTCACCTTTCCAATCGGGAATATCATCAGCATCTTTATATTGATTAAAATCAATAATCTGAAGATTTCCTGTTGACACCGTTGTGTTTTTGTCTTTTTTACCGCAGCCTGTTAAACCTCCGACGGCAAGTGTTGCCGCAAGTATTAACGAAATAATCTTTTTCATTTTTGTTCCTCCTTATGTTATATAAATTTATTTTTATCAGCCTTTTACAGACCCCATTGTTATTCCCGTTACGAAATATTTTTGGAAGAAAGGATATGTACATATTATCGGAAGTGTTGTTACCACAATCTGTGCCGAAATTGTTGTATCCGTTGATATTGAATTTGCGTTTGTGTCAACAACATAACCCGCCTGCATTGCCGCAAGTTGAATTTTCTTGAGTTCTTCCGCTTCTTTAATCATTTTCATCATCTTATACTGCAACGTATAAAGTTTTGAATCTCGTATATAAAGAAGGGTATCTGTGTATGAGTTCCAATGACCGACAATTGTCCACAATGCGATTGTTGCAAGAATAGGCATTGAAAGCGGAAGAATAATCTGCATGAATATTTTTACTTCGGATGCACCGTCTAAAGTTGCCGATTCTTCGATTGAGAACGGTATGCTCGACTGCATATACGTTCTTATGATGATGATATTTGAAAGGTTGAACAACGTCGGCAGAATATATACCCAAAAGTTGTTTATAAGACCCACTTTTGAATATAACACATATGTGGGAACATCTCCGGCACTTACGAACATCGGTATCATAAACAACCACAGTATAAAGCTTTTCCCCGGCAAATCCTGACGTGTCAAAGCATATGCGCAAGTAAACTGAACCAAAATTGTAAGCACACACGCAACAATAACACGCAAAACCGAAATGAGTGCCGCGTTATAAACCGTTGTATCGGAGAATATGATGTTAAAGTTATTAAGCGTGAACTTTCTCGGCCAGAACAGTACTCCGCCTCTTGAGGCATCCATTCCGTCGTTGAATGCTTTGGCTATAACGTTCAAATACGGCAAAAACATAACCAATACAATGAAAATCATGAACAATATATTTATGACATTGAATATTTTTCTGCCTGCGCTTATACGAATTTTATTTTTATCTTTTATTGAAACGTTTGACATAAAATCTTCCTCCCTTCTTTTAGAATAACGATACGTCCGTTGTTTTCTTTGCAATTTGATTTGCTACAAACAGCAATGTGAAGTTTACGACACCTTGAGCAAGACCGAATGCCGTTGTGAGCTGATAGTTACCGCCGGCGATACCGTTTTTGTATACGTATGTCTGAATAACTTCGTAATCGACAAATGCATTCTGCAAACCATAAACAAGTTCAAAGTTACTTGTAAACAATGCCGAAATTTTCCACAGGAACATAATTACTATTGTCGGCATAATAGACGGCAGTGTAACATACCACAGTTTTTTGAAATAACCGCCGCCATCAATATCAACGGCTTCGTAAAGCGATGTATCAACACCGGTTATTGCCGCAAGGAATATGATTGATTCCCAACCGAGGCCTTTCCACAATCCTATTATGATGAGAAGCGGTTCAAACACTCCCTGTTCAGAAAGAAACATTCTTCGTTCGTAACTCGGATTCAAAAATTGCATCAAGTCATTTATCGGTCCGGCTTTTGAAAGCATCGTTGTTGCAATACCTATAACGGAAATCATCGAAAGAAAGTGCGGAAGATAACTTATTGTCTGCACCGCTCTTTTAAACTTTATGTTTGTGAGTTCGTTAAGCAAAAGTGCGAAAATAATTGTTATCGGGAACACAAGAACCAAGTTTAATATACTTAGTCTGAATGTGTTGATAATAGCTCTTATACATTCCACATCGTTAAATATTGCTTTAAAATTTGCAAGCCCTATCCATTCACTTTTTTCCGGAGAATAAATGTTATAATCCTGAAAAGCCATTTTTATTCCGGCTATGGGAATATATTTAAAAAATATATTCAGGAAAATTGATGGAAACAACAATAGATATATATATTTGTTTCGTTTAATCCTTTTTATCAGGCTGCTTCTTCCCAGTGCTTTATCGTTATATGCCGCTACCGTCATATTGATCATTCCTTTCAAAATAAGTTTTAACCTTGAATGCTTTCAAATACAATTTCACCGTCACAGATGCCGATGGGTTCTCCGGCGAACTGTATGTAGTTTCTGCTCGTCTGCGGATGTGCCTGACGTGCCGTAACTTTAATTTTGCCCGGGTTTCCGGTTGATTTTACCAAGATTGTTGCGATACCCAGTTCCGGATAAATCGGATTTGCTCCGATTGTATCGTCACCGACAATCTCGCCTTCACCCTCAATTTCAAATTTTATGAGGTGATTGTCACCGGCATTCGGAACAAGATTTCCTTCTCGGTCCGTAATTTTGCAATAAACCGTTACAATATCCGCACCGTCCGCTTTAAGCGGCATTCCCATGAAATCGGCCTCAAGCTTCAAAAACTTCGGAACGCCAGGACTCATCACTTTTGCCTCCGCAACAACTTTTCCGTTCACAATTGCTTCCGCACGCAACGTTGCTCTTGCACGGTTTTTGAAGTTTCGTCTTACATCTTTGAATGTGAACGGCGGATGTTTAACCTCAACGTTGTCGGGTTCCTGCTCCGCAACAAGTTCATCGTTATGATACAGTCTTACTTTTTCGGCATTTGAATATACCGTAACATCATTCGGGCTTATCTCGCTCCACGCATTTGCAATAAATACATAATCGCCGATTTTTTCTCTGTCCTGCTGACTTTTCATGAAACTGAAAGCATATTTCGGTATTCTGAAAGCATCAAGATAACCGCCCCAGCATGGATTAATATGATATCCTCTGTTATGTTCGATTCCCGGCCAAACTCCGAAACCGCAGTTGGCTTTGTTGTTAAGCACGCTTGTGTACGTTCCTTTTTCTCTATCATATCTGCCGAGCATACGGTCTACCGTCATAATCATTGCGTGTTCGCCGAACCCTCTCGGAGAACGCCATACCGAGTTTTGGTCAACAAAATTATCCGGACCGTCGCCGTATTCTCTTATCCATTTCGGACGTTTTATTCCGTCATTAATATTAATAACCCCATATTCTTCCAAGCCTTTTCCCAACATAACCGGGTCAAATTCATTATATGCCACGTCCGTAGGTCCGTAATCGGATGCCGAATATGTTCCCTCGAAAGGATATTCTTCATGAACAAGATTTGCAAGTGCCGTTTGATGTTCAACATCTATTTTACTTTCATTAAGAATAGGTTCCCAAATTATAACCGACGGATTATTTCTATGCCATCTGATTATATTACGCATATTTTGACAAGTAAGTTCAAAAAATTTGCCTTCTTTGAAGAACTGCCAGCCCACGTTTGCCACAATAAGCGTCATACCGATTTCGTTGCAGAACTGCACAAGCTCCGTTGTAAACGGATAATGTGAACGGATATTTTCCATTCCGCAATCTTTCAATTTAAGAAAATCACGTTTTAACAAGTTTATCGGAACTCCGTTTTCGATATACGGATAAGTCTGGTGATAGTTTGCGCCGTGGATTCTGCGTTTTTTGCCGTTGAAAATCGTTCCGTCCCCAAGCGTAAATTCAACTGTTCTTATTCCCGTTTGCGTATCTATGTTGTCTATCAGCGTATCGCCTTTATAAACCCGGGTATGCAGCATATATATGTACGGATTGTGTATATCCCAGAAAATCGGATTTTCAACTGTTGCTTCCGCTTCAAAATGCTGTGCCGATTTTTTTTCAACAACATAATTTGCTTCCGTTTTTGCAACTTCCGTGCCGTTTTCGTCCGTTAAAATATTTACAAGTTTAATTTCGCAATCTTCGTCCGAATCGTTTTGAATATGTGTTTTAACTTTTAAAACCGCACTTTTTTCGCTTATGTTTTCATAATGGGCGAATATTCCGCCGCCGGCAACTTCGTTTGCCAAAAGCGGATTTGTTATATAAACCTTTTCCGATGTGTAAACAAGCTTTGCTTCTCTGTATAAACCGCCGTGATAAGCAAAATCAAGGTCGCCCTGTGTTTTTCCCGGCGGAAATGCTTCGTTGTCACGGTTATCGAGTTCAACAACAATTCTGTTGTTTTCGCCGAAGAATACATAATCGGTTATATCGGCAACAAGCGGTATATATCCGCACAAATGCTCTTTTACGCATCTGTCGTTCACATACAGCGCGGTGCGTCCCATTGCTCCTTCAAACTCAATAAATACTTTACCGTTCGCTTTTTCTTTTTCAATTAAAATTTCTTTTTCATATGTGCATAACCCCTGATAATTTCTTCCGCCGCAGGAATTTGCCGGTGTAAGCTTTACAGTATGAGGCAAGCACACAATTTCCGGTTCTGCCTGATTGGGCAGTGAAAACTCCCAATTTCGATTAATTTTTAAACTTTCTCGCATTAATCTTTTTCCCTTTCCTAATTTGACTTAAATCGTATTACATCAAGCTCTTGCAAGTTTAAATTCATGTATTCCTTTTTCAACAACCTGTGTTTCGTCTCCGATTGTAACTTTTATTGTTTTATCCGTTTTAACCGTCATTTTTTCGGTATCATATTCAACATACACACCGTTGTGCGATGCTTTGACTTTTTCAACCGCCGTAACAAAACACGGTTTTATTTCAATTTCTCCGGCGTTTACTCTTATGCCGGCAACATATTTGTAAAACCAATTGTCAACCTCGCTGAACATATGATGATTGCACGAAGCTATCATATCCCAATTTTCGCAGAAAGTTGTCATCCCCTGATTTATCCAATATGCATAAGACGGCATTGTGGGATTTGTTACCATTTTATATAAAACATCAGCATATCCAAATTCCGACAGCACCGTAAATATATATTTTGTGCCGAAAATTCCGCAGTCTATATGATAATCGTTTTCCGCCACAAGATGTGCAAGACGTTTTGCATAATCCGCTTTTTCGTTTTCTTCAAGAAAACCGTTGTAAACCGCACACGCAAGGAACGATTGACTTTTTTCGAGTTTTTCATTTCCCAGATAACGGTTTCTCCATACGTTTCGGATTTTTTCCGCTTCCGATTTGTAAAAACTTCCGTCTTTGCCGATAACCTCGGCACTCATAGCCAAAGTTTTTGCAAATATATAAAAATGTGCCGTATCCGTAACTTCTATCGGAATCATTTCGCATCCCGGAGGCGGACACCAGTCGCCGAGTCCGAAATCAACAACGTAATCTTCGCTCATAAGCGTGATAAAATCAAAATATTTAACGTTGTTTTCCCACATCTGTTCGATTAACGATTTATCGCCCGTGTTTTGATATACGTTCCACGGGATACTAATCATCGCCGTATCCCAAGCGGGACCGCTGCCCCAATTATATCCCCATGCCGAAGTCGGTATTATTCCCGGAATCTGTCCGGACGGACGCTGAACATCTTTAAAATCGTTAAGCCATTTTCTGTATGATTTTTTTGCGTCAAAATTCATGAGTGTCTGTTCACACGAAAGTGCCGCATCACCCGTCCACCCGTTCTGTTCACGGTGAGGGCAGTCCGTAGGCATTCCGACGTAATTCGTCAAAGTTGAACGCACACTTGCTTCATGAATTAAATTAAGCATTTTATCGGAACATTCAAACGTTCCTATTGTTTTAAAATCGGTATGAACAACTTCTGCCGTAATTTCAAATTCTTCCGGAGCATTCTCGACACTCACATATCTGAAACCGTAATAACTGAACATCGGTGCATATTCTTCAACGCTTCCGCCTTTCAAAATATATCTGTTTTCGTGATGAAGAGGGTGATTCTGATAATATGTGAAATTATTCACTTTATTTGTGAAGTTGCCTTCTTCGTCAAGACGTTCGTCATATTTTATCACAACTTCGCGTCCGGCTTCGCCTTTAACCTTTATTTTTGCCCAGCCGCTTATATTTTCGCCGAAATCATAAATTCCTTTATCGTTTTTTGAAATCGGATTAATTGTTCTTATAACGCGTATCGGCGGCATATCCATAGGTTCCAAAACACCGCCCGGTGCTTTGACAATCGCTGTTTTTTCCCACTCGCCGTCATTATATCCGGGAGCGTCCCAGCCGTCCTTTTCAAGACGTGCGTCATATATTTCACCTTGACGCAGATGATTGAACGTACACGGACCGTCGCAGACTTTCCAGCTTGAATCCGTTGAAACAACCTCAATCGAGCCGTCCGCATAGCTAAGCGTTATTTTTGCCGCAAGCTTCGGATTATCTCTCCACGTTGCTCTTTCAAAATACCAGATGTTGGCATCATCATTATACCAGCCGTTGCCGAGAAATGCTCCGAAAACATTTTCGCCCTCGCTTAATTTATCTGTAATATCGTATGTATTATATATAACTCTTTTATCAAACGCCGTAAACGGTGTTGAAAGCACATCGTCCGTAACACGTTTTGAATTTACGGTATACATACCGTACCCCAAACCGCAGACATCAATAACCGCAGACTTAAGTCCCGATTTAACATTGAAGTTTTTACGAATTAACAGACTGTCGTTTATAACCTTTTCGTGTCCCTGTGTTCTTTTTGCGGAAATCCATTTTGTTTTATTCATAAAGCAACCTCCGTATGAAACCGTCACGTTTATTTATAATTGATAATCGAAAATGCACCGGACGAACCGCCGACACCGTTGCTCGAAATAACGACGTTGTCGCCGACAGTCCAATATGCCGGAACGGCACTCACGTCTTCTTTTGTTATTTTTCCGTCTTTATCTACCGTGAATGCATATATTATACGGTTATATTCCGTCATAATCGTATGTTTGTCGTTTGAAATTTTCAAAACATTATTGTTATATGCCCCTATACGGCCGTTAATCAGTTTATAGTTAGCCGCCATGGTGCCTAGGTTTTCGCCTACTTCAAAATAGAAATTCGCAGATTCCATATCACTCTCGCATGTGTCAATCTCATCGCTCTGCAATATACGTTCAAAGCCCGAAACGTAATCATTACACATTGAACACGCAAGAATATCTCCCGGTTTCAAATCCGACAAATCCGATACATACTGTGCCGGAATTGCCTTAACCTGTGCCGCCGCAAGCAGGTTATAATCCTGATACAATGATGAAGTGCCGCTTTCTCCGCGTTTTTTTGCCCATAATACCTTATTGGAATCAATAACCTTGGTGATACTCGGATGCAATGTAAGCGTAACTTCTTTGCCTGTTGATATGTTATATCCGGTAATCGCCGTTGATGCCGTATTGTCTGCATTCAATATCTGTTTTGAGCTTTTATAAAGAATTTTCGTTGAATTGAGAGAATCCACCGGATATGCCGATGTGGCAACATCAAAGCTGTATTCTTTATAATACGCAACAAAATCTGTATATACGGATTTTTTGTTCAAGTCGGTTTCATCCGTTGTGAGATACAGTTCGGTGTTATACTTTGTGTAATCACTCTTGAACGTATCGTTTACGGTGCTGATACTGTAATAAGAATCAAATTCATCATCAACAATAGGTTCACCCGTATCCGCATTGAACGGAATGTTGAACACTGTAGTATCCGGATTGCTCAAATAAAGATATTCCGTTCCCCATTTACTGTTTGTCCACGCGCGCGAAGACGGGCAGTAATATCTTTTTGACTTTGCATTTGTCAGTGTTTGACACGTTATATCAGAAATTTCGCCTTTGGAATTAAGTTTATATCTGATAAACGCACCGTTATTGTTTAATTCGATATTGTTTGCAAGCTGCTTACCGGTTTTGAGAATATTGTATACCTCATATCCGTTCTTTTTGCTTGTAGTTCCGTAAACATCGGTAAATCGCACTTTTTCGGCAAGATTAAGATACAGCATCTTGCCGCTTTCGTTAAACAATTTGTATGTTACCTTATAATTAAGGTCCTCTTTCATTCCCCCGGCAATAAGAAAAGCAAGTTCATCGCTTTGTGCAACGTCATTCTTCATTGCATCCCGCACTATTTTGCCGGTTTCATCGGTTACAAAACTAACCGCATCACCCAATTTGATTTTATTTATGTATGCCGTGGGATAATATGGTGAAAACTCATAAAATTCGTTATCAACATACACTCCGTCGGTTTCTGCCCCTGTAACAATTCCCGATACAACATCTTTAAAAACATTTATCCCAATAACTTTGTTATTGTCTGATTTATATATCATCAAAAGTTCGGGTTCTATAACACCTGCCGGAAGAAGAAAATCTTCACCCTGCTGAATATGTACGTGTTTCAATTCTTCGGCGTCGATTCTTGTCGGCACATCATAATCCGAAGACAAGGTGTTGTCATCAGCCTGTCCGACGTGTACACTGTCAAGCGAAATATCTTTATAAAGCGGAACAATCGGAACCGCATCATAAATGAATATAACATCGGGGTCTCCGTTGTCGTTCGCATCTATAAGTTCCAAACGAACCCTGTCCTTTTCAATATCCGCATCGGCAAACGACGGATATGCAACATAGTTTTTAATTACGGCATAACCGGTATCCATTTTTATTTTTTTATTTTTACCGTCTTCACGTTCATATGTGAGAGTATTACCCGAAAAACCAACAACATCTGTGCCGTACATTGTTGTTACCTGTTTTTCCTCGTTATCTATCCACGCATTCAAAACTATATTGTTATTATCGTTCTTATCAACAAGCGCAGTTACACGTTTGCCTATATATTTCCAAAGACTGTTGTTGGAATCACGATACGATTCGTTGCCTATTCTCACGTTTCCCTTGCTCTCTGCGGCGTTCTCATCGTAAAGCCCCGTCGAATCGCTTGCCGTAATCTGCCCTTTTATTATATCATATCCGTAAACATTGTCGATAAACTTCGTGTCTTCTTTGCGATAGTCCGCGCCGTCATTATCCATGCCGGCTATACCGAATGTCGGAGCTATAAGCATTTGATAAATAATTTTAATCGCATCCGCACGATTCACGCACTCGTTATAATTTTTAACGCTGACAGACTTTAATAGTTTTGCCTGTTTTGCCGACTCTTGAACGCCGAGCGGATAACCGCCGTGAACCTTGCTGTAGGGTTCGTATCCCAAAATTCTGGTTGCCATCGCCAAAAATTCATTATATGAAATGTATGCTTCCGGATTGAATTTTTCGGATTTTGAAAGTATTCCTCTTTCTTCCATACCTTTTATTGCCGCCGCATACGGAGAATCTTCGATGTCTTTGAACGAGGTTTCGCCTTCGCTTTCGCTGTATTTTGCCGCTCTCGAAAGCCACTGAACCGCTTCGCCGCGTGTTATGAGCTTGTTTGCTCCGAATTCGTTATCTGTGGGATTGTCTGCTATATTTAACATCTGCGAAACATTTACCGCATCGTTCAAATTATTATCATTTACATCAGTATATGAAGTTAATTGATTTGGGTCGAATGCCGCACCGTAAACTTCAATTTCAGAAAGTATAAGAACAGAATGAACCGTCTTTACCACACGAAAATATCTGTAAGAATATCCTTTCGGAACAGTGAACGTCACACTTTCGGAAAGACCGAGACCGTTGCCGTCTACCGAACCGACAACAACATAATCTTTAAAATTACGGTCGTTTGAAAGATGTATTTCCAGATTTGCACTTGCCGACCTTTCAAGAATATTCGGACGTGAAGTTACAACAATCGAACCGATGAGCTGTTCTTTTCCCAAGTCAAATTCAACAAGATGTCTGAATTTTTCGTTGGACGGAATATCTGTATATGCCGAGTAATACGATGCCCATATTGTGTTATAATCACCGTCGATAAGCCATTCCGGCAAAAATATTCCGCCTTCCCATCCGTATCTTGCGGCTCTTACAACCTTTGCACCAAGCGCAAGATTTTCGGAAGCTGCCGCCGAAACCTTCTCCGCCGGAACAAATACAGCTACTGCCAGAATTAACTGAAATACAACCATTAGTGAAAGTATTTTTTTCATAAATTTCTCCTCCATATACATTCTTACTTTAAAGTATAATACATTTACATTTTCATTACTATGGCATTATCGAATTATTATATGTCAAAATGATATGCGTTATTTGAGATTTAAAATTTTGTTATATATCCAAAAATCGTACTTTTTTCTGTATTTATCCATGTTTGGTTTTTTTTTTTTTTTTTTTTTTTTTTTTTTTTTTTTTTAAATAAAATACATTTTCTTTTATAATATAATTAATATAAGAATTTGGGGACCACGAACGTAAAAAAGATTTGCGGGCATCGTTTTAATTAAC
>CAYQKW010000006.1:15784-60405 GCA_964418245.1 uncultured Oscillospiraceae bacterium
ATAATTTAAGACACTGGTATTTATTGGTGTTTGTGTTATAATAGAATTAAGATAAGCATTTGGGGACACAGACCGTAAAACAGATTTGCTGTCATCGTTTTAAATACGCAAACGGTTTTGCCGCATTGCTTTCACGACATGATATAACAGTTTTCGCCGTTTTCGGCAGATAAAAAACACAATGCATCACTGTCAACCGAAAGGAGAAATATTATGCAGAGTATTTATTTAACCAACATCAACCGAGAAGCAACCACTGCCGACAAAGAAATTTTATCACTTGATTACTATCCGGTTAATTCCATTCATTATATATTAAACGGCAAGGGTTATTTTAACGGAATGCATTTAAAAAAGGGCGATGGGTTTATTGTATTCAAGGGTTCCTCAACCTGTTATTATCCCGACAAAACCGACCCATGGGAATATTTGTGGATTGATGTTATCGGAAGCAAAGTTGACAGTGACACTTGCGTCTGTAATCCGAATAACTGCACTTTCAGATTTCTGCACGACAAATATTTTGACGCACTGACATCATTTATATCCGAATTTCTCCCTTTTCGGATAACCGACAGCACATTCTGCGCCGCTTATGCATCACTGATGACCTCAATGCACATTGTCGGCAGAAACAACTTTTCTCAAAAATCAATCAGTCGGCAGTACGTTGAAAATGCCAAAAAATATATTTTTGAAAATTTTCACTCGCCTATATCAATAGAAAGTATCGCGAATAATCTTTTTATAAGCCGCGCATATCTCCGAAATATTTTTTTCAAATACGAAGGTGTTTCACCGCAGCAGTTTTTGATTCAAACGCGTATAGAAAAAGCAAAAGAGCTTCTTTTGAGTACCACCATGTCGGCGGCTCAGATTTCTTATGCCGTGGGATACAACGATATTCTTCAGTTTTATAAAGCGTTTAAAAAGCACGTGGGTGTCTCTGCCGGCGAATATCGTGCGGAGGCAAACCGCAAATCCGCAGAAAATCAAAAATAAATCTTTGCAGAAACATATGTTTTTTGCATATTACAAAAAATCCAAACGTAAAATATATAAAGTTCAATTAATATTTTTCGGAAAGGATATGAATTTATGGCAGAAAGAAAACACCGACGTTCTGTGCCGGCGGATGCGGAAAACGAAAACGGCGGCAGACTTTTAATTCAAATAATCATATGCGCAACTTTGATATGTGGTTTCATGTTTTTTAAGGATACGCCGATATGCGGAACAACGGTGCAAACCGCCGCAAATCATCTGATTAATTACACGGTCGATTTGAGAGATACGCTTTCAAGATTCACCGAAAACGTTATCCCGGCAAGCGGAACCGTTGAGAATGCGGAGGGTAATTGAAATTATTAAAATTTATAAAAACATATTTCTCGATTATACCGTACTTATAACTGCCGCCTGCTGTATTATGTTTTCAAACGTCAATTTTTATTACATTTTGTTTTCGGTTGGCATTCATGAACTTGCTCATTTTTCGGCGGCATCTCTCTGCGGATATAAGCCGAAATATTTTGTGCTTAAAGGATTTGGCATAGAAATGAACAATCTGCGCGGAAGTGTTACATCAAACGAAATGCTGTTTATTTCTTCCGCCGGACCTCTTGCGAACATACTTCTTGCTTTTATCGGCTATCATATGCAGAACAGCGAATTTTTCCTTATAAATATATCAATGGCGGCTCTCAATTTTCTGCCCGTTTTTCCGCTTGACGGTGGGCAAGTTCTTTACAGTTTGCTCATGCTTGTTACCGACCGCAAAAAAGCACGTTTTTTACTTGATATTCTTTGCCGCGTTATGGGCGGTATGCTTATGCTGTGCGGAGTATGCATTCTCGCCGCAACAAAATTCAATTTCAGTCTTATATACATCGGAGCGGTTGTTTTCCTTTCGGGCAGTGGGTATATATACAATCCGGTAGTCGAAACAAGCGCATATGAAAACCGGCGAATCTACAAAGCCGGATTATTTGTTTTGAACACTTCGGACAATTTGATTGCCGATGCGAATTTTCTTCCGGCAAACGCCGTCGGTGCATTAAAAAACGAAAAAGGCGAAATTGTGAAATTTATCACACCGCAGGAAATTTATAAAAAAAATTTACAAAACGACAATATCGGCTGTGATAAAACGATTTGAAATTCGTATAACTTTTCATTTTTCCGTGTACACAAAAAACCGGCAAGATTTTTCTTGTCGGTTTTTTGATTATGTTTTTCTGTATTTCTTTCAACTTGTTCAATGTAAAATCTTGTTTTTCCCGGCCGCAAGCATCGTTTTGTAAAATTTCTTTTACAGTTCTGTTATCGTCGGAGTGTTGTCTGTAATCTCATAAATCTTGTTCATATCAATTCGCTTTAACGCCTTCGCGATTTGCATAACCGTTTTGGCATTGCCTTTTTATATTGAAGTTTTCCCCGAACATATATCTGTAACGGCGGTTGCAACGAACACCGCCGAAACGTTGAATGACGGAGCTGAATCCCATTATTGAATATAATATCGGAGTTTCGACCGTTTGCCAATATGTTTGGAATAATTTCTGCATTATATCCTTTTTTATTGTATTTGACGTTCGGCAAAAGTAACACATTGCAATATTTTACATATTATAACATTGACTATGATTTTTTAGATATAAGACCTCGCCGTTGCAGGCGGCAGAACGGAGATTTGTATGAATAACATATGTGTTCTTTCGGATTTAAAAGCCGGTCAAGGCGGAACTGTCAGAAAAATGAATACCAAAGGCGGAATGCGCCGCCGTTTGCAGGACCTTGGGCTTATTGAGGGCAGTGATGTGGAATGTGTTCTTGTGAGCCCCGGCGGCGACCCGTCGGCATATCGGATTAAAGGTGCTGTCATCGCGATACGAAACGAAGATTGCCGCGATATATGCATATCTGTCAAAAACAATCCGGAGGGTATGTGATGGGACTTACAGCTTCTTCCACGGGAACGAACGCCGCAGATATGGATTTTACGATAAAAAAGGTATACACGTCCGACAGTATTATCGGTCTTGCCGGAAATCCGAATGTCGGAAAAAGCACTGTTTTCAACGCGCTTACCGGCATGAATCAGCATACCGGCAACTGGCCGGGCAAAACCGTCGGTAATGCACAAGGGATTTGTTCGCACAACGGCAGAAACTATATACTTGCGGATATTCCGGGTACTTATTCGCTTACCGCGCATTCTGCAGAAGAAGAAACCGCGCGCGATTTCATATGTTTCGGAAATGCGGATGCAATTATTGTTGTGTGTGATGCAACCTGCCTTGAAAGAAATCTTAATCTTGTTCTTCAGATAACCGAAATAACCGATAATGTTGTTGTTTGTGTAAATCTTATGGACGAAGCAGAGAAAAAAGGTATTTTGGTTGACCTGAAGAAGCTTTCGGGTATTCTTGGTGTTCCCGTCGTCGGCACAAGTGCCAAAAAAGGAATCGGGCTTGAAAAACTTCTTGACGAAACCGAAAGGATTTTAATTGAAAAATCGGTGAAAGTTTTGGCGGTTGAATATTCCGAAACCGTTGAAAAAGCAATAGCGATACTTGAGAAAAGAATCGGCGAAATTCTTCCTGAAATTCATATGAAAAAACGGTGGCTTTCACTTCGTTTGCTTGAAAACAACGATACATTTACCGAAAATATAAACAGATATTTGAATACAGATATTCGTCATGAGCTTTCTTCACAGCTTGAGGAATGCGAACAACTGTTAAAAACAAGCGGATATACTTGCGAAAGTTTATGTGACACCGTAATTTCCGCCATACTGCACACAGCAGAAAACACAGCAAAACAAGTTATTTCGATAACAAATAAAAATTACGGAAATGCAGACTGCCGTATTGACAAAATAATTACGGGAAAAACAACCGGAATACCGATTATGCTTTTTATGCTCTGTATTATATTTCTGATTACGATAAGCGGTGCAAATATTCCGTCGGAATTTTTATCACGCATTTTTTCCACTGCGGAACCGTATATATTCGAAGCCCTTATACTGTTTAAAATTCCGCCGATTATTTGCGAAGCACTTACGCACGGCGTATACAGAGTGCTGACATGGGTTGTATCGGTTATGCTGCCGCCAATGGCAATTTTCTTCCCGTTGTTTACGCTGCTTGAAGATTTGGGACTGTTGCCGCGAATTGCTTTCAACATGGATAAGTCTTTCAAAAAATGCAACGCCTGCGGAAAACAGGCACTGACAATGTGCATGGGATTCGGCTGTAATGCCGCCGGAGTGGTTGGATGCAGAATTATAGATTCTCCGCGCGAACGTCTTATTGCCGTTCTTACAAATGCTTTTGTTCCGTGCAACGGAAGATTTCCCATAATAATCACGCTGATATCCGCATTTATAATTCTCGGCACGGGAACGTGGTATCACGGTTTGTTAAGCGCGCTTGTCCTTACATTGTTTATACTTATCGGTATTTTGGCAACATTTTTTGTGTCACGGCTGTTATCGTGTACTCTGCTCAAGGGCAAACCCTCTTCTTTCACACTTGAATTGCCGCCATACAGGCATCCTGACATAATTAAGATAATCATACGGTCAATATTCGACAGAACATTATTTGTGCTGGGCAGAGCGGCAAGCGTTGCGGCACCGGCCGGGCTTATTATATGGCTGTTTGCAAACATCAAAATCGGCAACTTGAGCATTCTTGCGCATTGTAGCGGTTTTTTGGATCCGTTCGCACGTCTCATCGGGCTTGACGGAGTTATATTGTTTGCGTTTATACTCGGCATACCGGCAAACGAAATTGTTCTGCCGATAATAATAATGGCATATACGGCTTCCGGAAATTTGAGCAATGCTCTAAATATTGCCGAACTTCGCGAACTTCTTGTGTCAAACGGATGGACATTTGTGACGGCAATCAACGTAATGCTTTTCACAATCATGCATTGGCCGTGTTCAACAACGCTCATTACGGTGAAAAAAGAAACCGGAAGTTTGAAATATACTTCTCTTGCATTTATTATACCGACACTTGCCGGAATATTTGCTTGCTTTATTTTCACCTGTTTGATGAAACTGATTTTATAACGCCGAATAACTTGTCAATCACAGAACTTTTCAAAAAAATTCCCAAAGTGATTTCCGCTGTGGATTTTACTTTGGGAATTTACTTTTATTTTTTTTGAAAAAGGTATTGACAAAAGTATTTTTTTGTGGTATACTGTGTAAAGTGATTTGCTTTACAGCATTGAAATTCGGAAGGATATTTATGAGTAAAGATTTAAATTTTTCTGTATTGCTCGATTTTTACGGCACGTTGCTCACTCCGCGGCAATCGGATATAATGAACTTATATTACAACGAAGACCTATCGCTTGCGGAAATTGCCGAAGATATTGGGATTACGCGCCAGGGCGTGAGAGATGCGATAAAAAAATCGGAACATATTTTAACCGAAACAGAGCATAACCTTGGGCTTGTCAAAAGATTTGCGCTTGTTGAAAGCAAGCTTGAGGATATTAAAGATAAACTGAAAAACCACGAAGATTTTGAAACAGTAATGCACATGATAGATGAAATAAATTTATGGGAGGCGGAAAAGTATGGCATTTGACAGTTTGATGGATAAACTCCAGGACACGTTCAAAAAAATCAAAAACAAAGGAAAAATAACCGAGCTTGACGTAAAAACAGCTATGCGTGAAATCCGTCTGGCACTTCTTGAAGCCGATGTAAACTTTAAAGTTGTTAAAGATTTTGTAAACAAAGTATCCGAAAAAGCCGTTGGTGACGAAATTCTCGGCAGTCTCACCCCGGTACAGCATATTGTAAAAATTGTGCGTGACGAATTAATCACGCTTATGGGAACAACCGAATCCAAGATAGAGATTTCGTCAAAACCGCCGACAGTAATAATGATGGTCGGTCTTCAAGGGGCCGGAAAAACAACGACCTCGGCAAAAATTGCGGCACAGCTACGAAAGCAACGGAGCAAACGCCCGTTGTTGGTTGCCTGCGACGTATACCGTCCGGCGGCAATAAAGCAGTTG
Organism: uncultured Oscillospiraceae bacterium; assembly: GCA_964418245.1. Lineage (GTDB taxonomy): Bacteria > Bacillota > Clostridia > RUG12999 > RUG12999 > CAKVOK01. Next base: position 21,836 of record CAYQKW010000006.1, read on the forward strand.
CAGGTTGTTGGCGCTCAGCTTGATATTCCAGTTTTTGAACAGGGATGCGGAAACCCGGTAGAGATAGCCGAAAACGCTCTCAAACACGCAAAAGAAAAAGGAAATGACCTTGTAATTATAGATACCGCGGGTCGTCTGCACATTAACGAAGAACTTATGGACGAACTTAAAAACATTAAAAACGCGGTAGACCCGACCGAAATTTTGCTTGTTGTTGACTCTATGACTGGTCAAGATGCGGTAAATGTTGCCGAAAGTTTTAATGAACAGCTTGAAATAACGGGTGTTGTTCTCACAAAGCTTGACGGTGATACAAGAGGCGGTGCGGCACTTTCGGTTCGTGCTGTAACCGGCAAACCGATTAAATATGCCGGTATGGGCGAAAAACTTTCTGACCTTGAAATATTTTATCCGGAACGCATGGCATCGAGAATATTAGGTATGGGCGATGTATTGACGTTAATCGATAAAGTTCAGGAAACCGTTGACGAACAAGAGGCGCGCGAGCTTGAAGCAAAACTTCTTAAAAGCCGTTTTACGCTTGAAGATTTTTTAAGTCAGCTCAAACAGATGAAAAAAATGGGTCCGCTTTCTCAGCTTGTGGGAATGTTGCCCGGCATGAACAAAGAAATGCTCAAAAATATTAATGTTGATGATAAGCAGTTTTCTCATACAGAAGCAATTATCCTTTCGATGACGATTGAAGAACGGCGGAATCCGTCAATAATAAATGCCAGCCGCAAAATACGAATTGCAGAGGGAAGCGGTACGCGCGTTCAAGACGTGAACGCTCTGCTGAAGCAGTTTGATATGATGCAGAAAATGATTAAACAATTTATGGGTAACAAAGGTCTTAAAAAGAAAATGAAAATGATGGGTAATTTCAAATAAACAACCCACATTTAATTAAAAAAAGCAAGAGAGACCTGCCGTTTAAAGTGTGGGAATATCTTTCTTTTTGTTATATAACCAAATTAAGCTGTCCTCCGTGCCGCACAAGGCTGTGGGTTACACTTAATTTTTCGGCGGAAGTACAATTTTTCGCCGAAAACGGTAAATGACGGGGCTTTGCCCCTTATTGAAACCATGCTTATTTAAGGAGGTGAAACAACATGGCAGTAAAAATTCGTTTAAGAAGAATGGGTGCTAAAAAAGCTCCGTTTTACAGAATTGTCGTAGCCGATTCAAGGTATCCGCGCGACGGTCGTTTCATTGAAGAAATCGGAACATATGACCCGATGACAGAACCGTCTACCGTTAAAATCAACGCCGAAAGAGCCGAAAAATGGTTAAACGACGGTGCTCAACCGACAGATACGGTAAAATATTTACTGAAGAAAAACGGTATAGTAAAATAATAAGCTAAGCATATGGGGTTTTGTGCTTGCAAAATCCCATTTTCAGAGCTTTATACTGATTTACGGGAGAGAAAACAAACATGAAAGAATTATTAGAAAACATAGCAAAATCCCTTGTGGATGCTCCTGAACTTGTAAACGTGAGCGAAGTTGAAGGCGAACAGTCCATAATACTCGAACTTCGTGTCGGCGAAAGCGATATGGGTAAAGTTATCGGTAAACAGGGGCGTATCGCAAAAGCTATAAGAACAGTTGTAAAAGCAGCCGCCAATAAAGATAATAAGCGTGTTGTGGTTGAGATTTTGCAGTAATTTTCAGAAATCAGCGGAGAGTTTTTGCGGCTTTCCGCTTTTGTGTTAATTTATATGCATAGGGAGGTTTTAAATTGACCGAAATAGGTAAAATAGTAACAACAAGAGGTCTTAAAGGCGAACTCAAAGTATTGCCTTATACAAATATATACAATATGTTTGACGAACTTGAAAATATTTATATAAACGGCGAATGTTATACGGTTGAATACGTAAAACATATAAAAAACTGCGTTGCGGTTAAACTTGAGGGAATAAATTCTCCCGAAGATGCGGCAAAATATATTCATAAAACGGTTTCAATCAACAATGAAGATTTAATGCCGCTTGAAGAAGACGAATATTATATCGGCGATTTACGTGGAATTTCCGTTATAAATTACGATACCGAAGAAACAGTCGGAACATTGAAAGACGTATTGCTGACCGGCGGAAACGATGTGCTTGATATTGAAGCAACCGACGGAAAACAGATATTGGTTCCGATGGTTCACGAATTTGTAAAACGTGTTGACCTTGAAAATCGTCATATCAAAATACATTTCATAGACGGTATGCTTGACGGTGACCGTATATGAAGAAATTTAAATTCACAATAATTATCGCCGCCTTATTTGCACTTGTATTTTTGAGTGTTCAAAGTTTTGTTACCGACACGGATAAAATAACAACGCTGAATGTTGAAAAAACAGGGTCTTACGTTTATATTACAGGTAATGTCCCCGTTTTTAAAGCATACAAGGGGTATGAATATTCAAGCGGCAACGGTGAATGCCGCATAAAAATATATTCCTCTCTGCGCCTTTTTGGCGGAGACAACAAATTCAAAATTCACGTCGGTAACTTTGATAAAATTTATTACACAGATAGCAAGGGCAAAACAGCAGTTGTAAAATAAAACACTTATTTGGGAGGAAAAACATGACCGCCGAAATGATTGATTTTTTAAATGAATTGGTTAAAATAAAGAGTGTGGCAGCCGCCCCGAAGCATGGTATGCCGTATGGTGAAAATAATGCGAAAGTACTTGAAATTTTTTTAAAGAAGGCAGAAGAACTTGGGTTTAAAACAAAAAACTTTGATAATTATGTCGGGACTGTTGAAAGCGGTGTCGGAGAAGCTAAACTCGGTATTTTATGTCACCTTGACGTTGTGCCGGAAGGCGACGGTTGGTCTTATCCGCCATATGAGCTGACAAACATAAACGGCACTCTTTACGGAAGAGGCGCGTTCGATGACAAAGGTCCGGCAGTTGCATCACTTTTCGCATTATACGAAGCAAAAAAACAAGGTCTTAAAGATAATGTCAGAATGATTGTCGGCTGTAATGAAGAAAACGGCAGTGACGATTTGAAATATTACGAAAAGCTTGAACCACTGCCGGATATGATTTTTTCGCCCGATGCGGATTTTCCGGCGGTAAACGGCGAAATGGGAATAATTCACGCGGTTTTCAAGAAAAATTTGCCAAACCGCAAAATATTAACAATCAATGCCGGCTGTGCCGCAAACGCCGTACCGGCTTTTGCCGAAGCCGTATTATCGGACGGGACCGTAATTTCGGAAACAGGGAAAAGCGCACACGCCTCAACTCCGCACGAGGGTGAAAACGCCGCAGTGAAGCTGATTGCAAAATTAAAAGATTATTCGGAATATATAAACTTTCTTCACAGCAAATTTCCCGAAAAAGATTTTTACGGCGAATCCCTCGGCATAGCCGCCGAAGATGATATTTTCGGCAAACTTACCGCATCACTTACCAAGCTTGTTCTTTCGGACGGTGTTTTGTCCGGGACAATTGATATACGGTATCCGCTTTCGACAACACTTGAAAGAATAACTCAAATTCTTGAAGATACTTTTGATACGGTTGATATTGAGGGGAATCGTCCGCATTATGTTAATCCCGAAAGCCGTTTTGTGAAATCTTTGCTTGAAGCATATGAAGAAATCACCGGCGAAAAAGGATATGCTATGACAATAGGCGGCGGAACTTATGTTCACGATACCGCCGGCGGTGTTGCGTTCGGCATGAGTATGCCCGGCACCTGTAACAATATTCACGGTGCAGATGAATTTATAACAATTGATGAACTGATACGAGGAAAAGAAATATTTAAAACCGCAATAATCAAAATTTGCGGAATGTGAAAGGAAAGATTATTATGCCATTTATAAGTACAAAAACAAACGTTGACATTTCAAAAGAAAAAGAAACAATACTCAAAGAAAAATTCGGAAAAGCAATTGAACTTCTGCCCGGCAAAAGCGAAACTTTTTTAATGCTTGGTTTTGACGGAAACGCCCGTCTGTGGTTCGGCGGCGACAACAGCACACCCATTGCCTATATTGAGGTCAAGATTTTCGGCAAGGCGGCAAAAATTCACTATGACGCATTAACCGGCTCAATATGCAAAATTATAAACGACGAACTTAATGTACCATACGATAAAATATATGTTAAATACGAAGAGGTGGAATATTGGGGCTGGAACGGAAGAAACTTCTGATATATATATTACCGTTTTTTATTCCGATTATATTTTCTGCCTGCGGCACAAACAAACCGGGCAATATGTTTTATTTAAAAAACGGAGAAACATATCTATATGCAAAAAACGAATCATATAACTTGGGTAAACTGTCGGATAATGCAAAAAATGCCGAAAAATATTCATATTACTTAACTGAAAGCGGTGAACTCTGCACATTTTGCGGCAAAAAATCCGCCGTCATAGATAAAGGTATCGAAAACTTTGGCGTTGCGGAGTGTTATGCATTTTATATCAAAAACAAAACATTATATTCGACAATGGGTACACACCGAAAAGTTGTATCCGAAAATGCCGAAAAATTTGATATTTTAAACGGATTGTGCATTTATCTTAATGACGGAATGTGGTATTTCAAAAACAATGAAATATCTGCCATAAAACCGTTTTTTGTCACGAAAAAATATGCATATTACTTAAAAGATGATGTTTTATATTATAAAAAATACAATACAAAATCCGCTGTTGTGGCTAAAAACGTATACGAAACGGCAGTTATCGGAAATCGCGTATATTTTTTCACCGAAAATTATTCCGAAAAAGATTTTTCGGAAATATTTGAATTTGACTGCATCGAAAAAGACAATATCGAAAAATACAGCGAACATATAAACCATTCGGATATATTGAATTACTTTTCAACGCACAAACTTCCTTTCAAGCTTTATACGCTCTATGAAGCCGATGCCGACGTCAAAAAGAAAACAGACGACAATATATGTGATATAAGCTCTTTTTATGACATCGGAGGAAATACCGCCGTGTACAAAAAAATGAGTGCCGAAAAACTCAAGGTTTCGTCACTGAAAAATATTAACGATGTTTATTACGCGATTGACAAAAAATATGAGAAAGCCGATATTTATGTACTTAACGACGGTGAAATTTCAAAAAAAGTAAAAAATTGCACAGCAGATTATTTCAAAATGAGTGACAGTCTTTATTACATTGATAACAGAAAACTATATGCCGCAGATAAAAAAATTGCGGATAATGTTGAAAGTTTTGAAACCGTGCCTTTCGGAACGGTTTTTACCGACAAAAACGGAGCCTATTTATATTCCGACGGTGAAATTCTTAATCTCGGTCGAAGTGCCGAAAACATAAAATATTCGGAAAACGAGATTTATTTTACCGATAACGGAAATTTAAAAACCGCAAACACCATGCTCTGTAAAAATATTACAGACTATGAACTCCGCGGTACGGATTTATTTTATATAATCGGCGGCTCTCTTTATCATAACGAAACCAAAATTGATACAGATGTATCGGAAATATACTAAAACGGAGGGCATTGGCATGATACATCATCCATTTCCGCCTTTATACAACGAAAATTCAAAAATCTTGATACTCGGCAGTTTCCCGTCGGTAAAATCACGCGAACAGTTGTTTTTTTACGGTCATCCGCAAAACCGGTTCTGGAAAGTTGTTTCAACGATTTACGGCTGTGATACGCCTAATACGGTTGACGAAAAAAAGCGGTTTCTGCACAGCAACGGAATTGCACTTTGGGACGTGATTGCTTCCTGCGAAATCATCGGGAGTTCAGACAGTTCAATCAAAAACGCAGTTCCCAATGATTTGTCCGAAATTTTAAATTCCGCCGACATACGCGAAATTTTTGTGAACGGCAAAACCGCCGAAAAGTATTATAACAAATACACCAAACCCGTAACGGGAAGATCCGCGGTTTGCCTGCCCTCAACTTCTCCGGCAAATGCCGCATGGACATTTGAAAAACTGGTTGACGCCTGGAAAATTATTTTGACCTGCCGTGCAGTTGAACTTTAAATATATTTTTTCATTATTTCCGCAAGGTTGATTCCCATCATAAAATGTCCTTCCGTTGATGGGTGTATAATATCTGTTGTGACATATGCCGTGCTGTCTTCGATTTCTTCCGAATTTATAAATATGCAGTTTTTGTTATTCACGTTTTCATGAATTTTCCTCACTGTATTCATAAGCTCACCGTAAAATTCGGGGTTGTCATAGCGTACCCTCGGTACGGGAGGTGTAAGCATAAATATTTTTTTATCCGGATTTTTTTCAAACATTTTATTAAGCAGATATGTACATCTTTTTTCGATTTCATCAAGCGTATAATCATCTATCATATTTGTACCGCACTCATATATCATATAATCATATTTTATATTGTCCGCAAAATAATCCGCAACTTCTTTTTCGTTAAAGCACGCACCGCCAAGCCCTTTGTTCATAACCAGGCATTTCAATTGTCTTGCCGCCGTGCTTATGTACGTAAACGGTGCCGCAACCGCCGCCGTTCCGTGAGTAATCGACGACCCGTATGCGAAAATCGTTTTTTTTGGCAACTCGTCCGCATTCGGTTTTCTTATTGTTCTTCCGTAGGTTTCAATTGATGAAAGTATTACCCTCGACGAAAACAGCACGATTCTCACAACGTCTTTCGAGAACACGTCGTTTGCGAAAAATTCGGAATTATTAACCGTATCGCATCCGTTTGCATCTATTTCAAGATTATAATATTCACTGTCTTTTATAACAAAATTCTTTTCAACCCGGTCGCCCCGATAAAGCTCTGCCGTGCAGTCGCCCCTTTCGGCAAAAAGGCACACGCGCACCACCCCCCGGTTCGTTTTTTACAAATCTTATTTCACAGCCGCAGGACATACTCGCAATCCAGCTTCCTCGAACGCTCATATACCTTTGAATTTCCTCAGGATAGCGGTTTAAAATATATCCTTTATCGCACTTCTGTGCTTCACACACGTTAAAGAGTTCCACGCAATCCAATATATTATTTATCATTTTCTTTCACCAATTTCTTTCTTAATGTTTGACACATATAATTCTATTTTGCTCTCCTAAAAAACATTTTGTTTCCGCTATACAAAGGCGAGCGGTTGTCTGCACAACCGCTCGTCATAAAAACTTTAATTATTTTGCAACCGCAAGCGGTCTGAGATTGCCGTTTTCCCAAAGGAATGCTTTTACTGTGTTTGCACCGACACTTGATATTGTGGTTTTTGCACCGTTGTTTTCTATGTCGGCTTTTTGGATGTTTACAAGTTTGTTGTTTTCGTCGTACGTTACGGCAATAAGCATTACACCTTTCGTTGAATTAACGTCAACATAGCTTGCCATAACGCTGTAATCGCCGTTTTCCAGAGTTTCAACATTCACTTTTGCCGTGTTTTTAACCGTATTGTCCGCATAAGTTTCAACGGTAACATCGTCTATATATACATCTGTTTCGGGGAACGTAAAGTTTAATGTGTTAATATGTGTAACATCAGCATCAATATCAACCGTATTGCAATACCAACCGTCAACATACAAATCCGCTTTATGAGCATTCAAATCCACCACATATTTAACTTCACGCCAATCGCCCGATACGGCATACGGTGTAGCGAAATATACCGTGTCACCGTTTGCGGCATTCTGACTTGACAGACTGCAAAATGCTATTCGTCGTTCTTCAATTTTTGTTCTGACCGCGCCTTTTTCACCGTAGTTTGTAACAAACAAGCTGTTGTTTCCGTTAAAATCGGTTGTTCCGACATTTTTCACTCTATATTGAAGCATAACTTTGCCTGTGTAACCCTGCCACTGCGGTGTGAGCATGAGCTGATACATTTGACCCGCCGGAATTTTTACCGCGCCGTTTTCAAACGTTATGCTTCCGGAATTTTTAAAATCAAGATACAGATTATTTACCGTTGCAGCTTCATTGTAAGTATATGCGGTTTTGTATTTTCTGAAAGCGTTTACCGCGTTTGTGTCCGCCGAATATACTTTAACTTTAAGGTCAACTCCCGGATTTCCGCCGGCACCGATTCTGAGCATAGTAATTTTTTCGGTCATATTTCTGAACGACTGTGTGCCCATATACTGTTCGGTTTTATATCCCTCACCTGTATATTTAACCGAAAATTTCTGTGAATCTGTTTCAACAAGCATTTTTATATTACCTTTTTTTCCGACAAGACCGCCCAGGGTTTCAAGCATCTTATTTGCATTTCCGTTATAATTTCTTTCGTTATAGCATGTCTGGAAATATTGCGATGAAGCCGTTGCCGTGCCGTCTTGAATGGAATATCTTGCAATCTCGTTTTTTGAATCTCGTAAAATAAACGGGATATTCAAATTGTTACCTACCGTTGAGTTGCTGAAATCGTAATCAATATCAACGATGAATTTATCGCCGAAATTATAATCCGACAAGTCTTTATCCGCAGTTTTGCCCGTTACAACGGTATAACTTTCTTCAAATGTATTGTCTGCCGCTGTGGGTATATATTCACCCATTTCAAGGTCATCTATATACATATCGTTATCAAACTTGAATATCATCCAATCAAGTTCAGATGAACTGTATGATTTGGTTATATACTTTTTGCCGTCAACATAAAGTGCCGCCGTTTTCTTTGTCGGATTGAACACTCTCATTATTTCGGTCCATTTACCCGTCATATCCGGAACGGTTACCGTATCGCCGGCAAACTTGAGTGAGGTTTTGCCGGTTATGGCAAGTGCCGTACCTGTCGTTCCGGCATATTTATCTATGCTTGTTGTATTTGTTCCCGCAAATGTCGGATTATCCGCCGCAATATACTGTTTATACTTAACATATGTATACACCGCATTTTTCTCCATTCCCTGATTCTGCGGAACAAACATAAGCGAATATTGTTTGCCTGCCGGAACTTTTATATATCCGTTACCCGTTGCTTCATCATTTTCTATGGTAATATTCGTCTTGTCGGCATTTTTTAAATCCATCGGGTTTTCCATGGCATTGGGCTGCCAAAGTCCCGATACCGCACCGCTTACACCTGTGTTATCATACGTATATTTTGTATGCGGCACTTTATATTTTGCGGCTTCCGACGCATTTACCGAATATGCTTTAAGCGATACATCAACTGCCGGACATCCGCTTGCGCCGATTGTAAGTCTTCCAAGACCTGTTGCTGTTCTCTGTTCACAGATTCCGTCGTTCTTTACATATGTAAATGGGCAGTAACCCATAAACGCGTCCGTTTTAAAGCTTTCGCCGCTATATTGCACATACAGCTTTTTATCTGCTGTCGAGAATAAAAATACAAATTTTCCTTTTTTCTCCACAAAACCGCTTCTTGATGCCAAACTGTTGGTTGCATAAGAACTTCCGTTCGCATCCATATATGTGAATGTCGTTCTTAAATATTTTGCTGTTGCCGCACTGTTCACACTGTCACCCAAGAACGAAAATCTTGCCGTTTCCGCATTGTTTTCGTTCTTAAAAATAAACGGTATGTTGAAATTTGTCAATTCCGAAAAATCGGCATTTTCAAAATTATAATTGATTTCAACGACAACATTTCCGTTTAAATCACCGAAATCCACATTATATTCCGTTTTAGCCGTTGTTGTGAATGTTTTTTCGGTTACTTCGTTTGCCGCATATGCCGCAGTGGTTACAAAAGTAAACATCATAAACATCGCGGTTATTAATGATATAGCCTTTTTCATTTTTCTTACCTATACCTTTCTGCCGTCTTATATTATTTATGTTTTTATGCCGACGGCGGACAGACTTTTTCTTAAAGATATTTTACAATATTTCAATAGTTTTTTTAATGACTTTTTATGATATTTATTGTATATTTTATGGGATTTATTTCAGTACATTCACCCTGACGGTATCTGTGAAACCGCCGCAATTCACTGTAATATCGGCAATTCCGCAATTCACCGCCGTGATTGTTTTTCCGTTTACCCTCACAACGGTTTCGTTTGATGACATTATACTTTCGGGTTCGGAATATGTTCCGTTGATTTTCACCGAAACCTCTTTGCTTTCTTTCTCTGCCATGTGCATTTCGCCGCAGAAAGGAATCAGCCCGTCAATAACGGTCATATCCGCATTTATGTCATCTGCACCAATTTTGATATGTTTCGCGCAAAAAGCATAATCGCAGATTTTTCCGTCACGTACTTTATCGGAAGATACCGTTGCGGAATCCGAAAGCGACATATATGCATCGAAGGCAAGGCTGTTTGTTTTTGCGTCCGCAATAACATTTCCGTATACGGCGGTATTATTCGGATAACCGGGATTTATCGTTGTTATTTCGTCTATACCTTTGTACTTTGCTCTCCACAAACCACTTGAAACAGGAGCAAAATTTGTTTGATAAAGCGGTGACGTTATGAATGCGGATTTTGCAAGATTATACATACCGAGCGGTAAATCAACGGAAATGAAAATATTATCTCTGACAACATTTTCTCTGCCGCTGTTCGCATGAATACCCTGGTCGCAGTTTTTGAAAATATTGTTGTAAATCTCCCAGCCGCTTGTGAAATTATCCATATACACGCATTTTACAAGCCCATATTTATCACTGTATTTATTTCGTATATTTTCAAAATAATTGCCGTGTATGCTTATGCCGCGTCTTGTATATGTATCGACACTGTAAATACACCCCATATCTTTTGCATCATAGGTCAGATTATTAAAGCTGTTGCCTGCAATTTCGGTATCGCTTGACCTGACGAACAACCCGGTATGCGGAGCATTATATATTTTATTGTTTTTAATCACATGACCGCATCCGGATGTTGTGACTGCGGAAGTATATGATTTTTTCCGCAAAGAAAAATCATGAATACGACTGTTTTTAACATAATGATTCGCGTGTGTGAGCGTGTATATATCTCCACCGCTGAGTTTTACCGCATCGCCGCCGATATATGCGATTTCACAATTTTCGATTCCGCAGTTTGTTCCGCCCGTTATAACCGCACCGTTCATTCCCGAACCGAATATATTGCAATTTTTAAGTGTAACGTTATTACATTCGCTTATTTCGACCGTGTTTTCTCGTCCTCCCACGAACACAACACCATCTGCCGTTATATTACAACAATTTTCAAAACGTATCAGTGCATCTGTACCGTCTGTTAAAACCGCACTTACAATATCTGTTTCGGGATAATAATATAAAAGTTTTTCTTTTACATCAATATAATATTCGCCGGGAATATCAAGTTCCTGAGGAATATTGAAATAATAATACTCTATCGGCGAAGAAACGGACGAACTGTACATATTTCCGCTTAAAGTAATTGTTTTGTTTTCTGTATCCATACCGCTTACAGCCGCATCATGACCGCCGTATGTAACGTTAAAATGGCTCCATACACGTGCATTTTCGGTATCCTGCCAGGTTTCGGAACGCTCGTCGGTATATTTAAACACAAGTTTTGATGATGACGAAGAAACAATATCTCCCGAATTTATGTATCACTCATTCGGATACCTTGCCAACGTTTGCGTTTTTCCGTTTACGACAAGCTGTGCCGATGACGAAACAAACGGCAGATTCCAACCGCTTTGTACGTCTGTCCCGATATAAAAGCCCGAAATATCCGCACACAGCAATTTATCCGCATTTGACGGGAACCGTTTCTTTTCGTTTTCGTCAAGCTTTCTGAACGAAAGAGTTCTGCCGCCGATTAATTCTGTTTCCGAAGTGAGCGTGATTCTTCCGTTTTTCTTATTTATATATTTTATATACGCGTTCTTTCCGAAAGTATCGCCAATGACTTTTACGGTTACGTTTCCGTCGGTTTTTTCCGCCGCGGCAAATGCTTCTTCAAGTGTACCGAACGGTGCGTCTTTTGTTCCTGTGCCGTCTGCGTGGTCTTGAACATATATTTCGCTTGTGTTTGTCTCTGCGGCACTTTCTGCTTCCGAAGTGTTCAATCCCAAAGCATATTCAATTTTTTGTCCGTTCGTTTCAAAATGTATCGCATCGCCGGGCATTATACAATTTTTTTATAAAAATTTAGCAAAAAACCTTGACATCGGCAACAATTTATGATATAATATTAAACAGTTCGCTGGAGTGGCACAGTTGGTAGCGCAGCTGATTCGTAATCAGCAGGTCGTGGGTTCAAGTCCCATCTCCAGCTCCAAAATAGGCAAGATTTGTTTTAATCTTGCCTATTTTACATATACAAAGGAGATGCATAAACAAATGAATTTTATAAATGCGGTCGTATTTACCGACAAATTTGAAAAAATCAACATTTCGGTATCGAACGGAAAATTCTCCGGCGATTCTTCCGGCGAAACCATTGATTTGAACGGAAAATATATAATTCCCGGTCTTATAGACATACACACCCACGGAGCTGTCGGTACTGATACGGGTTCAAAAGATTTTGATTTCAAAAAATGGCAGAATTATTTATATTCTTACGGTGTAACAACATTTTTCCCGACAACCGCAAGTATGCATATGAAAGATTTGCGTACGGTTTATAAAGCTTTGGGAGAAAATGACGAAATAATCGGCATAAACCTTGAAGGTCCTTACATAAACAAAGAAAAACGCGGTGCTCACGATGCCGCAACACTGCGCCCGGCAAGCATGGATGAATTTGACGAACTTTATGCACTTTCAAACGGCAAAATAAAGCTAACGACAATTGCGCCCGAAATTGACGGCAATACGGAATTTATAAAAAATGTAACGGAAAAATACGGAATAACTGTTTCGCTCGGGCATTCCGTTTCGGATTTTGAAACGGCAAAAAAAGCAATTGACTGCGGTGCACGTCAGCTTACACACACTTTCAATGCAATGAATCAAATGCTGCACAGAAGTCCCGGACTTATCGGTGCCGCCGTACTTAACGAAAATGTAAACTGCGAAATTATAAGCGACGGAATACACGTTGACCCTGCCATGGTAAAAATATTATACAATCTTGTCGGCGAAGACAGACTCATTCTTGTATCCGACAGTATGTCGGCAACCGGACTTGCCGATGGTGCGTATACCTTGAGCGGACTTGACGTTACGGTTGAAAATAACATTGCAAGAACCTCGGACGGAGCTCTTGCCGGAAGTACACATAATCTCATGCAGATGCTGCGTTATGCCGTAAGTTTCGGTATACCCAAAGAATCCGCAATAAAGGCAGCAACAATAAATCCGGCGAAAGCTGTTGAAATCGATAGTTTTCTCGGAAGTATCAAAAAGGGTAAAAATGCCGATTTTATAATATGCGACGAGGATTTCAGCATATACTCCGTATATAAAAACGGCGTATCGGTATATGAAAAAAAATGATATTTTTGAACTGTGCAAAAGATGTGCGGACGCTTTAAATACAGCGGTTCGCACATCTTTTTGATTTATTATTCAATCTCTGCCAAAGGTTTTCCGTCTTGAAGTTTTAACGTTATTTTACCGGCATTCTTCAAATCTATGTTCTGCCAATAAACAAAATTGCCATCGGAATCTTCGGTTTTTATATCATGGTTCTCTGTGGTATCGTCCTTTGGTACAGATACCTTTACGGTATTGCCGTCCTCAAATTTTCCGTCCGACGGCAGAAGGCTTTCTTCCCACATTTCCGTACCGCTTTCCGAAATATATATTTTTTCAAAATCTTTCCCGGTTTTATTTTCTATTTCAAAAGTTATTCTTTTCTCTTCGTCCGACGGTACAGCTGTCGGCGAAGCGGTTGCTTCAATTTGAGCCAAGCCCGTATTCTCTTTAACATCGGTATTGTTATTTCCGCAGGCACTCAGCATCGATGCCGTAAAAAGTGCCGCAAAAATGCATATACAAGATTTTTTCATAATATTCTCCGTTCCGCCGCCCCACACGGCATAATATCATTTTCAGGGATTTTTTTAATATTGCCGGATTTATATTCCGACACGTATATCTTTTGCAATTTTGCAAAAAATATGTATACATAAGGAGGATTAAAATATGCAAGTATCATCGGATATAGAAAAATCGGTTGCCGATTTCAAACGCGAAGCCGCAACGGATAAAAATTTTGATATTATCACACGTGAATTTAAAATCGGAGTACAAAAAGCCGCATTTTTTCTTTTGGACGGCGATTCGCACTCTCAGGTGACAACTCAGATTATGCGTTCTTTTCTTGAAAAATATTCCGACAAAAAAGAAAAAATGAGTGTTGCCGAGGTCATGGAAAGTGTGATACCGTTTGTTGAGGTCACTTTGATTTCTGATATTGACAATGCGATAATTACAATGATGTCGGGCACGGTGATTATGTTTCTTGACGGTGCGGACACAGCATTTGCAATCGATGCAAAGCAATATCCGCAACGCAATACCGCCGAACCCGAAACCGACAAAGTGATACGCGGTTCGCACGACGGATTTGTTGAAGTGACAATATTTAATGCGGCATTGATTCGCCGCCGTATACATTCAAAATTTTTAAGAATGGAACAAATGCTTGTCGGAAACGTTTCTCCGACAGCCGTTATAGTTTGCTATATGGATAACATATGCAACAAGAAACTTTTAAAAAAAATTAAAGATAAAATTCAAAACATTGATATTGACGCACTTACAATGAATCAGGAAACTCTTTCGGAAAATCTTTTCCCGCCCGTTTGGTATAATCCGCTCCCGAAAATATTATACAGCGAGCGTCCCGACAAAACCTGTGCGGCATTGCTTGAGGGTAAAATTGCCGTGATTATAGACAATTCCCCCTCTGTAATGATTCTTCCGTCAACCATGTTCGATTTCCTTTCCGAGGCAAACGATTATTATTTTCCGCCTATTACAGGCACGTATTATCGTTTTGTCAAAGCATTTCTCATGCTTGCCGCCATATTTCTCACACCGATATGGTTGTGTTTGCTGAGCTATCCGGATTCCGTACCGGCGTGGCTTGAGGTTATCAAAATAAAAGAACCGGCATATGTTCCGCCGGTTGTTCAGTTGATTATAATGGAATTTATTCTTGAGGTCACCAGAATTGCCACGCTGAATGCCCCGAACGTACTGGGGTCGGCAATTGGAATTGTGGGTGCTTTGCTTGTCGGCGAATGTGCCGTAAGTTCCGGTTGGATGACGGCGGAATCTGTATTCTTCATGTCGTTTCTTGCCGTTGGAATTTATGCATTGCCGAGTTTTGAATTGGGCTATGCATTTAAGTTTTTCAGAATTTTTCTTATTATACTTACGGGGCTTTTGAAAGTGTGGGGACTTGTTGCCGGTTCTGCGATTATATTACTTCTTGCGGTATGTACCAAAACCGCCTCCGGCGGCGGATATTTATATCCGCTTATTCCTTTTGATGCAAAGGAACTTGCAAAAATTGCCGCACGAAAAAAACTGAAACGATGATTTTCATTACCGCAACGAAAAAACAGGGGCGTTCTTTTCGCCCCTCTTTCTTTTACAATATTATAAATTTTTTAAATATTCAATTTTGAAATCTGTACAAGTCCGTTTTCAAAATCATATGAATACGGATACTTTATCTCTGATGCATATACCGGTAATGCAAGCATAGATGTCACCAATAAAAAGCACATGATAAAACCTGTGATTTTTTTCATTTATTAATCATTCCTTTCTTGATTTTACAATATTTCCGACCGCAAAACCAAAAAGCATTCCATGGCAGACACACAAAATCCCGTTTTGTTTTGTCATTCGGTTATATTGTCCGATATTTATTTTATCATATTCCATTATATATTTTCAACTGAAATATCTGCAAATCACTGCAATATATGTTTTTTATGAAGTAAACGACAAAAAATGTTTTGAATGCCGGTTATACAGTAAGGAACCGCAAAAAATTTCAAAGTCTAAAACACACGTATGTAAACATATAATTTAACACAATATTAAATATTCGGAGGTAATTTTTATGTTTTCATTTTTGCTGTCACTGCTGTATAATGTATGGTTTTTGGCAGGATTTATGGGAAAAAGCGGCGGTTTTCCGAAACCGTTGACGCCGGAGGAAGAAGAAAACTATATCGTTTTGATGAAAAACGGTGACAAGAATGCAAAAAACATTTTAATTGAACACAATCTCAGGCTTGTGGCACACATCGCAAAAAAATATTCGCCGAAGGGCTGTGATTCCGAGGATTTGATTTCAATCGGTACAATCGGATTGATTAAAGGCATATCGAGTTTTAAAGGCGGCAAAGGCACACGTTTGGCAACATATGCGGCACGCTGTATTGAAAACGAAATTCTTATGTATATACGAAGCAGTAAAAAACTTCAAAACGAAGTTTCGATTGAAGATACTATCGGAGCGGACAAAGAAGGAAACGAAATAACTTTGATGGATATTCTTGAAGACGGAGGCAGGCGTGTTGACGATGAAGTGAACCTGAAACTTATGTCCGCGGTACTGCGGCAAAAAATGAATACTGTTTTGAAACCCGAAGAAATTGAAATTCTAACAAAACGTTACGGTCTTGACAACAAACCGATACAAACACAAAATGTTATTGCCGAACATATGGGTATATCGCGTTCGTATGTTTCGCGTATTGAAAAACGCGCAATTGAAAAATTGAGACAAGAAATAATTGAATGACGGGTTGTTCCGTCGTGGGTTTGTGCCGGTGTTTTCGGGCGGACAGGGTCGTCCGCCCCTACGCCTCTGCCGGTGTTGTCGGGCGGACAGGGTCGTCCTCCACTACGGTTCGGCTGACCGCAGGTCAATTTAGTATGCGAAGCACATTTAGCTCGCCGTTAGGCAAATTTAGCTTTATAAATTATTTTTCGGGCGGACAGGGTCGTCCGCCCCTACCGGTTCATGTGCAATTGATTTCATTTTCCGCACGAACATCGTGCAAGCAATAATTATCAATTATGCATTATTTAAGTATGTTAAAAAAGATGTTTGCAAGCTCTGCTCTGGTGGCTTTGCCGTCGGGGTCAAACATATTGTTTCCCTTGCCGTTCACATATCCCCTGTCGACCGCAAATCTGACTGCGGCTTTTGCCCAATCCGAAACGGCGTTGTCGTCTGCAAAACCTGTTTTGCCGATTTCTGTACCGGCTTCATTTTTCGGTTTTAAATAATTGTAAATTAATGTTACCATTTCTTCTCGCGTGATTTCTTTTTCGGGTTCAAATTTATTATCCCCGACACCGTTTGAAATTCCAAGCTGTTTTGCCGCCGCAAGATAGCCTGTATACCATGTGTTGCCGCAATCCGAGAAGTTGTTGCCGGTCATCTCTTTTATGTCATATGCTCTGCAAAGCATTGTAACAAACTGTCCCCTTGTGACGGTATCTTCCGGTGCATACAACGCTTCGGACATTCCGCTTGTAATGCCCTTTTCAAAAGCAAATTTCACTGCTTCATAATACCAATCTGTTGCTTTTACATCTTTAAATTTAAATTCTTTTGTTATCTCCGGTTTCTCCGGCTGTACGGGAACAGCCGGCTTTTCGGGAGCCGACGGTGTCGACGGCTTTGACGAACCGCCCGACGAGCCGCCGCTTCCGCCGCCGTGATAACTTTCTTTTTCACCGATTGTCAACTGTTTGTCCGATGAAGTGACCTCTATTATATTTCCGTTTAAATCCGCAGATGCCATATTCTTCAGCTTTAAAACAATTTCATGGTATTTTTGCGACTTTTTATTGAATTTTATTTCGCAAATTTCTCCCTGAGCAACCGTTTTTGCGGACAGAATTGAGATTTTTACCGAATTTTCGGAATATGACGGATTAATCATGGGAATTGCCGCGTCGAGCGTTTCGGAAAATTCATTGCTTGCAAATTCCAAAGCCGCTTTATTATATTCCAATTCAAAGGATAATGCCGAAAACTCAAAATCCGATGAAATCTTTACGGCGATTTCTTCGTTATCCTCAACCGAAATTTCCAGACTATCCGCAAACACACCGACAGGAAATATCACACAGAACAGGAATGTGAAAATCAAAAATTTTCTCATATCCGTTCCTCCTACACTTCAAATTTCAAGACTTCTCCAATGGTATTCGAATCTTGATTCAACACAAAAACCTCAACATATCCATCGGTGTTTTTTACCTCGAAATCCATGCTGAGTATATTTGTTTTGCCGGCTGTGACAATATTTTGTTCTTCGGCGGATTTGATTTTCAAACCCGATACATCATATTGTACCACACACAAAGTGACGGTTTCGTTATTCGCCGCAGCGTTTGTCACGGATGCTTTAAAAGTGTTTCCTTTACTTGTCAGCAAACCGCGTACCGCACCGTTTGAGTTGATTGAAACAGCTTTTCTGAGCGGCAGCATTTTGTTATTCCATGCAAAAAATTTCATACAGCCGCCAATATCCGAACTCAAAAATGTGCGTTCTTTTTCAAAAACCGCGGCATTTTTCAATTTACCGTCACTGTCGTAGTTTGCCGAATACAACACTTTCTTTTCAAAATCCATGTTTTCAATGCTGTATTCATATGCTGTGCCGCGTTTTTTAAAGCAGGCGTTATCGGCTGAAATAACCGAGATTTCATTAAGTGCCGCCGAAGTGCCGCCGCTTATGCTGACATTTCCGGCCGCAGAGCTGTACGCCAGCTGTGAAAGATTTATGTTCGACAGCTTTATGTTTTCGAGTGCAACCCGCGACTTTCCCGTTTTGAGAGCCTTGAATGTGATATTGATTATATCTCCGTCATCAATTCCGGTCGCGGCAAACCACGAAACCCTTATTTTCCCGTCGGCGTATCCGGTGTTAATACCCGGAGCTATATTGCCGAGTACATCGCCTTTTACGCAATCTTCAACCTTAAGGCAAGATGTATCGTAAACAATATTGAAGCTTGCCGCATAAACCTGTGCCGCATTCTCTATCTTGACCCGAACATCAACCGTGCTTCCGACAGACCCGAATGCGTCCGATACTGCCAGTTTCACATCACCGACAGCCGCATTTGCGACCGGTGTCATGCAAAAGAATATACATATTGCCAACAATATTGAATATATTTTTTTATTCATTATGCAACCTCCTTCACGTCAGCCGCCGGCGGAAAACACCGCCGACAGCCGCACGAGTTTTCAATCAATCATTAAGTCCGCTTGATAAACCTATGTCGTATCTTTGGATTCTTAATGCGTCAAAAATATCAATTTCGCCGTTTTTATCAACATCGGCCGCAAGTTTTTCACGTTCTGTCAATGTGATAAATCCAACATCGTATCTGATTATTTTAAATGCATCCAAAATATTCACCGCATTATCACCGTTTACGTCGCCAATCATGATGCTTACGGCATTTATTGTACCGGACGCTGTTTCTATCGGAAGCGGAACGCTGTTTATATCTGTCACGACAACATTCGTCACTTCAATGGGTATTTGTGTGTTATCCTCAACGTCGCCGTTCACCAAATATCTCACAGTGATAATATCACCCGATTTCACAATTTCGCCGTTGCCTATAAACGAAACTTTCACCATTCTTTCGTTTGTTTGAGGGTCGGTATAATTGAGATTTACCATAACGCTCGATGCCTCAATAAGTTCGCCCACCTTATAGTCAATCGGTGTGAGTTTTTCGTTATCGAAAGCAATACAGAAGCTTCCTGCCGCCATTTCCGAATTTTCTTCAATCGATACTTTTACCTCGCCTATTCCTCCGATTTCCGCAATTGTTTCGGAAACATACATTGTTTTTGTTTCTGCCGTTGACGGAAGAACTTTAACAACAATTGTTGTTTTTATCTCGGAAGTGTTTGTGATTTTTCCGTCTTCGGGCATGAGGAACGTGCCTGTGAACAGATAGTCACCCGGAACATATTTGTTATATGCCGGAACAGATTCCGCACTCCATGCAACCGACATTTGTTTTGTGACAGGCCCTTCTATAACGGCATATGCATTTGCCGGAAGAATGTTCTTCACTGCCGAAAGCTCTGTTCCATAGGCAACCTCAATGCTGTTGTTAGCAACGGCGCCTGTTATATTTCTAACTTTTTCGGGCATTGGTTCAACAGTGATTTTCGCAGTCGCCGAAAGTGCATCCGGATTTACAATTGTTCCGTTGTTCGGAAGAATGAGCTTTCCTGAAATCACATATTCACCTGCAATATACGGGTTGTATTCCGGTTCGGAATATGAGTTCCACGAAACCATAAGTCTTTCCGTTGTGTTGTCGGAAAGGGTTGCTTCAACACTTTCGGGGAGTGACGCAAGCACACTTTCGGCAAGCGTTCCGTATGATACCGAAAGCGCAAATTCCGAAACAGCCGTTATGTTTGCCGGTGCACTCGGTTCTTCATCAACAACAACATTAACAACCGCCTTTTTGTTTTCGGTGTTTGTGATGTTTTCGTTCAATACTACCGTTCCCTCGAATGTATATTCCGTACCGTCTTTAAGTGTCCAGTCAACAGGGAGCGAAATAAGCGTTGCGTTATCCAAAACCACGCTTACCGTTCCAGGCAGAACCGCTTTTGCATATTCCGCTGTGCTTCCGAACGGAATATGAATATCCGAAATGCTGTTAATGCTTATTATGTTTCCGACAATCTGCTTATCGGCAACGGTAATTGCAATGCTTGCATCCGTGCCGCCGGCTTTTGCCGAAATTGTTGCCTTTCCGGCTTTCATGCCCACAATAACGCCGCCGGACGAAACCGCAACCGTGTTTGCATCGGACGAACTCCAGATGATGTTATCCGTTGCACCGACAGGCGCCAGTGTTGCCTTGAGTGCAACCGCTTCGCCAACGTTTATTTCTGTTTTGGGAGCGGTTATTGTTACTTTGACCGCCGGAATAACGCTTGGTGCCTGACCTATCTCTGACTGCCACGAAAGATACGGATACCCCGGTGTTTCTTCGTCGAACTGCCAGATTGAATCGAAATCCCAACCATTATAGCTTGACGGTGTATACATATCCGTTGTTGTTTTCGCCGTACCGCCTACAGTATTATTAAAGCCTATCAGCGTTGAATCGAAATATGAATTTGTTACTTTTGATGAACCGTTATATCCGCTGAAACCGCCGCGATTGTTTGTTGACCCTGTTATGCTCGAAACCGCCGAATAACAGTTTTCAACAAGGGCATTTGACGAATTTTCGCCCATAAATCCGCCGATAAAACGATATGTTGCATATACCGTTCCTGTTGTGTAACAGTTGTACATCGAACCGTAGTTATAGTTTGAACCGGCAAATCCGCCGACATAGTCCTTACCGGAAACAACCGCCGATGAAGATGAGTTTCTGATAACTCCCGTGCTTTGACCGACAAAACCGCCCGTATAAGACGTTCCGCTGATGTTGCACGATGCCGAACAGCCGGAGATTGTTCCCGTGTTGTTGCCGACAAAACCGCCCGAACGCGATTCTCTTGCCGTAATGTTGCCCGTTGCATAAGACGATATTGCATTGCCGCTGTTCAAACCTATCATGCCGCCGACATTTGTTGTGCCGATGACCGACGCAGACGAATAGCTTCTTCTGACAGAAAGCTCGTTTTTGCCGATAAGACCGCCAACGTTTTGAATACCGTTCACAGAACCCGATGTTGCCGAATTTGCGATGACACCGTTGTTTTTGCCGACAAGACCGCCGACCGCACCCTGACCTGTAACATCACCGTTCACAAAACAATTCGTTATTTTACCGAAATTACCTCCGGCAAGACCGCCGGTATGCGAATTGGTGCTTGATGCGCCTATTACATCGTCTTCGTCAATTTCTATCGTGAGGTTGGCAATTTCCGCGCCGCTTCCCACAACGCCGAAGAAACCGACATACGCATCGCCGCTCGATATTTTTACATTTGATATTTTAAAGTTTCCGCCGTCGAAACTGCCGTTAAAAGTATGCTCAAAATTGCCGAGCGGCGTCCACTCTTCCGTAAGCTGAATATCGTTCACAAGAACATAGTCGCCGTTCAGGTTGTTTGCAATGTTCCTGAGTTCCGCCTCGGTTGAAATTTTTATCGTAACTTTTTCCGTATCCTCTGCCGGTGCAAGACTTGTGAGATATGCATAACCGTCGTTATAGTTGTCTCTTCTTGTCCACACGGTATCAAAATCCCACGAGATATAGTTCATTTGCTGCATAAGTTCAAAGGTTGACTTCGGAATACCTTTGCCTGTATCGCTTTGACCGGTTGTTTCCTTGTCGTAATAGCTGTTAAGCACGGTATTTGAAGTGTATCCGACCAAACCGCCGACACTGCTGTCGCCGGAAACATTTCCCGTTGCATAAGCATACTGAATTGTTGAGGTGTTGTAACCTGCCAAACCGCCGACATTGCTCAATCCGAAAACATCGCCTCTTGCATATATCTTGCTTATGGTGTTGATGTTTCTGCCGACAAATCCGCCGACATAATTACCACCGATAACTCCGCCGAGTGCATAAGCCGAATTTACGGGACCGAGATTATGACCGATGAGTCCGCCGACGTTTGCGTTACCCGTGACGTTACCCGTTGCAAAACAGTTTGTTACCGCAGATTTGTTTTTACCGATAAGTCCGCCGACATAATTTCCCGATGAATAAACACTGCCCGTTGCGGAACAGTCTTTAACGGTACCAATACTTCCGGCAGTGGCATCTCTGCTGTCTTCACACCTTGAAAGACCTATCAAACCGCCGATACAGTCACCCGTTGCGGCTACATTTGCCGATGAATGTGAATTTTTTACTGTTGTGTTAACGTCGTAATTATAATATCTGTGATACCCCACAAGACCGCCGACATAATTCGTGCCTTCAACCGTTCCCGATGTTGTTGTATTCGAAACGTTACCCGGTCTGCTGCTATTATTGTAATAGCTGTGTATATAACCGACCGCGCCTCCGGCATAATCTGCGGTTGAAGTTAGGTGCACATTTGCCTTTGAACTGCCAAGTGTACCGTATCCCAAATAACCTATAAGACCGCCGACCGAGCCGTTACCGGTAATTTCCGCGGTAACCTCGCAGGTGTATATTCCGCCGTCAACGCTCAAACCTGCGATACCGCCCGTTCTGCCGCCTTTGTTTGTTATAACGCAATCGATGACTTTACAGCCGGTAACATGCCCCGCCGCTTTGTTGCCGACAATACCGCCTGTGGCACGATCGCCCGTATTGTTCTGCAAAATTGAAGTGTTTTTAACTTCGCAGTTATAAACACTGTTGTCTGAATATCCGGCAATACCGCCGATTCTTCCGTCAGTGATAACCGTTGCATTTTCTACCGTACAATAGCTGATGTGATTGCGGTTGACAGCGGCAATACCGCCGACATACCACTCTTCGCTTAGGTTCTGCCCTGTGCCTTCCGTTTTGCCCGTAAATGTGCAGTCAACAATTCTTGCATTGTTCCATGCTACGATACCGCCGGCAGTGTATATTGCCGAAACATTGCCGTTCACGGTACATTTTTCGATTGTATTTAAGTTTTCGCACGCTATACCGCCGGAACCTCTTGTGCTTGAAACCGAACCGGTAAAACTACAGTTTCTGATAACGCCGTAGTTATTTACGGCAATACCTGCGGCAAACTTTCTTACATCGCCGAAATCCTGTGTTTTAACACCGCCGCCTTCTCTGCACACGATATTGAGGTTTTCGACCACCGCTTTGGGCGAAATGCTTGCAAACATTGCGGCATATTTGAACTCGTGCTCCCCATCGTGAGGTACGTTAAAACCGTAAATGGTGTGTCCGTTACCGTCAAGAACACCGTTGAATGTGTTTTTGTCGCTTCCGCTTCCCACCGGAATCCAGTCTGTGCTCAATGTAATATCATTTGCAAGTTTATATTTCCCGTCCAAATTATAACGAATGTTAATAAGCTCTTGCTCGTTTGTGATAAGCGTATATTCTTCGTCAATCTTTTCGCCGTCGGCAACGCTTCTCAAATAAGGATAACCGCCGTTTTTATCCTCTGACGTTGCCCAGACCGTTGCAAAATCCCAATCGAGATATGTTGCGGAATCTTTCAGCTGTTCACTTGTTTTTCCTGCCGCAGCGGCGTCCTCGGTCAATGAACGCTCGCTGTCGTAATAACAGCGTGTGAGAGTGCCCCCGGTGCGAAGGCATGACTTGATATGTTCGCCGTGATATAACTTCTTGAGAGACAACGCATCATTATTGCACAACTGTCACTACTGTCACTCAAATATCCCAAAAATCCGCCGACGTTTGTGTTGCCGACTATCTTACCGTCTGCGGCATAACAGTCATATGCATATAAACGGCCGCCGGCATTAATTTTCCCGACAAATCCGCCGATGCTGTCGTCGCCCTTTACATTTGCCGTGGTATATGAATTGTAAATGTATACATAGCAATAATGGCTCGTATAGTAATTATATGTAATATATCCGATAAATCCGCCCGCATTGCCCGACGATGCATAAACACTTCCTTTTGAATAACAGTTGTATATTTTGGCAGTCGAAATGATACCTCCACCGATTTCGCCCATAGTACCGACGAATCCGCCGACGTTTGTACCGCCGACAATTTTTCCGTCACTGCTGCAATCACGAAGCTGTGAGTTCCGTGCCAAATTCCATGCCGCGAAACCGCCGGTACAGCCGCCCGTGACGTCGCAATAGGCATGACAATTCAAGAAAGTACTTTTTTCGTCTATTCTCGAAACAAAACCGCCGGTTTGAGAAACACCCGTTACCGTTCCGCGAACCGAGCAGTTCTCAACATTTCCGTTGATGTTGCGGTCGATGAATCCCGCGGCTCTGCCCGTTGCCTTAACGGTGACGTTTGCGTCGCTCCCCTCGATATAGCCGTAGTTTATGCCGACCATGCCGCCGACATTCACACCCTCAATTGAGCCGATGACATGACAGCCGGTTATTTTGCCGCGGTTTATTGCCGCAAGAATTGCCGCTGTATTGACCGTTGCCGTAATATCGGCATTTACGATGAGATTTTTCACCCACGAGCCGTGTTCCAAAGTTGCGAACAAACCGCCGTATGTATAAGTATATTCCGTGCTGTCCGCAAGGGTGAGGTTTTGTATTGAGTTTCCGTTACCGTCGAAAATACCGTAAAAACTTTCAATCGGAACCCATTTTTCCGAAAGCTCAATATTGTTCACAAGTCTGTAGTTCTTTCTGTTGTCGTAACGAATGTTATTAAGTTCTTCTTCGGTTGAAATATCGATATATTCAACATCACGGACAATTGTGTCTTTCATTGAACGGACATAGGGCATATTGTTGTTGAAGCCGGGGGTGATTGCCCACATATCAATGAAATTCCAATCAAGATATGTCGCGGTTTCGGTCAGCTGTACGCTTGTTTTGCCCACAGCCGCCGAATCGCTTGTTCGGGGGTTGAGTTCTTTGTTGTAGTAACAGCGCGTCATTCGGTTTGTGTTGTCGTACGAACCGGCAAATCCTTTGTTTGATTCAAAAGCAAGCCTGTTGTTGGAATAACAATATTTCACAGTTGTGTAAGTGCTGATGAATCCGGCAAATCCGCCTGTGTTCGAAATACCGGAAACAATGCCGTCGTAAGTATAGCAATTTGAAATTGTTGTGTAGCAATCACTATAATATTCGGTTGTGCCGCCGAACGCACCGACATAGCTCTGTCCGCAGACGTTTGACGATGAATAGCATTCTGTGATGTTGGTACTTATTATTCCTTCGCCGAGACCGGATAAGTAATAACGATTCTTAATATGTCCGGAAAAACCACCGACATAGTTATTTCCTTTAACTTCACCCACAGAATATGAACGGCTGAAGTTTGCGACCGAAGTTCCGGCAAAGCCGCCGACATAATCTGTACCGCGTACATCGCTCAAAGAATAGCAGTCTTCTGCGGAGAAAGTGATAAATCCGCCGAATCCGCCGACATTGTTGCCGCCCGTAACATTACCTTTTGAATAACAGCCTTTTGCTTTACTGCCGAAACAGCCGACAAATCCGCCGGTATAATCACCGCCGGTAACATTGCCGAGCGCGTAGCAATTTGTTATCTGCGACTTTGCACTTCCGACAAATCCGCCTGTGTTTGCATTGCCCGATACGTCGCCGGTTGCGTAACAATTTGAAATACTTCCGCCGGTTGATATTGCACCGATAAATCCGCCCACGCCATACGCGCCGCATTCTTTGTTTGTTGATTTACCGGTTACGTTTGCCGTGGAATATGCATTTTCTATAACGGAATTTGCCGCGGCATAGCCGACAACGCCGCCGGTTGCGCAGTTTGTGTGTGTGCTTGATACGGAATCTGCCGTTACATAACAGTTTTTAAGCGTTCCGGAAAGCCAGCCGACAATACCGCCCGTGGTTCTGTATGAACGTGTGCCGGATGTGATTTCGCCCGAAACAACAGAGCAGTTTTCGATGTTTCCGTAAAGTGTGCCGGCAACACCGCCGCCTATTACCGAACCTTTTGCAATCTCAATATTTTCGCAGTTTTTAACCGTTGTGGTTTCGGCACCGTAACCGATGATATATCCGGAATAGTTTGAACCTTCAACAACACCGTTATAAATACAATTATCAATTGTGATGTTTTTGCCGTAGCCGACAATACCGCCGGCATAAGTTGAGCCACTCTGGGTTTTTGCTTTAACGCTTCCGTCTTCTTTTGCGATTACGGTTATATTTGAAATTTTACCGTCGGACATATATCCGATAAGTCCGGCATATTGATACCAATATTCCAAATCGCACTGAATATCCATACCGCTTACGGTGTGACCGTTACCGTTCAGGCTTCCGTAAAACGGGCGTTCGGCAGTACCTATGGGAACCCAGTATTTTGTGAGTTCAATATCGTTGGTGAGGATATAGTTTCCGTACATATTGTTGCGTATTGCATCAAGTTCTTCTTCTGTTCCGATTTCAAGAGGAACAACGGAAATTGTCATATTGCTTTTTTCCGTCATACGCAGAATATGGTTGTTTGTTCTTGCCGTTGCAACGGCTGTAACGTCAATTTTGGCGTTTTTGATGAGCCCGTTATTGAGTTCGGAGCTGTAAACAACCTGAATGACGGTTGCTTCGTTGTCGTCGCGGATAGTGATGTTTTCGGAATCCATCGAAACTATTTTACTGCCGATGATTTTCACCAGCATACCCTGATATTTGCCGTCATAAATATCTTTGACGGTTGCTTCAACGGCTTCGGGCATACCGTTGCCGTCGGCTGTTTTTTCGCTTTCGGCGGCTTCGATATATTTCATGTTATCGGCACTTTGTACAACGCCGCTGACCTTTATTATATTACCGGCGTTAAACGATGATGCATTGCTTATCGCAATACCGGCTTCGGAATCTTGAATATAAAGATAACCGTCTGCCGATTTTGTCACGATACCATTCACCGTAACCTCTGTTCCGTCGGTGCATTCTCTTGCTTCGCCGATAGATATTTCGTTTCCGGTTTCGTCATTTCCCAAGGAAGTTTCGTCCGTAAACAATTGTATGCTCTCTTGATTTTCATTTTCTTCATCCGACATATCTGTTTGAGAAGTTTTCTCTTCATTGTCGACCGTGTCGGTTTGATTTGTTTCTTCCTGTTCGATATCCGTATCGGTTTGTTCCGTTTCTTCAACCGATACATCTTCTTCGACAGATACATCTGTTTGTTCAATCACGGTTTCGGTGGCTTCCGCAAAAACCGCGGCAGACAAAGCCGAATTCAGTATTGCCGCAGATAAGATTATCGAAAGAATTTTCTTTAGTTTGCTTTTCATGTGTTACCTCCTGTTTTTTTAATTAATTTGTAAATTATGCATTGACATGGGGTTGTTCAACCATTGCCCGGCGGCCGGTTGACCATAGCGGAACGACACACAGGTCGTTCCCTGCAGGTTTGATGACAATATATAAATTTGTACAATCATTTTACCGGGCGGATAATATCCGCCACTACGGCTCTACCGGCGTTGTCGGGCGGACAGGGTCGTCCGCCACTACGTTTCTGCCGGTGTTGTCGGGCGGACAGGGTCGTCCGCCACTATAGCTCTGCCGGCTAACAGCTAAAAACCCGTCAAGCAATAATTATGCATTAACCATGGGTTACGCGGCGATTATTTGTTCCACCTGTAGTAATATTTTAAAAAATCTTTAATCAATACCAACTTTTTCACCCCCCGGCATCATTTAAATTGATTTTTATCTCCGGATAAAATCACAATTTTCTATACTTACCACATAATATAGATTATGTGGTTAAGTAATCCTATAAATAATCTTAAATTATGCCTGAAAAATAAAGTTTTTAACGCATTGACAAAATTTTGTCGTTATTTTTTATTTTATGTTAAAAAAATATTGACTTATACGCCATTTTGTGCTATAATATATCATGTAGTTGTGTAATAATTTTTTTATATCAACCGTACCACATAATCTATATTATGTGATTAATTTTTTCACATTTGTTTGCGACAAAATCCCTATAAAAAAACGTGATACATCTGCCAAAATCAGCCGAATGTATCACGTTTTTTATTGCTCAATTCCGAGTTCTTTATGAAAATATTTTAATGTTGTATATTTAATTTTTATCAGCAGCACCCGATAATGTCGGTTATCTATGTTTTCAATTTCGGGATATTTTTTGAACCATAGTCGGAATAAAAATCTGCCGACAAATAATTTAATTGATATTGTTTTTGTCGTTATTTGTCGAACGAAAAACAGAATATGGTACCATATTTTTACATATTTCCCGTTTGGTTTATAGTATCATATAATCATACAAAATATTATGCCGCACAGGCGGCGGAACGGAGAAATTTATTATGGCGGTAAACATGAATACATACAAAAGGGTTAGTGTGAAAAATAACAGAGAAGATATATTTTCCGAAATGCTGCACAACGGCAGTTTTGCGGCGGCAATTGCGGCGATGATGATTTCAAGAGGGTGTATGCTTTCGGTTATGGCACCGCTCGGGCTTGCATGGTTTGCGGCTTGCGGCGGCGGAATGCCGATATTTGTCGGGTGCGTTATCGGAACAATCTTCATGGGCATGGGAGCCGTTAAGATTAAATATTTGGTTATGCTGTGCATATATCGACTGTATTTGAACGTTTCAAAAAAAGAACACACAACTGTTTTTAATGCATCGGTCATGGCGCTGACAGCTTTTGGTGTGAGCCTTATTGTGAATATTTTCCGCGGAAATTATATTTATGACATTGTGATGAGTATATTTGAAGCACTCACGGTGTGGGCGGCGGTTTCGATATTCGACGGTGCGGCTTCTGTGATAAAACGCGGCGGACAGGTTATAAACGACGAAGAAACAATTTCGCTTGCGATAATGGCCGGCGCGGCGGTTTCGGGATTGCAGGGCATCAGCATATTCATGATAAAACCGGCAAACATATTAAGTATGTATATAATATTATTCACCGCCTATAAAGGCGGTGTGGGTGTTTCGGGTGCGGCCGGAGCGGCACTCGGAATCATAACGGCGATGTCGCAGGGAGATACTCCGGCACTCACGGGGGTATATGCTTTTGTCGGGCTGACCGCCGGTGTTATAAATATGTTCGGCAAAATTGGGGTTGTTTTGGCGGCGGTATTTGCAAATTCGGTATTTTCGGCATATTATTCGTCATCAACACTTGTGCTGATAAACGCGGCAGAAATTGCGGCGGCAGGCATTGCCTTTTATTTTACACCCGAAAGTTTTTTGTGTTTTATTGAAAAAATGACAATAAAAATGCCGCCATACAACATTGCACGGGGATATATGCTGAGAATGAAACTTCAGGCAGACGAAGCGTTTTCCGAAATAAAAACCGCCTTATGCGGAATGGCACGTGCGTTTGACATAACCTCCGAAGAAGAAAAAAATGCCGGAATAATCTGCGAGAGAGCCTCTGCAAGGGTGTGTGAAAAATGCAATTTGAAAAAATATTGCTGGAACAAGAATTTCAGCGGTACTGCCGGTATGTTCAAAAAAATTATCGAGCTTATACGCGAAGGACGCGAAAACGAAAGCATCGAGATAATTTCCGGACGCTGTGTGAAAGGCGAACTTTTGTATGCAAATATAATAGATTTATGCGCCATTGTCAGCCGCGAAGAAGCACTTGAAAACAAATCGCGAAAATATATGGGCGGTGCAATCAAGCAATGGGACAAGCTTATTGCAAAGGTGGAACAGCGGCGCAGTAAAATCCGCTGTCCCGAAAAAGGTTGTGAAATGTCGGCGGTTGCGATTAACCGTGCGCTCGGTCTTATGGGGATAATGAAAAACGATGTTGATGTATTCAAAAATTCAAACGGACTTTACAGCGTTATTATAAAAAGCGATAAAGAAATTATGTTTGACGTGACACTTCCGGTTGAAGATGTTCTGTCACGGGCAATGTCGGTTATAAGCGAAGAACACACCGCAGAGGGATATATAACGGTTTTGGGGGAAACGCCGTTCTATGAAGCCGAAATCGGCATTATGACGATGGACAAGCCGGGAACCGAGGTGAGCGGCGACAGCTGTGAAAGTTTCAGTTTAAACAACGGAATGCTTTACTGTGTGTTAAGTGACGGAATGGGCAGCGGTACCGCGGCATCAAAAGAAAGCCGCAATATTACGGATATTTTCAAAAATCTGATATGCGGCGGTTTCTCAATGGAAGAAGCGGCAGAAATCATCAATCTTGGTATGATAAACAAAAAAGGCGAAGAAAGTTGTGCAAGCTTTGACGCTGTTTCTGTTAATCTTTACAGCGGTGCCGTAACGATGATAAAAGCCGGGGCGGCGGCTACCGTAATAAAAAGCGGCGAAACAAAAATAATACGGCACAATTCTCTTCCGCTCGGCATACTCGATATAGATAAATTTTCGGTGAGTTATGATGAAATAAGCGGCGAAAGCTATATCGTAATGATGACGGACGGTGTTCCCGATAACAAAGACGACCGCGAATCCGGCGAAGAATTTGTGCGGAATATTGTTGATGTGTCCGAAAATTTGTCGGCGCAAAACCTTGCCGATAACATCATTGTATCGTCCGTTGCCGATAAAATGCCGAAAGACGACATGATGACGGTGGTTATTAAAATTTATCCCCGGCAGATTTATTGAATAAAATACATCAAATTGGACATAATGGTAATATAAGGGTGGTGAACGCTATATTTAACGGCAAGAAAAACAACGATGATTTAATCGGGCGTGCACAGGAGATTATAGACAGCTATGTTCTTCTGGAATACAGAAAGAAAAAGACAACCGGAATGCTTGACGTGGTTTTGTGGATTCTTGTTGCCGCAGCAGCCGCACTCACTTTATTTTTATACATTTATATACGATGACACAGCGCATAATGCCGGTTTGAAGGTATTATGCGCTGTGTTCCGACGAATATGTTGTACGATTTTTTCGGGCAGACAGGATTTGGTGATTAGCGTGAAGTGTGGAACGTGGAGTGAGCAGTGTAGGGAAAGACCTGTGCGTCAAGAGGGATATGTAAGAGTAAACAAACTAATATTTTTTTGTTCTATCGAAATAATGTGAGGTTTTAGTTGTTACGGCGTACTATTCGTGAAAATTATACTTGACAAATGCGATTTTATGTGATAAAATATATATGGAAAAAGGCAAAACCTTAAACGGTTATGCCAAAATATGAGTTATTTTTTAAGTAACCCTTATTTGACGGTGGGGGTTACTTTACTTTTATCGTAAATGCCATTAAAAAAACAATTATTAACAACAGTGTTCTTAATATGTATTTTTTCATAACAGCCACCTCCTTTCGGAGTTGGCATAACCGCCCGGCGTTTGTGCCGTTTTCAATCTTGCCTTGCCGGGAGAATTCCGACAAAATAATTATACCATAAAATATGAATTTTATCAATGTTTCGGGCAAACAGTGTTTAGTGATTAGTGCTGAGTGTGGAGCATTTGCACGAATATCGTGCAAACTTTACTTCCGTATTTCCAATTAACTCCACTCTCAACACTTCACTTTCACACTATCCGCTAATTCCGAATTGAATATATGTGTAAAATTACATGAAAAAATTTGAATATGAGATATTTTTTTGTCAAAGTGTATAAATATTATAAAATCACTTGAAAAATAATTGAATTTGGTATATAATTTATTATTGGAAAGAAAATATACACAAAAGTTGAATAACGGGGAAATATTCTCTGTTTGACAATAAAAAATAAAATTATTTAAAGAGGTGCGTAAAATGTTAAACAAAAAATCAGTTGAGGACGTTAATGTATCCGGCAAACGTGTGCTTGTGAGATGCGACTTCAATGTTCCTCTCGATGAAAACAGAAATATTACGGATGAAACCAGAATTGACGGTGCAATGCCGACAATTAAATATTTAATCGATAACGGAGCAAAAGTTATACTTTGTTCACATCTCGGAAAACCCAAGGGTGAACCGAAACCGGAGCTTTCTTTGGCTCCCGTGGCAAAAAAACTTTCCGAAAAATTAGGTAAAGACGTTGTTTTTGCAGCCGATGCAACGGTTGTGGGCGAAAATGCAAAAAAAGCAGTTGCCGAAATGAAAGACGGCGACGTTGTTCTTCTTGAAAACACAAGATACAGAAAAGAAGAAACCAAAAACGAAGATACTTTCAGCGAAGAACTTGCATCTCTTGCGGATATATTCGTAAACGATGCTTTCGGAACAGCTCACAGAGCACACTGTTCAAACGTTGGTGTAACAAAATATATCGACACGGCAGTTGCCGGTTATCTCATTCAGAAAGAAATTGAATTTTTGGGTAATGCCGTAAACAATCCGGTAAGACCGTGTGTTGCTATTCTCGGCGGCTCAAAAGTATCTTCAAAAATATCCGTTATAAACAATCTGCTCGAAAAAGTGGATACGCTTATAATCGGCGGCGGTATGTCCTATACTTTCATGAAAGCTTGCGGCGAAAATGTCGGAAATTCTCTTCTTGAAGCAGACTATCTGGACTATGCAAAAGAAATGATGGAAAAAGCAAAAACAAAAGGCGTAAACCTTTTAATACCGGTAGATACCGTTGTTGCACAGGATTTCTCAAACGATGCTCCGCATAAAACAGTTGAAAGAGGCGGTATTGAAGACGGTTGGGAAGGTCTTGACATAGGCGAAAAAACAGTTGAACTCTTTAAAAATGCAATAAAAGATGCAAAAACCGTTGTTTGGAACGGTCCTATGGGTGTGTTTGAAATGCCCACATTTGCAAAAGGAACAAACGCAATTGCACAGGCTCTTGCCGAAATAGATGCAACAACAATAATCGGCGGCGGTGACAGTGTTGCGGCAGTAAATCAGGCAGGTCTCGGCGACAAAATGACACATATTTCAACAGGCGGCGGCGCAAGTCTTGAATTCCTTGAGGGAAAAGACCTTCCGGGTATTGTTGCATTGCAGGATAAATAATTAACATAACATTAAAGCCTTTACATGTTTGTTTTGATACGTAAAGGCTTTAACCCCTTTTAAATATCTCTTGTAATTTTGCTCCGCACAAGAGATTCAGAAAAATAAATTTATGCCGAAGCGGAGCGGCGGAATGGAGATTTTTTTGTTATGAGAACAAAAGTTATTGCGGGAAACTGGAAAATGAATAATACACCGGCAGAGGGTGTTGCTTTAATAAACGGTATTAAAGCCGCTGCCGATAACTCGAATGCGGAAGTTGTTGTTTGCACTCCGTTTATATGTCTGCCGTCGGCTGTTGAAGCCGCAAACGGAAGCAAAATCGGCGTTGGTGCGGAAAATATGCACTTTGAAGATAAAGGTGCTTTCACCGGCGAAGTGTCTGCCGATATGTTGAATGCCGTCGGCGTTAAATATGTTGTAATCGGTCACTCCGAAAGACGTGAATATTTTGCTGAAACAGACGAAACGGTAAACAAAAAAACGGTAAAAGCACTTGAAAAAGGCATAACACCCATAGTTTGCTGCGGTGAAACACTTGAACAGCGTGAAAACGGAATAACTTTCGATTGGATTGCAATGCAGATTAAACTTGCAATGAAAGGTATTTCAAAGGAAGATGCAAAAAAAGTTATAATAGCATATGAGCCTATCTGGGCAATAGGTACAGGCAAAACCGCTACAGACGAACAGGCAAACGAAGTATGTGCCGATATAAGAAAAACTCTTGAAAAAATATATGATAAAGAAACAGCCGATACAATTCGTATTTTATACGGCGGAAGCATGAACGCAAAAAATGCCGCAGGGCTTTTGGCACAGTCCGATATAGACGGCGGACTTATCGGTGGTGCAAGCCTTAAAGCAGAAGATTTCTCCGTTATTATAAACGCAGCAAACTGATTGCTTTAAAATGGCACTTTATCAGCCTGCGATAAAGTACGTAACAATATTTTTAACAGTGGGCAGAAAGGCAGAAAAAATGAATAAAAAACCTTTATGTTTAATGATACTTGACGGATACGGCATTGCTCCGGATGGAAGAATTAATGCTATTTCCGTTGCAAAAACTCCGAATATGGATAAATATCTTGCCGAA
Source organism: uncultured Oscillospiraceae bacterium (assembly GCA_964418245.1). Lineage (GTDB taxonomy): Bacteria > Bacillota > Clostridia > RUG12999 > RUG12999 > CAKVOK01. The sequence continues at coordinate 56,330 of CAYQKW010000006.1, forward strand.
TATCCGCACGCACAGCTTAATGCAAGCGGCATGGACGTGGGATTGCCCGATGGTCAAATGGGTAACTCCGAAGTCGGTCATACCAACATAGGTGCCGGCAGAATAGTTTATCAGGAATTAACAAGAATCACAAAATCCATAACGGACGGAGATTTCTTTGAAAACGAAGCATTGTGCAATGCAATGAAAAACTGTAAAGAAAACGGCACAAAACTGCATTTAATCGGACTTTTGTCGAACGGCGGAGTTCATAGCCACAACACGCATCTTTATGCGCTTTTGGAAATGGCAAAACGTTTCGGACTTAAAGAAGTTTATATTCATGCACTTTTGGACGGACGTGACGTTGCTCCGGATTCCGGTGCGGATTTCGTTAAAGAACTTTACGATAAAACAGAAGAAATCGGAGTCGGCAAAGTGGCAACGGTTATGGGAAGATACTATGCCATGGACAGAGATAACCGTTGGGACAGAGTTGAAAAAGCATACAATGCAATAGCACTCAGCGAGGGAGAAACGGCGGAATGCGGAATTTGTGCAGTTAAAGATTCCTATAAAAATGAAGTGTTCGATGAATTTGTCGTTCCGACGGTTTTGGACGGCGGAGCTGCTGTGGATGAAGGCGACAGCATGGTTTTCTTCAACTTCCGTCCCGACCGTGCAAGAGAAATTACAAGATGTTTTGTTGATGATAATTTTGAAGGATTTTCAAGAAAAAAATACTCAAAAGTGTGCTATGTCTGCATGACACAATATGATGCGACAATGCCTAATGTTGATGTTGCTTTCAAACCCGAAAAGCTTACAAACACTTTGGGAGAAATTTTAAGCAAAAACGGAATGAATCAGCTCAGAATCGCCGAAACGGAAAAATATGCGCATGTAACGTTTTTCTTTAACGGCGGTGTTGAACAGGTTTATGACGGTGAAGACCGGGCTCTTATAAATTCGCCCAAAGTTGCAACATATGATTTACAACCCGAAATGAGTGCATACGAAGTAACGGAAGAAGCGCTCAAACGTATTAAAAGCGATAAATACGATGTAATTATACTTAATTTTGCAAACTGCGATATGGTTGGTCATACCGGTATTATGGAAGCGGCTGTTAAAGCTGTTGAAACGGTGGACGAGTGTATGGGCAAAATCGTTGATGCAATAACCGCAAAGGGCGGCTGTGTTTTCATAACGGCAGACCATGGCAATGCCGACTGTATGGAAGATGAAAACGGCGGACCGTTCACGGCACACACAACGAACCCCGTTCCGTTTGTTGTAATAGGTAAAGATTGCAAACTTCACAACGGCAGACTTGCTGATATAGCACCTACGATGCTTGAAGTTTTGGGAATTGAAAAGCCCGATGAAATAACGGGTACAAGCCTGTTTGAATAATTTAAAATAACACGGTTGCATATATCGCCGGCACAGCGATATATGCAACTTTGACTTTTGGACAGCGGTTTTGAAATGACATATAAATGCAAAAGAGGTTATACGAAAATGCACAAAGTTTTGCATGAAAAATGAATAATTTGCATAAATTTCAAAAAAGGGATTGACATTTTTTTTGCTTTGTGGTATCATAATAGTATATTGATTTTACAGAGGAGACAAAAATGGTTACTTTTTCATTTGCAAGTGTAACAGCAGCTGTCTGCGCTATGGTCGTGGGTGTCGTCGTGACATACGGAATATAGCGCTGTTTGTTGTGTAACAAATCAAATGGATATATAATCATTGAATGATATATGTATTTTTAAAGGTTTGCGCAAAACAGCTGCAAACCTTTTTATCATTTATCGGAAAGGATATATGCTTATGAACGGGTCTGAAATTTTAATCAACGTACTTCTTGAACAGGAAACAGATACCGTGTTCGGTTATCCGGGCGGTCAGGTTGTTAATATATACGATGCACTGTATAAATATTCCGACAGAATAACTCATGTGCTTACGGCACACGAACAGGGTGCGGCTCACGCCGCGGACGGATATGCGCGTGCTTCCGGGAAATGCGGTGTTGTTATAGCAACCTCCGGACCTGGGGCAACAAACCTTGTAACGGGAATTGCAAATGCTTATCTCGATTCCGTGCCTATGGTTGCGATAACCGGTAACGTTCCGAATTTTCTTATCGGCAGGGATAGTTTCCAGGAAGTTGACATTGCCGGCATTACAATGCCCATTGTTAAACACGGATTTATTGTAAAAACGGTTGAAGAACTTGCCGATACACTGCGTGAAGCTTTCCGCATCGCAATATCCGGCCGTCCCGGTCCGGTGCTTGTGGATATTCCGAAAGATGTCCAAACCGCCGAATTTCAATATATTCCATCGGATAAAGTTAAGAAAATCAATCCGTTAAAGCCTTCGGAAAAACTTATTTCTCAGGCGGCAAAGCTTATTGAAAAATCACAAAAGCCGTTTATTTACTGCGGCGGAGGTACTATTGTTTCCGCTGCCGAAAAAGAAATTGCCGAGCTTGCGGAGCTAACGGATGCACCGATAGGCACTTCGATGATGGGGCTTACGGCAGTTTCGTCCGATAATCCGAATATGCTCGGAATGACGGGTATGCACGGCAGATATGCCGCCACCAAAACAAAAGGTGCCGCAGATTTGATTATCGCACTCGGTGCAAGATTCAGCGACCGTGCAATCAACAGTCTTTTTAAAATGAACAAGAAAACAAAAATCATACATATAGACATAGACAATGCCGAAATAGACAAAAACGTAACTTCCACAATAGGCATAAATGCCGATGTTAAAGAATCGCTTAAAATGCTTATTCCCATGCTTAAGCAAAAGAGCACCCCACAATGGCGAAACGAAATACAAAACTTACGGGCAGAGGAAGCAAAATTGGAAAACACAGATTTTTATCCGCATTGTATAATAGACTGCATAAGAAAACATACCGATGATTTAACACCGATTGTAACCGATGTGGGGCAGCACCAGATGTGGACGGCTCAATATTATAAATTTAAAAATCCGAGAACATTTATATCGAGCGGTGGTCTGGGTGCCATGGGCTTCGGTGTGGGCGGTGCAATAGGCGCATCGATTGCAACAGGCAGAAAAACCGTTTTGATTACAGGCGACGGCAGTTTCGGCATGGATATGAACGAACTTGCAACCGTCGGCACATATAATATTCCTTTAATAATACTTATAATGAACAACGGAGCTCTCGGAATGGTTCGCCAAATGCAGACAATGTTTTTTGACGGTCATTATTCTCAGACAACACTGAACCGTAAAACGGATTTTGTTAAACTTGCGGAAGCTTTCGGAATTAAAGCCGGCCGTATAACTTGCCGCAGCGAGCTTGATTCCGTTATTGAGGAAGCATTTTCTCTGAACGAGCCGTATATTATTGACTGCAAAATCGACATGAACGACAGGGTTCTCCCGATGATACCGCCGAACGGCACGTTTGATGATTTGATAGTGAAATAGGAGGTATATATGAAAAAATACATAATAGGTATGCTTGTTCTTAACAAAGCCGGTGTTTTAACAAGAATATCCGGAATGTTCGGACGGCGAGGATTTAATATAGACAGCCTTGTTGTGGGCGAAACGGAAAATCCTAAATTTTCCAGGATGACAATAACAATGACGGGAGAAGATTACGACCGTGACCAAAGCATAAAGCAGCTTTCCAAAATGCATGACGTATATGAAATAAAAGAAATGATTCCCGGGGAAATCGTATCACGTGAATTTGTGCTGATAAAAGTTGCGGCAACAAAGGAAAATCGTCAGGAAATAATGGATGCCGCAAACGTTTTCAGAAGCAAAATAATAGACTACACACCAAAATCGGTATGCATTGAAATGACAGGCGAAACAAGCAAATTAGAGGCTTTTATAGATTTGATGAAGCCATACGGTATTTTGGAGCTGTGCCGAACAGGCACCGTTTCGATGGACAGAGGCAAACGCTGTCTTAAAGACGAAAAAAGCAAATAAGCTATAAATTTAATAAAAAAATATATAAAAAGGAGTTTTTAAAATGAGTAACAAAATTTATTATCAAAGTGACTGCAACATATCGTTGCTTG
>CAYQKW010000007.1:0-60126 GCA_964418245.1 uncultured Oscillospiraceae bacterium
ACGATTATGTTGCAAAACAGATTGAAATGTTCGGCGAAATGGCAAAAAAAGGTCTGATATACAAAGGTCTTAAACCGGTTTATTGGTGCAGCGACTGCGAAACAGCTCTTGCCGAAGCGGAAATTGAATATCAGGACGATAAAACAGCAACAATTTACGTTAAATTCGATGTTGAAGACGGCAAAGGTATGTTTGACGGAATTGAAGAAAAAGTAAGTTTTGTTATATGGACAACAACAACTTGGACTCTTCCGGCTAACCTTGCAATATGTCTTAACAAAGATTTTGAATACAGCCTTGTTAAGAACGGCGATGAAGCGTATGTCATAGCGACGGAACTTGTTGAAAAAGTTTGTGCCGATTCCGGTATAGAGAACTACAGCATTCTCAAAACCTTTAAAGGCGGAGAACTTGAATATATAACCTGCCGTCATCCGTTCCTCGACAGAACATCTCTTGTTATAGTCGGCGACCATGTAACTCTCGATGCCGGAAGCGGATGCGTTCACACGGCTCCGGGACACGGTATGGAAGACTATCTTGTTTGCCTTAACTATCCGGAAATAGACAATGTTGTGCCTGTTGATGCGGCAGGATATTTAACAGAAGATGCCGGGGAATTTGCCGGTATGTTCTATGCCGATTCAAACGAGAAAATCATAGAAAACTTAAAACAGACAAATCATCTCTTAAGCATGAAAGAAATCGTTCACTCATATCCGCATTGCTGGAGATGTAAAAAACCTATTATATACAGAGCAACCGAACAGTGGTTCGCATCGGTTGAATCCATAAAAGAACAGGCACTTGAAGCCATTAAAAACGTTAAATGGATTCCGGCATGGGGCGAAAACAGAATTTCGAGCATGGTAAGCGAACGTAACGACTGGTGTATTTCACGTCAGCGTGCATGGGGTGTGCCTATACCGATATTCTATTGTAAAGACTGCGGAAAAGAACTTATAAACGACGATACGATTGCCGCAATTTCAAAACTGTTCAGAGAAAAAGGCCCTGATTCATGGTATACAATGGATGCATCCGAAATTCTTGACAGCGGCGTTAAATGTGAATGCGGATGTACAGAATTTACAAAAGAAACCGATATTATGGACGTTTGGTTCGATTCCGGTTCTTCGCACGGTGCGGTTCTTGACCAGAGAGATTATTTGCAGTCGCCCGCGGATTTGTATCTTGAGGGCAACGACCAGCACAGAGGTTGGTTCCAGTCATCACTTCTTGTAAGCATAGCAACAAAAGGCGAAGCACCGTATAAATCGGTTCTCACACACGGAATGGTTGTGGACGAATCCGGCGACAAAATGTCGAAATCAAAAGGCAACGGAATTAATCCTCACGATGTTATAAAAACAAACGGTGCAGATATTCTGCGTATGTGGATTGCCGCAGCCGATTACAGAACGGATGTTAAAATATCAAAAGTAATACTTTCGCAGCTTTCCGAGGGATACAGAAAAATCCGTAATACGGCAAGATATATCATAGGAAATATCAGCGATTTCAATCCCGATACAGATGCGGTTAAATATGATGATATGCTCGAATTTGATAAATGGGCGCTTATAAAACTTAACGACCTTGTTAAAAAATCGCTTAATGCATATGATAATTTTGAATATCATGTGCTGTATCATTCGGTTGTTAATTTCTGTGTCGTTGATATGAGCAGCTTCTATCTTGATGTGCTTAAAGACAGACTTTATACCGAAAAAGCGGACAGCACGGCTCGCAGAAGCGCACAGACTGCAATGTATATCATTCTTGATGCGATTGTACGTCTTATGGCTCCCGTAATATCGTTTACGGCAGAAGAAATCTGGAGTTTTATGCCGCATTCAAAAGATTGCAACACGGAAAGCATATTCTTAAACGATATGCCGAAAGTGAACGATTTGTATAAAGATGAAAAAATCGAAGAAAAATATGCAAATATATTTGCTTTGAGATCAGACGTTCAAAAAGTGCTTGAAGCGGCAAGAAACGAAAAAACAATAGGAAAATCACTTGATGCCAAAGCTGTGCTTACGGCAAACGGTGCAAAATATGAGTTCCTTAAAAATGTTGAATCCGAACTTGCGGATATGTTTATCGTATCTGAAGTTACAATTTCGGAAGGTGAACCCCAAAATGCCGGTGACTTCGGCGTGGGTATCGCAATAAGTGCGGCAGACGGCGAAAAATGCGAACGCTGCTGGAAATTTGACAAAACAGTCGGTACGGACAGCGAACATCCAACGCTTTGCAAACGCTGTGCAGATGTTATTAAATTAATTTAAAATCAGGCATCGGGCAGTTAAATTTTAACTGCCCGATATTCAAAAAAGGCGGTGTTAAATATGAAAATATTTTTAAAATCGGCAATAATTTTATCGGTATCCTTTTTAATTTTTACATTCTCGGCTTATGCCGAAACCATAATTGCTTCCGGAACTGTTTCCGGCATGAACTGGTCTTTGAATGATAACGGCGTTCTGACTGTTTCAGGAACAGGCGAAATGCAGTCTGAAGACGGCTACGCCCCGTGGGCTGGTTATTCGGATAAAATTACCTCCGCCGTAATATCAAACGGCATAACAAACATAAACTATATGAGCGGCTGTACAAATTTGCAGACGATAACAATACCGGAAACAGTGACATCAATTTCATACTGCGCATTCAAAGATTGCACCGGGCTGACGGACATATCGCTGCCCTCAGGCGTAACAAAAATCAGCTTCAGTGCGTTTGAAAATTGTTCTTCCCTAAAAAACATAACGATACCGCAAAATATGACGTCAATTGAAAAAAATACTTTCAAAGGCTGTACTTCGATTGCCGAAATCGTTATTCCTGATACTGTGACGTCAATCGGCGATTACGCATTTTACGGCTGTACAGGAATAAAAAATCTCACTTTGGGCACAAAGCTTGAACAAGTCGACAAATATTCATTTGAAAACTGCACGGGAATCGAAAATCTATATTGGAACGCCGTAAATCTTTGCCGGCACAGAGATGCTGTTCCATATTCAAAATCGCCGTTTGTAAACATTGGCACATCAACAGACGGTACAAACGTCATCTTCGGTGATACTGTGAAAAATATACCGGCATATGCGTTTGCCATCAGTTCAACACGCGGTCAGAATCTTGATAAATTCAAAATAAAAAGCATAACTGTCGGGCTTAATGTTGCATATGTCGGCAAAGATGCTTTCATAAACATAAATTCATTGGAAAAGGTTTTGTGGAATGCCAAACACTGCAATGTAGAAACATATAATTTTAACAGTTCGGGAAACGGCGGAAAGGGGATAGATTTTATTTTCGGCGATACTGCGGAATACGTTCCGAGTTACATACTGTACGGTTTTGAATTATCAACAAGCCCGAATGTCAAAACTATCACCATAGGCAAAAACGTTACCGCTGTGGGTTCGTGTGCATTCGGAAATCTGCAGCGTACCATAACCGTATACTGGAATGCACGCAATGCCGAAATCGGAACAGGCTTATTTGCAACATACAGCAGTCTTTTAAGCCTTACTATTGTGTTCGGACCGGATGTTGAAAATATTCCCGTTGAAACGCCGGATAATCTTGGAATGCTGGGTAATATTTCCGTTAGGAAAATCGTTATCGAGAGTAATATTACGGCAATTAAAGCCAATACTTTCAAAAATGCGAAATTATTATGGCATATCTATATTCCAAACAGCGTTAAAACAATTGAAAACGGCGCATTTGACTGCGATGAACTGCGTAATGTTTATTATTGCGGCACGGAGAACGAATGGAACAATGTTGAAATCGGGAAAAATAACGGAAGTCTGAAAACAGCCGAAATAAAATTTGTTCCCGACAGAAAAATATGTTTTTCAACCGATGGAAATATTTTCAAACAATATAACACAGCGCAGGAAAATGAGGTAAAAATCCCGTTTGATGTTCCAAAAAAATTCAGATATTCATTTGTCGGTTGGGCGGCTGACGAAGCAACAACTACAGTGTCTTATATGCCGGGAGATATAATCCCGTCCGGAACAGACGATATAACGCTGTATGCTATATGGGAAAAGAGTGCTTATACATCAACGAAAAAAACAACCGAAAACGGCAAAGATATTTTCACGGTTACTGCGCACGGCATACCCTTGAACGCCAAAGTGATTTTCATAACCTTTAAAAACGGAGCAATTGCAGATGTTCAGTATAAAACAAACACAAACGAAGCAATGACGTTTTATACCGAAAATGATTATTCTTATGCTGCCGTTATGTCGGTTGATAAATTTGACAGCCTGATACCTTTCAGCTGCATTGAAAAAATCGAGTAATAATATAAAATTGTAAGTACGAACATATTCAATGCATAATACATAATTATTGCTTGCACAAACTCGTAGGGGCGGACGACTCTGTCCGCCCGAAAATCATGGCACAAACCGCCGTAACATTCACAAACATATTCGCTTGAATCATTACGCATTGAATGTGGATTTGTGCAATGCACCGGCTTTCTTATTTTCAATTGCGAATATACATAAAAATAACAGAACCGCAGTACGACGGTTCCGTTATCAAAAATCAATATAACTCGTATAATATTTTAACGGCTTCGGCACGGGTTATACCCAAAAGCGGTTGAAGGCTGCCGTCGGGATAGCCGGAAACCACACCGTTTGCAAGCATTATACGAAAACTTTCGTATGCCCACGACGGGACGGATTTTTCATCTGTTGCCGATATATCACATTGCAGCAGTCCCGGTTCAAGTGTACGGGCGAGTATTGTAACGGCTTCGGCACGTGTCAAAACATCATTCGGACTGAACGTCACACTGCCGTCCGGCTGAGTTTTTCCGCTTATTATTCCGTTTGCCGCAAGTGCGGCAATTTCTTTTTTTGCCCACGACGGAATCATGCTGTCGTCCGCAAACCCCGGTGCCGCGGTTGATGTGAGTTTCAGCATACGTGCCGTCATCACGGCAAACTGTGCACGTGTTACGGTATCTGACGGTTTGAATTTTATGCTTCCGCCTTCCTCCATTCCGTTTACAATATTTTCTCCGCACATATAGGTTATATAATCTTTTGCCCAGTTTTCCGAAATATCGGGGAAAGTATATTCCTCTGCCGGTTTTCCACAGGTATATCGGAATAATCCCGTTTTTCCGACATTATTTGTTATCTTCAGCTTGATTTTATGCATACCGCCGTAGGGAACGGAAACAGATACCTTTCCGTCGGATAATTCTGACGATACCGAATTTGAATCGATATACGCTTCAGCCTTTTCGGCGGTGTATAAATAATCATTTGTAATTGTAAATACAATTTTCCCGTCGTTTTCTTCAAAATATCCATCCGGATATTTTTTTGTTTCATAAATATCACCGTCATCAACAGAAACGCTTATCCACACGGTTTTATCGCCCGCGGTGACGTTTATGCTTCCGTCACATATACTTTCGCCGGCGGTGAATGTGCCGTATTCATCAATATTACCCACGTTTTCAAAAGTTTTCCACGTATACAGTTCATCGGAAGAAACAAGCGCTTTGTTGCCCAAGCTTGAGGAAGCGGTCAAAGATACCGTTTCTCCCGGGCGAACCGAAATATTTGTGACAATTTTGTTTGTCGCTTCGTTTCTAACCGTTATTGAATCGGGTGTTTTATAACACGAAAATTGTGTTTCTCCTTTTGCGCCGCTTTCGGAAACTCCGGTTACTGTTACCTTGCCATCTTCAATCAAAGTAAGTGTACTTCCGTTGAACTCTCCGCCGTCGGCAGTCAGTTCAACCGCGTCCGTTACCGTCACGGGATAGCCGTTTTCGTCACTTCCGTATATCAATATATTTTCTTTTGCGCCGGAAAGATAATTTCCGCCATTCGGATAAAGATTTAATGCATGAAGATTTCCGGACGGTTCTTTTGTGTTGAGCAACGCCACAAACGTTGAAACGGCACGTTCGACGCCGTCGGACGGACTGTTGAACCGCACGGTTTCGCCCGTTCCCGGCATTGTTCCCAATATTGATGTACTGCCGCCGCCGTCAAGATTTACCGCATATTTACAACCAAGCTCCAGCAATCGTTTTGAAACGGTTTTTATACGCGCACCGTAGCTGTAGCCGCTTTGTCGGCCGTCAATTGCATAAAAAATCACTGTTCCGTCATCTTTAATTCCGATTGCCGTTCGCGGTGCGGCGGAATCGTCCAAATCTTGTATAACACCGTCAGAAATCATAAGTCCTCCGGTACAGCCCATTGCATAAACCGCTTTTTCCCAGCGTTCGTCCGACACGCACGAATTCACTATACTCACCTTTTGCCCGGCGGCAAAACGGCTTATGTGATTTATTGCCTCTTCGGGTGCTGTTACATCGCACACAAGCACAAGTTTGTTTGCCGGTATATCGATTGAACTGTTTGTTATACCGACTTCCTCAACAATACCTGTAACGGTTTCGCCGATTTTCAGTTCACCCTCGACGTTGCCGATAATCACATTCACACTTCTTTTTGTTGCCGTTGTGGTTGAGGCATAGTTACTGTTCAGCATATATATTTGATATGGCTGCGGATATTTATTTATATTGTATATCGGTATTGTATCTTCTTCATCGTTTATGCGGATTGACGTGTGAATCTGCATCGGTGCGACAAAAGCTGTTCCATCGGCAAAAAAACCTATACCGTCTTTATACGTACTGTCTTTTGAAACTATTTCGCCGTTCATTATGAGATTGCTCATGGGGACACCTGTCTTAAAAGAGAAAAAATCGGCATTCATCGCCATAAGCGGATACATCCCCAAATTTTTAAGGCGTTCCGCTTCTTTGGATATTGTTTGTTTTCCGTATACGCTCCCCCCGTTTGTTATAACCGGAGTTATTCCGTCCTGCGGTGTGTATTCATAATAAAATTCGGTCTGTTCGCCGACACCGCTCTGGTCGCTGAAGAATACGTTTTTGTTATAGTATAAACCATCGGCAACAGAAATGCGCGAAGTTAAAATTGTTTCGCTTCCGAGTACCGAGGCATTTGCATTTGCTGTGAATAAAACAAAAATTGTCAAAAAAACAACAAACCTTTTCATTCTGCCAAAACCCTCCGAAAAAAATATTACGGTCTTGCCTTGATTTATTGAAGAAACACCTGCATATTGCAAACCTGCCGCAGTATCGTCAAGGACTTACGTAACCTCATATAATTATACCACATTATTTGTTAAATTGCAATAGTTTCAAGAAAATTACCATTTTTATTCTGTTAAGGCAGGTTTCTGCTCTGCCCGTCAAGCTCTCATATATCTTATACAACCATTACAGATTTACATATAATGCATATCAATGTATGCAATTCCGGATTAACTCAACACTTCACACCAATCACCAAAACCATGTCCGCCCGTTAATTTTTAATTCAGCAAACTTTGCCCAACGGCGAGCACTGACAAAAATCCGTCATTGCTCGCCGTTTTCGGTTTTATGTTTGATAATTTGTTTCTTCATCGGCAATCAGCCGAGCTTTGTTTACCGCAAAAAGACGATTCACGGCATTGCGGATTAATATCCGACATTTTCTTCAACAAAGATAATTTTAATTCTGCCCGGCGTTCTTTGTCTGCCGGACACAACATAGTTTGCGCATATTCTGTTATTTGACGCACAACCGTGACCTATTTCGCCGGATATGCATTCTCCCGTTTCGGCACAGTACGTTCGGCAAGACAATCGGTTTGCGTTTTTCGGTGCCGCAATATTTTTGACACGCTTTATCGCTTCGTCAATATTTTTGACAATTTTGTTTATTCCGACAATCATAATTACGGATTTGGGACCATAGCAAATTGCGGCAACTCTGTTGCTGTTGCCGTCAACATTATACAAGAGCCCATCTTCGGTTACGGCGTTGCAGCTACAGAAATACGTATCGGCATCAAAAGAATCGAGATAAGTCTGCCGAACGTCTATTCCCTCTTTGTAACGGTCGATAAAATTATACTTACCTTTTCTCAAAAAATCAATCACGCCGCATTCAAAAAGCGACATCGAGCCGCCGAGTGCAACCGTTTCGCCGGGCTTGAGCAGTGTTTCAACCAAAGGCACAACATCTTCTTTTGTTTTTACAAGAAATGATGTTATATTGTTTTTTTCAAGATTTTTGATTACATTTTCTATGTTCATATTTTTTGTCCTTTCTGTCTGAATATTTACACATGCCGAAAACTTAAAACATGGATAATTGCATGTCCCTGTCACAGAATATAAATTATTTTGCTTTATTGTACAATTCTTCATTTGCATAAGCACATAAATTCAATGTTTTTTCAGTCTTAATCAAATCATTAATGCTTATATTATCGGCGCATTTTTTTAAATCAAGTCTTTGCAGAACTTTTTTTGTATACGGACGTTTTGCATCTTTAAACGATATACTGTATAAAAAATCGCGAACTTTTTCGCAATTGAGCAAAAGCATACAGATATATGCCGTATCTGCCCTTGCTTTTTTTGAGTTACAATTACATATTTTTCAAAATTATCTTTTATTATTGCTTTTTTGAAACTGCTGCTCTTCATTAGCGGATTACTTAAAATCAATATTGTAATGCATTGCTTATTGTCAAATACCCTTGTTTCGGTTTTTTACTTAATATTTCTTCCGACAGATTATTGTAAACAATTTCATCTCCGGGAATATTTCTGTCCATCAGAAAACCCGCAATATCTTCTTTGTTTGCCCCGTCGTCAAGCATTTCTCTCAAACGTTTTGTAATCGTGAAATCCGCAGTACGTGAATTATCTATAAATGCACAATATTTAAAATCAAGTTTACACGTGTCATAAGTATCTTTTTTGTCATAAACAAAAATAAGAAGATTATATCCCAAGCCGTATATTTTTTGCCTTGCATTTTCAAACGGGCAAGATGACTGCGGCTGTTTTAATGATGTAACTTTAATATCTGTCATGATACTCAAATCCGGCAAATCAATACCTTTTGCCGAGCTTCCCGTTTACACTTCGTACTTTTGTTTCAGATACTTTTGAAACAGATGTTCAATATACGTACCAACCGCTTTACCGTCCGTAACACCTATTAAATCGGCGTGGTTAAACTTAGATTGGTCAATGCAAAACAATGCGGCTTCTTTCTTTAAATCTTCAAGTGTAATATGTTGTTTCATTTTCACCGCTCCGTTTTTCTACATTATTTTTACCACACCGCTGTATACAAGCCCTCTTGCGGAATCCATTGTCACGGTTGTTCCGGTTTTAAGCAGAGTTGTTGCACCTTTTGCCCCGGTTATCACCGGTATGTTAAGCGTCATGCCCACAATTGCACCGTGGCTCATGCTGCCGTCTTCCTCCGTTATAATTCCGCTTGCGTGTTTCAAAATTTTAAGCAGCGTGTTTGAAGTTTTGTTTATAACGAGAATATCTCCGTCGCAAAATTCCGCAAGTGCTTCGCCTTCGTCCTTTGCAACACAGAGTTTGCCGCTTACGTTCAAGTCGTTCACACTGCTTCCTTCAACAAGCACATGGCCTACAAGATGAACTTTCAGCACGTTTGTATTGCCGCTTATTCCGACAGGCATTCCGGCGGTTATAACAACAATATCGCCGTTTTTAACATATCCGTGCTGTGTTGCAATGTCAACCGCGTGTTCAAACAGCTCGTCCGATGTGTATTTTTCCTCGCACATAAGCGGTACTACGCCCCAAGACAGACTCATCTGACGGAAAGCCTTTTTGGATACCGTGGTTGCGATTATCGGGCAGGCGGGACGGAATTTTGAAATTGTTCTTGCCGTTAATCCCGTTTTTGTTACGGTTATAATTGCCGTGGCACTCAAATCGTGAGCCGTTGTGCAGGTTGCATGGCTTATTGCATCCGCAACGTTCGGCGAAAACACATTTTCTCTTGCCGAAAATCTTTTTTCGTAATTTATGTTTTTCTCCGTGCTTTCGGCTATTAGCGACATTGTTGCAACAACAAGGTCGGGATGATTGCCCACTGCCGTTTCGCCCGAAAGCATAATTCCGCTCGTTCCGTCGTAAATAGCATTGGCAACGTCGGTTGTTTCGGCACGTGTGGGACGTGTGTTTTTTATCATGGATTCAAGCATCTGCGTTGCCGTTATAACAACTTTTCCCACGGTGTAACACTTTTTAATAAGCATTTTTTGTATGCCCGGCAGCTGTTCGAGCGGTATTTCCACGCCCATATCGCCTCTGGCAACCATTATGCCGTCACTGACTTTGATTATTTCATCAATATTGTTTACACCCTCGTTATTTTCTATTTTAGCGATTATCTTTATATCCTGACCGCCGTTTTCTTCCAAAACCTTACGGATTTCAAGAATATCATATGCACTGCGGACAAACGATGCCGCAATAACATCAACATCTTCTTTTATACCGAAGATAATATCCTCTTTGTCAACCTCGCTCATATAATTCATTTTAACGGGAACACCGGGGATATTTATGCTTTTTCGGTTCGATAAAACACCGTCGTTCAAGGCTGTGCATATAATCTCTTTATCGGTTATGTCATCAACTTTAAATCCCACAAGTCCATCGTCGACAAGAATACGATTTCCTCTTGAAATATCTTTAAGCAACGACTCATATGTTATGCTCACAATTGTGTTATCCCCCTCAACCTCTTCCGTGGTAAAGGTGAATTTCTGCCCTTTTTCAATTGTGACGGGGCTTTCTTTAAACGTTTTTATTCTTATTTCGGGACCTTTTGTATCAAGCATAATCGGAACAGGCAGTCCGTGTTTCTCACGTATTTTTTTAACGCTGTCCATTCGTTTTTTATGTTCTTCGTAAGACCCGTGCGAAAAATTCAGTCTTGCAACGTTCATGCCGGCAAGCATCATTTTTTCGAGCATTGTTTCGTCGTCCGTGGAAGGTCCGAGCGTACATATAATTTTTGTTTTTCTCATATATTCCCCTCATTTTTCAATAATTTTTCAGCATTATCACGAATTTGCGTAATATATTTTGTAACAGGCACTTCATACATCCAAACACCGCTATATCCGCATTCGTCAAGTGCCGATATAAGCTCCTTCCAATCAACTTTTCCCTCACCGGGAAGCTGATGACGTTCATCTATGAAATCATAATCCGATACGTGCAGCGTAATTATATCTTTTCCAACACGTTTTATAAAATCAATCGGCATTTCGCTCAAAAGGTGATTTGTGTCGAAGCACACCTTAAGATTTTCATGCACACTTATCAACTCTAAAATTTCTTCCGAATTTCTTCCAAGACAGGTTCTCGGTAAGTCTTCAACCGCAACGGTTACGTTTTTTGTCTGTGCAAACTCGGCAAGTTCGCTCAAGCTTTTCTTTGCCGCTTCCATTTTAAAAGGTCTGTCCTCATCAGGTATCGGCTCACCGCTCGTATGAATAACAACTTTATCGATTCCGATTTCGGCAACCGCAGAAATAAGCGTTTTAAAATATTCCACAGTATATATTCTGACTTTTTCATCGGTTGATGAAGGTTCTATTTCCGCAAACGGCACAAACGGCAAATGGCACGACCAAATCTTAATTCCGTATTTATCCGCAAGTTTTTTTATATCTCGCACATCTTTTGAAAGATTATCCTCTTCAAGAAGTGCCATTTCCAAATATTCAATACCGTTTTCTTTATATGCAGCGAGCAATTCTTCCGTAATTTCCGCACTGCCGTTTGATGCACCTATTCTCATTTTCATAATAAAACCTCTATTCATAATTTTAATAACAAAAGAAGACAACGCACTGTGGCAGCTGTCTCCCCTTAAAGGATTCAATATATTTTCGGCAAAAGCCTTGCCCTATTATTTATTATACCGATATTATCTTTGAAAGCGTGAGCAATTCGCTGTCGATTTTCTTTTCCATTTTAAGACCTTCAAGTATATCGTAATCAACAATTTTTGAATGATGCAGACCAACCACACGATTACCTGTGCCGTTTATAAGAATTTCAACGGCGTGTGCGCCCATTCTGCTTGCCGTCACTCTGTCTTTATATGTCGGACAGCCGCCGCGCTGAACGTGACCCAGAATTGTGGTACGTGCGTCAAGCTCGATTCCATATTTTTCTTTCATCATTTCAACGGTTTCACGCATGATTTTGTTTGTTGATTTGCCGCTTGTTTTGGCAACACCCTCGGCAACAACAATCATAAAATATTTTTTTTCGTTATATTTTCGTTTGATTACATTTACAATATCACGTTCAATATCAAGCTGCTGTTCGGCAATTATAACACTGTCCGCACCGCAGGCAATACCGACTTCCATGGCAAGATAACCGGCTTTGTTTCCCATTACTTCAACGAATGCACAACGGTTGTGCGAACGCATTGTATCGTTGATTTTATCCAAGCAATCAATAACCGTATTGAGTGCCGTGTCATATCCGATTGTGTATTCCGTACAAGAAATATCGTTATCTATTGTACCCGGAATGCCGATTGTGGGCAACCCTTGCAAACTCAAATCTCTTGCGCCCCTGAAAGAGCCGTCTCCGCCGATTACAACCAACCCGTCAAGACCCATTTCTTTTGCGTTTGCAACGCCTTTTTTAACATATTCTTCATCTTTAAATTCAAGACAACGCGCACTGCCGAGCCATGTGCCGCCGCGGTTCATTATTTCCGTTGCATCTTCAAGAGTTATTTTTTTAACTTCTTTTTCAAGCAACCCTTTATATCCGTATTTTATTCCGACAACGTCAACGTTGTTGAATTTTGCCGCTTTAACTATGCTTGCGATTGCGCTGTTCATACCCGGTGCATCTCCGCCGCTTGTGAGTACACCTATTTTTTTGATTTTTGACATATTTACCCTCTCCGATTTCAATCCTGTGTTTTAATAATACCGTGTTTTGTATATATTTCGGCATCGCCGCGAACTTTCATTGCGGATATGTTTTCCGTGAACTGCGCAAGGAAAACTTCGCCCTTATCGATTTTTTCGGTATGCGAAAGTCTGGTATCTCCGCCGCGTTTCAGACCGATTATTTGAACGCCGTCTTCATGTGCCTTAACGGCAATATATTCGGCTTGTGTATTTTCGTTCATGAAAATTCCTCCAATCAAAATATACCTCAATTATATTATACCTCAGTTGCAACAAAAATTCAAGTTTTTTTTGCAATCTTGACAAAATCTTATTACTATTCATGAAAAAAACGGTAAATTACCTCCGCATTTTTTGCACTTATACCATCTGCCGCCGCAAGCTGTTCAACCGATGCCGCTTTTATTTTTGCCACGCTTCCGAAATGCCGCAGCAGCGAACGCTTTTTAACCGCTCCTATTCCCTCTATATCATCAAGCACCGAACGTGACATATCTTTAGACATAAGACGGCGGTGGAACGTTATCGCCACACGGTGAACCTCCTCCTGAATTTCGCAGACAAGTCTGAACGCTTCCGGAGTGAGCGTTATTATTTCCCCGTCCGTTGTGAGCAGCGCACGTGTTTTGTGTGTTGTATCTTTAACCATTCCGAACACGGGAATATCAAGCCCCAATGCTTTCACCGCCGAAAGAATCACGTTTGCGTGTGCAAGTCCGCCGTCAGCAAATATAACATCGGGCATTTTTGAAAATTTTTCGTCCTGTTTTTCCGTCCAGCGTTTAAAACGTCTTGTAATAACTTCATACGTCGATTTGTAATCGTCAATGCCGTTTACCGATTTTATTTTAAAATATCTGTATTCGCTTTTTTCGGGAACTCCGTTTTCAAACACCACCATACTGCCGACCGAATTTGTTCCCTGTGTATTCGATATATCATATGCTTCCGCTCTGTTTATTTTTATTTTAAGTGCCGATTCAAGCTGTTCGAGTGCCGATTTGTTTGCGTTTTTCTGTGCCGTTTTAAGTTTTTTTGTATCGCTTATATCCTGCAATGCATTTTTCTCCGCAAGCTTTATCAAATCAAGCCCGGCGCCTTTCTGCGGAACGGTGAGTTTAACTTTATATCCGCTTTTTTCCGTAAGCCAGTTCTCTATTGCTTCCATATCTTCAATTTCCCCGTTAATCAAAATATTTCCGGGAATAAATTCGCAGTTCAAATAATACTGTGTCAAAAACGACGAAAGCACCACACCTTTATCTTCGTTAAGATTGCATACAAGCCATATTCTGTTTCTGCCGATAACCTTGCCCTCGCGGATATTCAAAATCTGAACGTTTGCAAGCCCGTCGTCGGGGATTGCCGCAATAACATCTCTGTCGCTTCTGCCGTAAACCGTGATTTTCTGTTTTTCTCCAAGCGTTTTCAATCGTTCGATTTTATCTCGAACAGCCGCCGCTTTTTCAAATTCCAGACTATCGGAATATGCGAACATCTGATGTTTCAAGCTTCTCACGGTATCGGAAATACGTCCCTCAAGAAAACTTTTTATCTGCGAAAAAACATCCGCATATTCTTCTTCGGATATTTTGCCGGTACACGGTGCCATGCACATATTTATATGATAATTAAGGCACGGGCGTTCCTTTCCTATATCCCTCGGAAATATTTTTTTGCAAGTGGGTATTTTAAAAATCTTTCTTATAACCTCAATCGTATCGTTCGCAACACCCGATGTATACGGTCCGAAATATTCCGCCCCGTCTTTTTCCGCCCGTCTTGCAAGCATGAGTTTTGGATATTTTCCGGCTGTGATTTTTATATACGGATATTGTTTGTCGTCCTTTAAAAGGATATTGTAATGCGGCATATGTTTTTTTATGAGATTGCACTCCAAAACAAGCGCTTCCGTTTCGCTGTCTGTCACGATATATTCAAAATCTCTTATATTTTCAACCATTACACCGACTTTTCCGCCGTGACCGGATTTTTTGAAATATTGTGTAACACGATTTTTAAGGCATTTCGATTTTCCGACATAAATAACCGTGCCGCTTTCGTCTTTCATTATATACACACCGGGCAGCGACGGCAGGTTTTTCAATTTTTCTCTTATCTTATCCGTAACATTCACACCCCATTTCCGTAAAAAAAACGCCTGAAAGAAGATTCTCTCAGGCATATCATCAGCAAAATTATTTCTCGCTGAGATTGAATTTTTTTCTGAATTTTTCAACACGTCCGCCGGTATCAACAAGCTTCTGTTTACCCGTGAAAAACGGATGACACTTTGAGCAAATTTCAACACGAATATCCTGCTTGGTGGAGCTTGTTTCGATTACGTTACCGCACGCACAGGTTATTGTTGCCGGTTTATAATCCGGATGTATTCCTTCTCTCATTTATCTGCACTCCTTCCGATTTTTTCGCATCAATGACACTATTATATCACAATCTTTCAAAAAAAGCAAGACTTTTTTGAAATTTTTTTATTTTATATATATTTTGCATAACAACCCATTAAAGGCGGCGTTCGGTTTGTTGCATTTTAACAAGCGACTATACCTCTGCCGCCGGGGACGGCGTTGCCGGCGGTGAAGATTCTGCCGCCGGGGATGGTGCTACCGATGTTTGCGGAGTGCTTGTTTCGGTATCCGAATTTTGCACGGCGGCTGCCGATACCGCTTCGGCAATTTCCGGTCCTCTACGCTGAATGCAGTTTACGGTTTTGTAGCGACTCTTGCCGATATAATCCGTTTTTATGCATTTGCCGTCTTTGTAATAATGTTTATAGGTTTCTATAACATAACCGACTTTACCGACAGAATCTGTCACAACCTCACCGGGTTTTAATGCGGGGTCTTCCGTCACGATTGTTTCATATCTGTTTGTTTCTTTTGTTATATTTTCTATTTCAATTTTCACGCCCGGATTGGGGTTCTTGCCCAAAATCGAAACCGTAATTCCCGAATATGTGAAATTGGTTGCGATTTTAATCGGTTCCGCGGTATTGTTTCTGAATCGAAAATCAAGTTCGCCGCTTGAAACCGTTGCGTCCTGACCGAGCGGAACGTAATGAACCACAAGGCTGTGGTTATATCTTCTTGTCACCTCAAGGTCGGCATACAGCACGGCAGAATATAGCGCCGATGATACCTGGCACACACCGCCGCCGACGTCTTGTTCCACTTTGCCGTTGTTATATACATTCGCAACTTTATATCCGTTTGCGGTTGTAATCGGTTCGATATGCGCAAGATACCTGAACTCTTCATCCGGATTCAGAATAATGCCGTTGATTTTTTCGGCGGCAAGCCGCACATTATTGAGCCTCGACGCATTGCTGTCGGTGATTTTTGACGTATACGACGAGAGTGTTTCTTTGAAAAACGCATTTGTATTAACAGACGTTATTTCCGGTTTCAGCACCGTGAGTTCAAAAAAGTATGGTTCGGTATTGTTTTTGTTTGCGTCAATAAACTGTTTTAATGCTTCTTTATCGAAATCGTAACCGTTTTTCGCTTCGGTGATGTATTTTTTTCCACTTTCCTCGCGTATGGCGGCGTTCTCTGCCGCATGGGCAATTTCATCATATATTTTGTTTACGTCAAACGGTATCGGGTCTTTTTCGGTTTCTTCAACATAAATCTTTCCGTTCTTCCCCGAATTTACAATCTCGGCAAGTTCGTTCAAAGCTTTTTCGCCGTCGGCGGCGGTGCCGCGTCTGCCGTTCACAATCTTGAGTTTGTTTCCGCTTATCACATACGAATTTTCAACTATGGGATTTTCCACGGTATGCGAAATATTGTCGAAATATTCCGTAAGCATCGCCGTGTTGAGTTCCGGCTCGGTAAAAATATTTTCTCCGTGCAGTTTAAGCGAAAGTGTTTTGAAAAAATCCGATATAAAATTTTTGTCGCGCCCAAGGTCATACGCCTTGTTCACAGCATCTTTGATTTTATATTCCGTGACAAGGTCGGCGGCGGAAAACTCTGAAGATGTGCCGTTAAAATCAAACGCAACCGTGAAATTTGTTTTTTTCATATGCTCGTCAAGCTGTTCTTCGGCTTGCTTTTTGCTAAGTCCGCCCACATCAAGACCGTTTATGATGACGCCTTTTCGTATGCCGCTACCGCTCACCGTGACCGATACGAATACGCAGAGCAGCACGGCAAACAGAACACAACCGCCGATTATGTACGGCTTTCTTTTCTGCATTCTAAGTTTTTCGCGGCGTTCCTTGTACGGATTCGCACTTTCATTTTGAATTTGTTTCATATTATATGATCCCCCACATTAAAGTTTTTCTATAATCACCGCAATCGGCGGACAGTTCGGGCGGTTTATGTATTCATGCGATATAAGCAGATATTTTTTGAAATCCACCGTTTTAAGAAACTCATAAACCGCATTTTTTTCGTCAAACCCGGAATCTCCGCCGTAATATATGCCGATTGACAAAATACCGCCGGGTTTTAACAGTTCAAGGCATTTTTCAACAGCGCATATTGTTGTATCCGCACGTGTTGCGATGCTGTGATTTCCGCCCGGAAGATAGCCCAGATTGAACATTGCCGCACATATCGGTTCGCTCACGTATTCGTCCAAACGTTCATGACCGCAATGCACAAGAGTCACTCTGTTTGAAAGCCCATGCGAATCAAGCAGTTTTGCCGTGTTTTCAAGTGCCGTTTGCTGAATATCAAATGCGGTAACATGACCGTTTTCACCGGCAAGCTCCGCAAGAAAAAGCGTATCGTGCCCGTTCCCCATTGTGCAGTCAACGGCAGTTCCGCCGTTTTCCAAGGCTTTTTTGACATACATATGAGTGATGTCAAGTGTGTTTTCCGGAAGTATCATTTCAACCCGACCTTTATCAATAAATTCTGTATATATAGTATACCACAGCGTTGCTGTAAAATCAAGATATATTTTGTAACAATTGTATTACAATGTTGTATATATATCACCATAATAATACATAATATTTTTATTGACAAAACTTTATAATTATGATAGAATGAATAAAACTTTGCAACAGGAGGATTTGCTGATGGATATAGCAGTTATAGGTGCCGGGCCGGGAGGTCTTGCCGCGGCAATATATGCCGCAAGATACGGCAGGCACGTCACCGTGTTTGAAAGCGCATTTGCCGGAGGGCAGATGGTGAAAACGGTTAATATAGAAAACTATCCGGGATTTGACGAAAAGACGGACGGATATACACTTGCCGCTAAAATGAAAAAACAAGCGGAACAAAACGGGGTTGTGTTTAAAAACGAATTTATAAAAAAAGTGGATTTTGAAAACAGAATTGTTTTCACCGAAAACGGGTGGGAAAGCGCAAACGCCGTTATTCTGGCAATGGGAGCATCTCCGAGAAAGCTCGGCGTAAACGGCGAAACAGAGTTTTTGGGGAAAGGTGTTTCATACTGTGCCACCTGTGACGGTATGTTTTTTAAAGGGAAAACCGCCGTTGTTGCCGGCGGCGGAGATACCGCTTTGGAAGATGCGCTGTTTTTGAAAAACATATGCAAAAAAGTGTATATAATACACAGGCGCGACAGACTGCGCGCCGTGAAGTCGCTATGCGACAAGGCAGAAAAATCCGAAAATATCGAAATTGTATATTCCGCAAACATAAAGAAAATATGCGGTGGTGACCGCGTGAAATACGTTGAAACCGAAAGCGGCACAATCGAAACCGATGCGGTTTTTATTGCTGTGGGAAACGAACCTCAAAGCGAAATATGTCCGCCGGAAATGAAAAACGAAAACGGATATGTCATTACGGACGAAAATATGCGGACGTGCTTTGACGGGGTTTTCTGTTGCGGCGATTTGAGGGAAAAAACACTTCGTCAAATTGTTACGGCTTGTGCCGACGGAGCCGTTGCGGCATATGAAGCGGTTAAATATATTGAAAAATAAAAAAATAATTTGACTTTTTTGTCCTTTGAATCGTCTAATAAGTGTAGAAGCTTTTACAAAGGCGAAAGGAGGAACGAATATGTTTGAACTGTTTGAACAGAAATATAAAGAATGTGAAAAATCTTTGTTTCTTGTTGCGGTCGGATATTTGCACAATACCGAAGATGCAAAAGACTGTGTTCAGGAGGCGGTTCTTTCCGCACTGAAATCTTTCGGAAAACTGAAAAATCAAGAATATTTCAAAACCTGGATTACGCGCATTGTCATAAACAAAAGCAAAGATTATCTCAAAAGAAAACGGTATACCGAAAATTTAACCGACGTTCACGGAGTATTTTACAACCTGCCTTCGGATGAAACCGAAATAGCCGAATGCATATGCAAATTAAGTCCGGACCGGTCGGTTTACATAACCTTGCGTTTTTATAACGATATGACCTATGCGGAGGTGGCACGGGTACTTAAACAGCCCGTGTCTACCGTGAAATACAAAACAAAAAAAGCATTGATTGAATTGCGAAAACATCTGGAGGGGAGAGGTATTTGATGAAGATGTCGGAACTTGAAAACAGACTGCAAAAACACGCCGAAACAACAAAATCCGCCATATCCTCTCCTTTCGTAATCGAAAGAGAGGAATTAAACATGGCAAACAACAAACACAATTTAAAACGCATGATACTACCGCTTGCCGCCGCTATCTGTTTGATATGCACAACAACATTTGCGGCGATAAAACTTATGAACGCGAAGGATACGGCAACCGCCCTGGGGGATTCAAAACTCGCCCGATATTTTGATGAACGCGGCGGTGTTTCGGATACGGTTACGGACGGGAAATACAAAGCAACCGTGCTCGGTATTGTATCCGGCGAAAATCTCAGCGAGTTCAAATCTTCGTCGTGGGATATATTCCCCGAAAGGACTTATGCGGTTGTGGCGGTGGAACGAAGCGATGGCGGCGATATGACTTTTGATGATGAAATATTGGTCACTCCGCTAATTGAAGGGCTTAGCCCGTGGAAATACAACATATTCACAATGAACGGCGGATATACCGCGGATATTTTAAACGGAATCCTTTACAGGATAATCGAATTTGACAGCATAGAATATTTTGCCGACAGAACCGTATATATGGCTGTGGTTTCCGAACCGTTCATAAAAAATACTCAGTATTCATACGACGAAAACACGGGTGCAATTGCCGCCAAAGACGATTATGACGGCACAAATATTTTAATTGAGCTGAAGCTTGACAAATCAAAGGCGAATCCCGAAAAGGCACGGGAATATCTTGATAAACCGAACGAAGATGTCCAACCGGATGACAACGCCGTGAAAAGCGGCAATTACGTTCTTTCTCCGGACCCGAACGGCGACGAAAATTCTTTTATCGTCACAGAAGAATAAAGCCTGTCGGCAAAGTATATGTATTCGCGAATACAATACACCGTTTTGCCCGTGCAATGTGCAATCAAGCAAAAATACTTGTTCTATCACCATGCAAATCCGACCGTGAAGAATGTGTCATTCTTCGCGGCCGAGCAGGATTACGGAAAATATAACAAGAAGCATTCCGACGAGTTTGATTTTATCAAGCGTTTCGTTATACAATGTCACACCTATTGCCGCGGCGGCAACCGGTTCTATTGCGGCAATTACCGCCGCCTTTCCGGCCGGTGTTTTGCCAAGCCCGAAATTATATAAAAGATATGCCGCAAAGCAGGTCACGATACCTATTGAAACAGACCATGCCGCGCCGTTTGCCGTCAGCATTTTTGCCGCTGTATCGGCACTCAAAAACGGAATGCAGAATACGCTTGCAAACAAAAATGTATAAAATGTTGCCGTCGGCACTTCATACTTTTTAAGCTGTGCCTTTGTGAATATGCTGTAAAGCGCATAACCGACACCACTGCCGATACCGGTCGAAAGTCCGAGTGCCGTAACGCGGTTTGATTCCGAAAAAACCCCCGAAACGAACGCACATCCGGCAACCGCGGCAACAGCCGCCGCGGCTTTTTTCGGGGTTATTTTTTCTTTAAAGAAAATACGCGCCATAATCATAACGAATATCGGTGACGTATAAAGCAGTACAGCCGCAACGGATATTGAGCAAAGCTGCATTGATGAAAAATAACAGAACGTGAAAAATACAAAACTCACAACTCCGCTCCCGAAAAACAACGGCAAATCCTTTATTTTCACTTTAAACAGCTTTTTGTCTTTTATGTAAATATATACTGCCATGCATATCAACGATACAAAAACGCGAATAAATACAATTTCAAATGTTGTAAAGCCGATATTGCGCATGGATTTTACAAAAATGCCCATACTTCCCCAAAGTATTCCGGCAAAAAGTATACAAAGCTTATACACCGTTTATCCTCCTTATCGTGTTGATTATTTCGGACGGAGTTTCAACAATAATATCGGCATCTTTCAAATCTTCCGCATCTCTGAATCCCCACAGCACACCGATTTTGAAAATCCCGGCATTTATACCCGTTTGCATATCGGTTGATGTATCGCCGACATATATGCATTCATCTTTTACCGCGCCGAGTTCCTCAAGAAGCATATTAACCCCGGTCGGGTCGGGTTTGACGGGTATGCCGCTGCGCTGTCCGTATACGGCATCGAACTTAAATCCGCCGAAAATTTCGGCGGCAATTTTGCACACCGTATTGTGCGGTTTGTTCGATATTACGGCTGTTTTGATTTTCATTGCGGCAAGCGTGTTCAGCATTTCGCATATTCCGTCGTAAGGACGGACGAGATACAGCGGATTGTTATCGTAACTTTCGTTATATTCTTTCAAAACCTTTTCAAGAAGTTCGCCGTCGCCGCGTTCGCCGGCATTTTTCAAAAGCCGCATTACAAGCGTTTTTGCACCGTCACCGACAAATTTTTTGAAATCTTCGGTATCCGCCGTTTTTAAACCGTGTTTTTCAAGTGTTTTATTTGCAAAATATTGTATTGAATATATTGTATTCGACAGAGTTCCGTCAAAGTCGAAAATTGCCGTTTTTATCATATGTTTGTTCCCCAATCTTTAAGTTTGTAATCAAAGTGTTCCGCCGCAAAAAGTTTTATCACGGAGTACAGATTTTTCAGTTCTGTTTCCGACACACCAAACTTAAGCATATTTTTAAATTCAGAGTTCAAAACAAACCTCATAACCTCAAGTTCGCGACGGCTTATCTTTGGTTCGTGAGTGCCGCAGCCCGTGCAAAGCACACCGCCCGAAAGCGGCGAAAAAAAGCATATGTCTTCGGTTTTTCCGCAGTTTATGCACCGGTTCACTTCCGGAGCATATCCTGATATTTTTGCCGATTTCAAATAAAAAACAACCAAAATTTTAAGCGGATTTATCTCCAGTTCAGACAAAGCATAAAGACTGTTCAGGCAAAGGCGCAGCATATCTTTACACGACGTATCTTCTTTGCATATGTATGCCGCAAATGACGTTACGGCACTTGCGGCAAAGAGTTTTTCAACGGATTGTGAAATACCGAAAAAGTTTTCAATCGGCTGTGCCGTTTCAAGGCTGAAAACACCGCCGCGTTTTGCAAGTGCAAAATCGCAGTAACAAAAATTATTCAAAAAAGCCCCTCTTTTGTGGCTTTTGCCGCCTTTTACGGCAACAGAAATTTTGCCTTCCTCCGCGGTTAGCACCGTCAGCATTTTATTCGCTTCGCCGTAAACGCTGCTGCGCAGAATAAGTCCCTTGGTCTCTGTTCGATACATCTTCATCCCTCTTTGCGGTTTTTGTTAGCTCGTTATATAAAAGATAATCTCCTATCCTGCCCGTATTGCAGAATATATTCCACATCAAATCGTCGGTTTTCAAAACAATCCTCACCTTTCATATATTTATGATTTTAGTTTAAACCAAAACATATAAAAATATTTTCGGAAAAATAAGGATTTGTTTAAAAAAACACCGCACAATCACCGAAAAGCCGGTAATAATACGGTGTTTTTGGCACCCCCTGCGAGAATCGAACTCACAACTAACCCTTAGGAGGGGTTTATTATATCCATTTAACTAAGGGGGCATATTTATTCAAATCACGGCGAAAACGGTTCGGGTATATCCGACATATTTATTTTACAATGTTTTTTGTGTTTTGTCAATAGCAAAACGGATATTTTGTAAAATTTTATGTGGGTTTTGCAACATTGCTATTGAAATTATGTTTTATTTATGTTAAAATATATACAGAAAACTGAAAGGAACCAAAAATATGTTTAAAATACTTCACAAAAACAACAAAGCAAGGCGCGGAGAATTTACAACGGTACACGGCACGGTGCAAACACCTGTTTTCATGAATGTCGGCACTTCCGCAACCGTTAAAGGCGGTATTTCGTCCGTTGACCTGAAAGAAGTCAAATGCCAGGTTGAACTCTCTAACACATATCACCTGCACGTAAGACCCGGCGATGATATTATAGCCGAACTCGGCGGACTGCACAAATTCATGAACTGGGACAGACCGATATTGACCGACAGCGGCGGATTTCAAGTGTTTTCGCTCGGCGCACTCAGAAAAATCAAAGAAGAGGGCGTATATTTTGCGTCGCACATAGACGGCAAAAAAATATTCATGGGTCCGGAAGAAAGTATGCGCATTCAGTCACATCTTGCGTCAACAATCGCGATGGCATTTGACGAATGTATCGAAAATCCCGCTCCGAAAGAATATGTTGAAAATTCAATCGACCGCACGACAAGATGGCTGAAACGCTGCAAAGACGAAATGTCGCGGCTCAATTCGCTTGACGGTACGATAAACAATCATCAGTTGCTTTTCGGCATAAATCAGGGCGGAACATATCACGACCTGCGCATACGCCATATGCGCGATATTGCAAAACTTGATTTGCCCGGATATGCCATAGGCGGTCTTGCCGTCGGCGAAACAACGCAGGAAATGTATGATATTATAGATGCTGTCGAACCTTTTGCTCCGGAGGACAGACCGCGCTATCTCATGGGCGTCGGAACACCCGTAAACATTGTGGAAGCGGTTGCACGCGGAGTGGATTTTTTCGATTGCGTAATGCCGAGCCGAAACGCACGTCACGGTTCGATTTTCACCTCAAAGGGATATATGCACATCCTTAATCAAAAATATGCAACCGACCCAAACCCGATTGACAAAGACTGCGGATGCCCGGCGTGCCGCCACTATTCGCGCGCGTATATCCGTCATCTTTTAAAAGCCGGAGAGATGCTTGGAATGCGTCTTTGTGTACTGCACAATCTTTGGTTTTATAATACCATGATGGAAGAAATACGCACGGCAATTGAAGAAGACAGATTTGACAAATACAGAGAGTTTGCCAACGAAACATTTTTAAAAAGACTTTAACAAGGAGTATGCAATGCCTGTAAACATAATATCCGGTCCCGTTAAAAGCGGCAAAACCGTTAAATGTATTCAAATAATGAAAAATATCGGCAGCAACGTTTGTTATATTGTTCCCGAACCGTTTTCATACGGTGCGGAGATTGAAATTGCAAATCTTTTCGGTGCTGTCAGCAGTGAAACGGCAGACGTAACCTCTTTCAAACGTTTGTATCACAAAGTTATAAACGAATTTGGCATAGGCGGTTATGAACGGCTTACAAAAAGCGGCAAACAAATTCTTTTGGGATTGGTGTGCCGCCGCGTATCAAGCAAACTCACCGTATTGAAAAGAGCCTCTGCCTACTCCGGATTTACCGAAATTTTAAGCGATATAACAAAAGAATTTGCAATGTATTCAATTTTGCCGGATGACATTAAACTTGCCGCCGAAAAATCCGAAGACGCCGTTCTTCAAAACAAGCTTCTCGACCTTTACGTAATTTATTCGGAATTTGTAAAACTGCTCGGCGACCGTTATATCACAGGCGATGACGAACTGACTCTGCTTGCGAAAATAATTTCCGACAACAAAGCACATTTTGCCGAAAACACATTTATATTTGACGGATTCACAAGCTTTACGCCGCAAGAGATGAACGTTATAAAAAATCTGCACGACTGCGGCAGTAACATATACATTGCGTTTTCCGCCGCTTCCGATTCGGAGTTATACGCCGACCAAACGGCAGATATAAAAGAACTTGCGGAATATGCCGGCGTGAAGCTCATAAAAACCGAAAAAATATATGCACCGAAAGATTTGGCACATCTTGCGGAATGCTTTGAAAAAAACATAAAATCAAAACAACACGCCGAGAATATATCCGTCACCGAATACAACACCGTACACGACGAAATAAAAAGCGTTGCCGAACATATAAAACGGCTTGTGAAATCCGGAAAAAGATATAAAGACATCACGGTATCGGCAAGAGACGGCGAACGATATTTAAGTATAATTTCCGAGGTATTCAAACAATATGAAATTCCGTGTTTTATATCGAAAAAAATAAATGCGGCAACACAGCCCGCCGCCGACGCCGTTTTCGGCGCACTTAACACCGTTATTGAAAATTTCAGCTACAAGGCTTTGTTTTCATATTTAAAATCCGGATTTGCCGCCGACCTGCGTGACGAAGTCGATTTGTTGGAAAACTATTGTCTTGCAGTCGGAATAAAAGGAAACGGGTATAAAAAAGAATGGAAATATACGCCCAAAATTGCAAACGATTTTGACTCTGACGAAGAATTTTTAATTGAAATAAACAGAATACGCGAAAAGCTTATATCTCCGCTTCTGCACCTTTCCGACGGGCTTTGCAATGCAGAAACCGTAAAAGAAAAATGCACCGTTTTGTTTGAATTTATGACGCAGATAAAACTTTTTGAAAATACAAAAGCCGGCGTTGAGCGGTTTCGTGAAAGTTCGCCCGAAATATCGGCACATTACGGGCAGATATGGAATATTTTGATTGATTCTCTCGACGAGGCAGCCGAGCTTGCCGGCAACGAAAAAGTGACATCGAAAGAATTTGTGCAGATGATAAAAAGTGCCGTATCCTCGCACGAAATAGGGATGATACCGACTTCTTTGGACAGCGTTACGGTTTGCGGCGCGGCCGATACCGCCGATACAGACACATTGTTTGTTGTCGGCACAAACGACGGCGTGTATCCGCAGATAATGACGGACGAGGGTATTTTGAACGACGAGGACAGAAAAAATCTTTTGAATATGGGTCTACGGCTTGCTCCGGATACCGTTAAACGTGCTTTCGGAGAAGATTTTTTAATTTTAAATTTGCTTATGCGCGCAAAAAACAAACTGAATATTTCTTATCCGATTTCCGACATATCCGGAAACTCCTACAGACCCTCACGTATTATTCACAGGATTTGCGGTTGTTTTGACAACCTGTGCATCGAAAGCCGCATTGCCGGCTATGTTCCGTCAAAAGAAAATATATTGGCAAAACGTCCGGCGTTTTCGTATATGACAAATGCCTTAAGAAACGAAACCGCCGGTTTTGAAGCAGACAAAGTTTGGCACGAAACGGCGGCGTTTTTCAAAGAACATGACCCACGGAAATTCAATCTGTTTGAATCCGGTATAAATTACAAACCGCGCGGCAACGGGATATTGCCCACTGTTCTTGACGATTTTTTTGCGGACGGCACGATGAACGTGAGCGTATCGCGGCTTGAAAGCTACAGAAAATGTCCGTTTGCGCATTTTTTGAAATATATGCTTTACATAGACAAGCGCAAAGCCGCCGGGCTTGAAAACACCGACACCGGCAGTATTATGCATGAAATTATGTTTGAACTTTCGGAAGAACTTTCTGCACAGAAAATGTCATGGAGAACCGCCGACGAAGATTTTATAAAAAATATGGTTGTGAAAATAACCGACCGAAAAATTCTTGAAACCGAAGCTCTTTTCGATGTGAAATCGCACCGTCGGGCGCATATGCTGGCACGTTTGAAAAGAATGCTTGTAATATCTGTGATGTATGTTGCGCATCATCTAAAATCCGGCAAGTTCGAGCCGCTCGGATATGAAATCAATATAGGCGGCGGAAAATATATTCCGCTTACGCTGAAAATTGACGGCAAAACCGTTAAACTGCGCGGCGTGATTGACCGTGCCGATATATATGTCGACGAAAACGGCGGAAGATATATACGCATTATCGACTACAAATCCGGCAACCGTGATTTTGACATAAAAAAAATGATGTGCGGTCTTGAACTGCAACTCGCCGTATATCTCGACAGGATATGCACACTTGAAAACGCCGTTCCGGCCGGGGTTCTGTATTTCAGATTCAAAGACCCTTTGGCAGAGGTGAACGAAACGGATAACGCAGAGCTAAAGCTTGCGGACGAATTTAAAATGACCGGTCTTGTTGCGGACGACATAAACATAATCACCGCAATGGATTCCAATATAAACGGCAAAAGCAGTATAATCCCCGTGACTTTACGCAAAGACGGGAGCATTTCCCAAACCTCGCATACTGCCGATTTCAATCAGTTTATGGGCATACGCAAAGAAGCCAATAAAATCATAAAAAAGCTAAGCCGCGAGATTTTAAACGGAAAAACCGATATATCACCCATAAAATACGGAAAAGAAAGCGGCTGTGATTTTTGCGATTTCAGGGACGTGTGTCATTTTGAGAAAAAGCTCGGCTGTAAATTCAATTATATTGCCGACAGGGATAAAAACGAACTTATGGAAATTCTTGAACGGGAGGGGAAAGAAAATGCCTGAATTTACCGATGACCAAAAAAGGGCAATCTATGAAGAAGGTTGTGACATTCTTGTTTCGGCGGCGGCGGGAAGCGGAAAAACCGCCGTTTTGTCCGAACGTGTGCTGAACAAACTGCTTGACGGACACGATATAACCGAATTTCTTGTGGTTACGTTTACAAATGCGGCGGCGGCGGAAATGAAAGAACGCATAAGCCGAAAAATCGGCGAGAAAATCGAAGAATCCGAAAAAAACACTTTCCTTTCGCGTCAGCTGACATTAATAGGCAAGGCAAGCATAACAACAATACACAGCTTTTGCCTTGACATAATCAAAAACAATTTTCATCTTTTGGATATTGACCCGGCGTTTAAAATTGCCGATGAAAACGAAACAAAGCTCATGAAACTTGAATCCGCGGAAGAAGCTCTTGAATTTATGTATGAACACGAGCCTGTGATGACAGATAAGCTTTGTATGCTTTTCGGCAAAAAAGACGAAACGTTTGAAGATGAAATAATCAAACTTTATGCTTTCACACGAAGTCTGCCCAATCCCGAAGAATGGCTGCGGTGTCAGTGCGAAGCATATGCCTCGGATGTTCCGGCAACGGAACTTGTTTGGGTTAAATATATCATACACGACACATACATAAAGCTTTGCGCTTTGAAAAACGAATTTGAAAAACTTTATGAAACCGCGGCGGAATCCGGGCTTAATTACAGTGCCGGGATTGAACAAAACACACGTGCAATCGAGGCACTCTGCACGGCGGCGCGGCATTCGGCAGAGAAGTTTCACGAAGAACTTTCATCTTTTGTTTTCGGTAAAATCGGCAGAAGAGGAAAAGACGAGGATGTTGTTTTGTGCGAAGAAATAAGCAAAAAACACGACGACTTGAAATCGCGGTTCAAAAAAATCCAAAACACTCTCTGCGAAAAAAGTTTCAGCGAAATTTCCGCGGAAATAAAAAATGCATATCCGCTTGTGCAAACACTGACGAAATGTGTTAATACATTTTCGGAAATTTTTGCACAAAAGAAGCACAATGCGGCATTGATTGACTTTTCGGATTTTGAACACCTTGCCATGAAAATTTTGAAAGACGACGGTAACGGCGTTGCAAAACGGCTGAGAGAACGATATACCGAAATTTTTGTTGATGAATATCAAGACTGCAATCTTGCACAGGAAACGCTGTTTTCGTACATATCGAGAAAAGAAAACGGAAAAAGCCGCAATATGTTTATGGTCGGCGATATAAAACAAAGCATATACCGTTTCAGACAGGCCGACCCCGGGATTTTTTCCGAAAAATCCAAAACCTATACACCGGACGGACTCCGGCGAAAAATATGTCTTAACAAAAATTTCCGAAGTTCATCAACCATTCTTGCGTGTATAAACGACATTTTCAATGCCTGCATGAGCGAAGATGTCGGCGGTGTTGAATACGGCGTTGACGAACGGCTCTATTACCGCGATGATATAACGCCCGAAAACGAGCCGAAATGCGAACTTTTGATTGTAAATTCCACCGCCGACACCGATATTGAAGACGAACCCGAAGAAAAAATCGGTTACGAAGCACGGCTCATCGCAAAAAGGATTATACAATTGAAAGCCGAAGGCGGCAAATTCAGTGATTTTGCCGTGCTTATGCGCAACGTGAAAACAAACATTCACGCATTTGAAACGGAGTTTAAAAAGTTTGGCATACCATATTACGTTGACGGCGGAGGCGGATTTTTCGACAGTTTTGAAATTCGGCTTTTCATGTCGATATTAAAAATCTGCGACAACCCCTATCAAGATATACCATTATGCGGTGTGCTGTTTTCTCCTCTGTTTGAGTTTGACGAAAACGATTTGCTGAAAATCCGTATGCACAGCGAATGTTCGCTTTACAAAGCACTTTGTGCATACGACACACCCGACGAAACAAAAGCAAAATGCGAATACTTTTTGAACACCCTTGCAAAATGGCGCGATATGGCGGTTTCTCTTACGGTTGAAGAATTTTGCGGATATTTGTGCGACGAACTGTGTTACGATGATTTTATTTTATGTCTGCCGGGCGGCGACGGAAGAAAATCTAATTTTGATTTGTTTTTGATGCAGGTTAAAAAATTTGCGGATATGGGAATAAACGATTTGTTCGGATTCATTCTCTATCTCGACCGGCTTTCGGCGGGCGGTGACAGTGCCGGAGCAAAAACTCTTTCCGAAAACGCCGATGTTGTGCGCATAATGTCAATCCACAAATCGAAAGGACTGCAATTCAAAAATGTGTTTGTTGCCGGGTGCGGAAGAGACTTTAACATAAAAGATTCGACCGGCGGTTTGCTTTATCACAAAACCCTTGGGATAGGAATCACAATGATAAATACAGACAAGCACATAAAATATAAACTCATCTCACAGAAAGCCGTTTCCGCGGCAATAAAGCAAGAAAGCATTTCAGAGGAAATGCGCATACTTTATGTCGCACTCACCCGTGCCGAAACGCGTTTGATATGTACCGCCTCGGTAAAAAAAGCAGACGAACGTGATTTTTTTGCGGAAAAAAAACCGCCGATAACCGCCTCGTCGTATCTTGACTGGATATGCTGCGGATTGAGTGACAAATGGATTGTGAAGATATTCGGCAAAAACGAACTTTCCGCCGAACTCTCGCACGAAGATGACGTTTCGACAAAAGATTACGGCGGATATTCCGAATATGTCGAAAACGCGCTAACCTATACGTATCCTCACGAAAAAGCGTCGCACACCCCCGTGAAGCTTTCGGTAAGCGAGATGAAAAAAGCCGATACCTACGACGACCCCACGGCATTCAAAATGTTTGCGCCGACACTTAAATCATATCCCGAATTTATTGAAAAACACGATTTATCCGGAGCAAATGCCGGCACGGTAAATCATCTTGTTTTAAAGGAACTGGATTTGTCCGCTCCGTCTGTGGAAGAGTGTGTGGCACGGCTTAAAAAACGTCGGCTTTTGACCGATAACGAAGAAAAATATATTTACAAAGAAAAAATAGAAAAGTTCATTGCAAGCGACCTGTTTTCAAGAATTCGAAAATCGAAAAAACCGCTCCGTGAATTTTCTTTCAACCTGCCGGTAAAATCCGAAACGGTTTATCCGTTACTTGTGGGAGAAACAATATTAATCCAGGGTATTGCCGACTGTATTTTTGAAGAAAACGGCGAATATGTTGTCGTTGACTACAAAACCGATGAATATGTCACTCCGTACCGGCTTGAAGAATATAAAAAGCAAATTGAAATTTATGCCCGTGCGACCGAAATTATAACGTCTGCACGCGTGAAAGAAAAAATAATTTATCTTATTAAATATGAAAAAGCAATTTACGTTTGATTTGACGAAAGGGTGTTTTTTAAATGCGTATAATCAAAAAATATAAAACCACGGTTATATCCGTTTTGACAGCCGTTTTTGCTTTGGTGTATATTTATGCGTTTTTTATGACGGGAATATGGTATAACGGTACGTTTCTGTATAAAAAAGACGGGATATTTTCGGGTGCGGACGAATATGCCGAATATACCGTGAAAATCAACCGAACCGAAAGCGGTGCAAAGATTGATTTTTATTTGAACGATGAATTGCACAAATATGAAGTGAAAAAGTTTGATGAACCGTATGCCGAAATTTATGAAAACGATGTGAAAATATTCGGCGGACAAGTTCTTGATATGGACGGGGTTTATTTTTTAACCGACGATGAAAGCGGAAAAACACAAACCATAGATATAACGGTAGGTAATACAAAACCGCAAAAAGAAGATTTGCTCCCAAGCTGTTCCAAGCTATATTCGTTTGCCGAAGGCGAAACCGAAAAAAGAGGAAATCCCGTGCCGGCCGTTGTTATTATCTTTGCCGCAATATTCCTCTTTCTCGATATAAAATTCCCGATGCTGTTTTTTTATACACATCACGGATTTGATGTTGACGGCGGCGAACCGAGTGATTGGTATCTGTTCAAACAACAGGTGTCACGTTTTGTCCTTGCCGCTGTGATTGCGCTGTGTGCCGTGTTCACTTTTACGATACACTGAAAATATTTATCCGAAAAGCTCGCTGTCGTTGTAACTGTTTACAACGGCGGCGGCATTTTTGTTTTTATGTGTAAGCAACCATTCGTAAACCTTTTGGTTGCTGTAGGTATCGTCCCATGAATTATGCTCGTTTTCGGGATAAATCGTGAGCTTGGCATTTCCGCCGGCATTATTCACGGCAGTCACCATTTTTTTCGATTCCTCCGGAAAAACCACTTTGTCTTTTGCTCCGTGAAATGCCCATACCGGAACATTAACAAGTCTTTCCGCATCCCAATACATACCTCCGCCGCATATCGGAACGGCGGCGGCAAAAATCTGCGGCAGGCTTATCGCCAGCTGCCATGCGGCATATCCGCCCATGCTCGCCCCGGTAACATAAAATCTTTCTTTGTCGGTGAAATCGGAATTGAATATGTATAACGCAAATTTTTTCAGCGTTTCAAACATATCGAACCATGTTTCTTCACTGCACTGCGGTGCGGCGGTTATGAACCCGAAATTTTCAATATTTTCGGTATGTAAAAAATATGGGTGAGTTTTGAGCCGTTCAATATCGTCCCCTCTTGTACCGGCTCCGTGAAGAAGCAGTATCACGGGATATTTCTTGTTTTTGTCATACTCTTTCGGAAATTTTAAAATATAATTCATTTCTTCAAATTTTTTATGTATCATGATTTATCTCCCTTAAACGTCATATTCCCACGCATTTACAATATATTATATTGAGAGGAGGAATCATATTGCGTCATGTTATTAATTATGCGGCTATACTTTTCGGTATAACCGCTGTTTTGTGGATTGTTACATCTGATGCCGGCCGAATTTGGCGGATTGTTTCGGGCAGTTTTCTCGGTTTTGCCGCACTCACGATTGTCAGCCGCGTTCTTCCGTCCGTGAGTGTGGGCATAAACGCCGTTACCTGTTTGTTCTGCGGCATATTGGGAATACCGGGATTTTTCACACTGTTTATATTAAAGCTGCTGATTTAAAACAGCCGCATAATATAATAAACAATCCCCACACATACCGACGAAAGTGCGCCGTATACCAGCACCGGTCCGGCAATAACAAACATATTCGCACCCACGCCCATAACAAAACCTTCGCTTTTATATTCAATTGCCGGAGAAACTATTGAATTTGCAAATCCGGTAATCGGCACGGCAGTTCCGGCACCGCCGTGCTTTGCCAAATCGTCGTATACACCTATCCCGGTGAGAAGCGCACCGGCAAAAATCAATATAATGGATACCCATGCCGCCGCCTGCGTATCGGGAATCTTGAAATAAAGCAAAATTTGACGTATAATCTCACCTATAAGACATATTGTGCCGCCGAATACAAACGCTTTCAGGCACGTAGCCGGCACATTTGTATTCGGCGACAATTTTTTCACAAGTTTATCATATTCTTTCTTATCCAAATCCATCACTCTTTCTTTTTTTATTATTTTGTCTCAAAAAAGAAAAAATATGCATTTGAATGATAAGGATTACTGTTCCAATGTTGTTCTCCAGCCGAACGGGTCTTCAAGTTTGCCCCACTGAATGCCTGTTATGGTATCGTAAAGCTTTTGACTTATTCTGCCTATATTTCCGTCCCCGATTGTCATAACTTCGTCTTTGTATCTAAGTTTGCCCACCGGAGAAATTACAGCCGCCGTACCGCTGCCGAAAACTTCTTCAAGCTTTCCGCTGCGCTGTGCGTCAAGCAGTTCGTCAACCGAAATTTTGCGTTCTTCCACGTCAAATCCCCAGTGTTTGCACACTTCAATCACCGAATTTCGCGTGATACCCGGCAAAATACTT
Source organism: uncultured Oscillospiraceae bacterium (assembly GCA_964418245.1). Taxonomy (GTDB): domain Bacteria; phylum Bacillota; class Clostridia; order RUG12999; family RUG12999; genus CAKVOK01. The sequence goes on from CAYQKW010000007.1 coordinate 33,403, forward strand.
CCGCTGAGTGCCGGTGTTACGATTTTTCCGTCAATTTTGAAGAATATATTCATTGCACCGACTTCTTCAATATATTTTCTTTCAACACCGTCAAGCCAAAGCACCTGCGCAAAACCGTCGTCATGAGCTTTCACCTGTGCAATAAGGCTTGCCGCATAGTTTCCGCCCGTTTTTGCAAAACCTATGCCGCCGCGAACGGCACGTACATATTCGTCTTCAATCCAAATACCCACAGGAGCAAGACCGCTTTCGTAATAAGCACCGCTCGGCGAAAGAATTATAATAAACATATACGTTTTCGACGGAGCAACTCCAAGAAAATCGTCCGTTGCAATAACAAACGGTCTTATGTAAAGCGATGTGCCTTTTTCTTCGGGAATCCAGTCTTTATCCATATCAACAACAGCCTTAACCGCCTGAACGAAATCTTCTTCGGGAATCTGCGGTATACACAATCTGTCGTTTGAAGCATTCGCACGTTTTGCGTTCATATCCGGTCTGAACAGATAGGGCGTTCCGTCTTCACCCTTATATGCCTTCAATCCCTCGAACATTTCCTGACCGTAATGGAACACCATTGCCGCCGGTGAAAGTTCAATATTGGAAAAAGGAACGATTCTTGCGTCGTGCCAGCCCCGACCCTCGGTATAATTCATAACAAACATATGGTCGGTGAAGATATGACCGAAACCGAGTTTTTCGCCTTTTTTCGGTTTTTCTTTCGGATTGTTTGTTTTTACAACTTTAATATCAAGCATTTTTATCTCTCCTTGCAATTTATCTTTTTTAATTTATTATAAGCCAATGTGACAGATTTGTCAAGTGTGCGGTATCAAAAAAACTTATTTAATTAATTTTATTGAAAATTTTCGCCGATTATATTCTCATGTATAACTTCTGTCAACATGAATAACACATCTGTATCCGCCGTCTATCTTTTTTATCTCTGCGGATATTTTTTCTTTGACTTCTTTTTCGCTCATTCCGCATTTGCCGGGAAGTACCACGTCGAAGATAAGGTTTGTGTGCGTATCGCCGCTGACCATTCTGAAATCGTGCATGGATATATCGGGGTTCACGGTTTCAACCGCTTTTTTCACAACGGCTTTTGCCTCATTTATGGTTTCGTTTTCGGTTTCTATCGGGTCCATATGAATTGTTGCAATGCAATTAAATTCTTCTTCGAGCCGACGTTCAATCAAATCAATTTCGTCATGCATCTTTATTATATCTCCGTCGCAGGGTACTTCAACATGAAGACTTATCATGAACCTCGACGGCCCGTAGTTATGTATTATCAAGTCGTGTATTCCGCGTGATACGTCATATCCCATAACGATATTTTCAATCTTTTCGACCATTTTTTTATCCGCCGGCATACCGAGAAGCGGCTGTACCGAATCTTTAAGTGCACCATATCCCGTGAAAACAATGAAACACGATACAACAAGTCCGGCAAAGCCGTCTATGTTTATTTTATACAAGCGATATACGGCAAGCCCCAAAAGCACGGCAAGCGTTGCCGCGGCATCACTCAAAGAATCTTTTGCCGTTGCAATCAACGTTCCCGAATTTATTTTTTTTCCGATTTTCCGGTTGAAAAAATACATCCATGTTTTTATGCATACCGCCGCCGAAAGAATTGCAACACTGCCTGTGTTTACATTGATTTCTTCGGGTGTCATTACCTTCGCAAGCGAGCTTTTCGCAAGCGATAACCCCATAACAAGAATAAGCACGGAAACAAAAATCCCGGAAATATATTCTATCCTGCCGTGACCGAACGGATGCTCGCCATCTGCCGGCTTATCCGCAAGTTTGAACCCAACAAGCGTTATAACCGACGACCCGGCATCCGAAAGGTTGTTTAAAGCATCTGCAATAACGCCGATTGAATTTGTGATAAATCCAGTTACAATCTTCATCGCAAACAACAGTATATTAAACGCTATTCCGGCTTTGCCCGCCGCAAGCCCATATTCACTTCTGTTGCCGCGATTTTCTTTTTTGATAAAAATTCTGCAAATAAATTCCGTCAATATATTCTCTCCCCATTTAATATTTTTCAAGTATATGATTTATGTATTGACGCGCACATCTGCCGGACCTTCCGCCGTGCGTAAGCTCCCAGCGTCTTGCACCGCCGATAAGCTCCTCATCGTCAATTTTTATGTTTTCAATCCGTGCCAAATGCCGCACAATATCATAATATTCTTGCTGCATGGGTTTTGTGAAATTAACCGAAAGTCCAAACCTTTCCGCAAGCGAGAGTTTTTCCTGCATTGTGTCGCTTCTGTGCAGTTCGCTGTCGGTATCCTCTCTGTCTTTCCAAGATTCTTTCACAAGATGACGGCGGTTTGACGTTGCGTATATCAAAATGTTATCCGCTTTTTCTTCCATTCCGCCTTCCATAACGGATTTTAAATATTTATATTCCGTTTCAAAATCCTCAAACGACAAGTCGTCCATATATATTATGAATCTGTAGTTTCTTTTTCTCAGTATTCCCGTTAGTTCTTTTAAATATTTAAACTGATTTTTCGAGACTTCAACAACACGCAGTCCGCATTTATAATATTCATTCAACAAAGCTTTTATGCAGGTGGATTTCCCCGTGCCGCTGTCGCCATACAGCAAAACATTGTTTGCCGGTGCACCGTTTATAAATTTTTCGGTGTTTTTCTTCAATATTTCTTTCTGATGTTCATATCCCCACAAATCCTTGAAAGTTACATCGTCAAAATTCAAAACCGGCGTGATATTTCCGTTTTCGTTCAAATAAAATGCCTTGTTCATTCCGAGTATGCCCACTCCGTATTGTTTGTAAATATCCGTTATACATTCAAATACATCTCCGCCGTTCATTGTTTTTATGATTTTTTCGGCAAGCATACCTGTTGTGGTTTCGGTGTGCGGCGGTGCATCAAAATATATGCTTTCGCTGCTGCCGCAAAAACTGTTTAATACCTTTGTAATATCCTTTTTCGCAAGTTCCGTAAGCGTTCCGCCCGGAACGGTGCCGTTTTCACAATACAGCGAAAATAAATTTTCGTCCGTCATAATGACATATGCCGCATATATTTGAAATAAGTCTCCGCTTATTCCGTTTTCCGCCGCAATGTCCAGTGCCTGCGTAAGAATTTCTTCTTTGTTTATATTATTGAATTTTCTGTATATTAAATATTCCATGCTATTCTCCGTTTCCAAGCCTTTCGGCAACCGAATTGTTTTGTTTCGCCCAACTATTCAATACATAATTATTGCTCGCACAAGGTTCATGCGAAAAATGAAAAACACCGTACCAACCCACGTTGACACACAAACCCGTAGGGGCGGACGACCTTGTACGCCCGAAAAATGATTATACCACATTAAACATATTTTGTCAAGCTTTGCTGCAAACTGCGAGCGGTAAAACGCAAACCTGCCGTATCGGATACGGCAGGCATGATTTTTTGATAGGCGGTTGACGAATACAACCGTTTTATACATTATGCATATTTAATGTCATCGGTTCTTAAGAGTTTTGGCATTGTTCTGTCGCGCACGGTTTTTGCGGTGATTATGCATTTTTTTATGCTGTCGTCAGATGGGATGTCATACATAACGTCAAGCATAACCTCCTCTAAAATGGCGCGAAGCCCCCTTGCACCGGTTTTTTTGGCAATTGCTTCTTTTGCGACTTCTTCAAGTGCTGATTTTTCAAATTCAAGCTCGACATTATCATATTCAAACAGTTTTTTATACTGTTTTATCAATGCATTTTTGGGTTCGGTAAGTATCTTTACAAGAGCCTTTTCGTCAAGTTCTTCAAGTGCGGCAACCATGGGGAGTCTGCCGATAAACTCGGGGATAAGCCCGAATTTAAGCAAATCTTTGGGTGTGACCAATTTATAAAGATTGTTTTTTTCTTTGACGGTTGCACGTATTTCGGACTCAAAACCAAGGCTTTTTTTGCCTATGCGGTTTTCGATTATTTTTTCAAGCCCGTCGAAAGCACCGCCGCAAATGAACAATATATTTGTGGTATCAATTTGTATAAATTCTTGGTGGGGATGTTTTCTTCCGCCCTGCGGAGGCACCGACGCAACCGTTCCTTCAAGGATTTTCAAAAGCGACTGCTGAACGCCCTCGCCGCTTACATCACGTGTGATGGACGGATTTTCGCTGCGGCGTGTTATTTTATCTATTTCGTCGATATATATAATACCGCGTTGTGCGGCTTCGATATCGTAATCTGCCGCCTGAATCAGGCGCAGAAGAATGTTTTCGACATCTTCGCCCACATATCCGGCTTCTGTCAGCGATGTGGCATCTGCAATGGAAAACGGCACTTTAAGGATTTTTGCCAAAGTTTGCGCCAAAAGTGTTTTTCCCGACCCCGTCGGGCCGAGCAGAAGTATGTTTGATTTTTGCAGTTCAACGCCGTCTTTATCCTTTTTTTCTCCAAGTCGCTTATAGTGATTATACACAGCAACCGAAAGTGTTTTTTTTGCTTTATCCTGACCGATGACATAGCTGTCGAGAATATTTTTTATCTCTGCCGGTTTGGGTATTTCGCCCATTTCATGTGCAACGGATTCGGTTTTGATTTCATCGACATATTTATGCAAGTCATCAATACAGTCGTTGCATATATAAGATTCGGGACCTTGAATCAAAAAGCCGTTTATCAAATCTTCGTTTCTTCCGCAAAAACAACAATATCTTTCTGTTTTACTTTCTTTTGCCATTAAAATACCTCCTGTATTCCGGCATACCGAAAGCAAAGCCGATATGCCTATGGATAGGGGGCGTAAAATACGCATCGGCAATGCGAAACATCGCCGAACTGTTTTTTTACAGCCCCTAAAATTCAATTAAGACAATATTATCTTTTTGAAACTATTTTATCAATCAAACCGTATTCAAGAGCCTCTTGCGCCGTCATATAATTGTCTCTGTCGGTGTCTTTTTGTATAATATCGAGCGGTTTGCCCGTATTTTCGGCAAGAATACCGTTTAATTTATCTTTGATTTTTAAAATGTTATCCGTATATATTTTTATATCGGTAGCCTGACCCTGCGTACCGCCGAGAGGCTGATGTATCAATATTTCACTGTTAGGCAGTGACAATCTTTTGCCTTTTGTTCCGGAGGATAAAAGAAATGACCCCATGCTTGCGGCAAGACCGACGCATATTGTTGACACATCGCATTTTATATAATTCATTGTGTCATAAATTGCAAAACCGGCTGTAACAGACCCTCCGGGGCTGTTGATATAAAAACTTATATCTTTATCCGGGTCTTGACTTTCAAGAAACAACAGCTGTGCCACTATCACGGCGGCACTGTCGTCCGTCACCTGACCGTTCAAAAATACTATTCTGTCTTGCAACAAACGCGAATAAATATCGTATGAACGTTCTCCTCTGCTTGTTTGCTCGATTACATACGGTATCGGCAAATAATCGTTCTTGTACATAGTTATTTTCCTCCTTTTTGCCCAATAGACCGAAGAACACCAAAATTACGCCACAGTTGTTTCGGATACAAGGAAGTCTATGATTTTTCTCGGCAAGAGCGATTCTTTTAACGATTCGCCGCTAACAAGCTCTTTGACTTTATCATATTCCATCTTGTATTGTTCCGCAATCTTTTTGCGTTCTTCTTCACATTCTTCATCGCTGACTTCAATATTGTTTTCTTTTGCGATATATTCAAATGCAAGGTCGATTTTCACGTTACGCAATGCGTTTTCTTTGCTGTTTTCACGGAAATCTTCAACCGACGAACCGATATATTCAAGATATTGTTCAAAGGTTATCCCCGGCATTTGCGACTGAATTTGGTATCTTGCATTGTTTTCAAATTCATCAAGTTTGTTTTCAACCATAATATCGGGTATTTCGGCTTTAAGTTTTTTGAGAACCTCGTCTATAATAACTTCCTCTTGGTCGCGTTTTGCACGTTCATCGGCATTTTTCAAAAGTTTTTCTTTTGTGTCTTCTTTAAGTTCGGCAAGTGTATCAAATTCGCTTACGTCTTTTGCAAATTCATCGTCAATTTCGGGATATTCTTTTTTCTTTATGCCGTTAAGTTTAACTTTGAACAATGCAGATTCGCCGGCAAGGTCTGCCACGTTATAGTCTTCGGGGAAAGTTACAACCACATCGAACTCATCGTTGATGTTATGCCCTGCGATTTGTTCTTCAAATCCGGGGATAAAGTGCCCCGAACCGAGCGTCAGATTATAGTTTTGGGCTGTGCCGCCGTCAAACTTAACGCCGTCAATGCTTCCTTCGTAATCTATAACGGTTACATCGCCCATTTCCGCCGGTCTGTCGGTAACTTCAACAAAGCGAGCAACACGTTCTTTCATTGCATCAATTTCTTTATCAATTTCTTCATCCGTCACGCCGTATTCGATTTTCTTGACCTTAAGACCCTTGTATTTATTCATTTTAACGGCAGGTTTAAGTGTTACTTTTGCCGTATAAACAAAATCTTTACCGGAACCGATTTCTTTGATTTCTATTTCGGGACGCGACACGGGTTCAAGTTTCTCGTCTTCAATTGCCTGAGGATATGTATTTTGCAGAATTTCGTCGGCGGCATCTTCATAGAACACGCCTTCGCCGTATGTTCTTTCAATCAGTTTTCTGGGTGCTTTACCTTTTCTGAAACCGGGAAGAGCTATAGATTTAACATTTTTTAAATATGCTTTTTGAACAGCATTTTCAAATTCTTGTGCCTCTACCGCAATTTCAAGAGAAACCACATTTGTTTCAACTTGTTCTTTTGTTACTTTCATGACAATCTCCATTCCGCCGCCCCGCACCGGCACAAATTATATTAGTTAAATTTCTCTTATCGGCAGGGAAAATGATAAGAGTTTTTTGCAATTTTTTTCAGTTATACGTAATATTCACAAAATTGCTTTGCATTCCATACCATATTATATTATACAATAATGCACAGCCTTTTTTCAATATAACTTTTATACAAAGAATTGGATTAAACACGCTTGTTATATATTAATTATACCCACATTCTTTCATGTTAAACATCATTTTTTTCGGTTTAGTGCATACTGCCGCAAAAAACTTGCCGAGCGGCACACGGTGCTTTATTTTTCGGTTATCTCCGATATTGTATAAGTCACGGCAATACTTTCGCAATTTGCAAGCAGGGTTGAACCGTTTGAAACCTCTCTTTTGCCGCCGAGCAACACCGACGATTTGCCTTTGAGCGCGGTTGCCTCAAACACCATTTCAACCGTATATCTTTCGGGCATTTCCGCCAAAACAACAGTTCCGTCGGTTTTGGTTATATCGGTCACATACGGTTTTTCTTCGACCGATATGAGTTTTCCCACTTCGTTGCCTTTTTCGTCGTACCACATTTTTCCGACATCGTTTTTAATTGCCGTCACAGATTCGATACGCACACTTTTAACGGTTGCCGCATATGTGTATTCCCCATAGTTGGTATTCGAATTTGACGGAAGAACAAATCTCACGCATATTGCCGCCGCAAAAAGCAGTACACAAACAACAACCGCAATATCAACTATGCTTATTTTGCCGAAAAGCTTTCCCTGTTCGTTTACAATCATTTATTCCGCCTCCTGTTGTTTAATTATATCCACTCCGTACACAGTGCCATCAACCGCAATGTTTTCGGTTCGCAGAGTTATTCTTTTGCCGACAATGATTTTTGTGTCGTTTATACTGCATCCGGTTTCAGACATACTGCACGGCGATTCAACCGTAAATTCATATGAATATTTTTCCGGAACTTCGGTAAGCACAAAAGTACCCTTATCTTTATTTTCGGTTATGGATTCGTGTGGTACGGCTTCTTTAACATCAACAACCGTACCCATTGTTCCGCCTTTTCTAACGTCCCACACAGTATCGCCGACGGCAATTTTATTAATAAATTTTTCATCGGCACCCTGCACACTCAAAGTATATCTCACCGCAGTGTTTGAATTTTCAGATTTTCCGGTCTCCCATTTTCCGGCCGCAAAATATGAAAAAACAACCGCAATGCACACCAAAGCCAAAATTATAAGAACATCCGCAATATTAAATCTTATTTTATTTTTTTCCATGTCCGGTCTTCCTTTCGTTTAAAACATCTGTATAAACTTTTTCAATCTGTCTGCTGTAGCTTTCGGCGGTGAAATTTTGACCGAATATTCGTTTTGCACCGTCGCTGAGTTTATTGTACAGCGTATCGTTTGACAGAACTTCGTAAATTTTATCGGCAAGAGCCGCTCCGTCATGCGTCGGCACCAAAAATCCGTTTTCACCGAATTTTATAACACCGGGATTTCCGCCGTAGTTTGTTACCACCGCCGGTATCCCCAGGCTCATGCCCTCAAGCAAAGAAATGCTTGTTGCTTCCGTGCCGAAAGAGGCGTTCACGCTTAAATCCGTTATCCCCATAAGATTATATGCATCGGGGATAAATCCGGTAAAATTAACATATTCGCAGTCTTTGAGTTCTTCTTCTCTTGAACCGTTTCCGGCGGCGATGAAACATATATTTTTATCATGCAGTTTTTTTGCCGCCGATATAAAATCGTCATGCCCTTTAACGGTTTCAAGCCTTGCGACAAGAGAAACCACCTTTTGCCCGTCGCGGACGCCGAAACGCTCGCGCTGTACGGCTTTTTCTTCGTCCGACAGGGGTTGGAGCGGAGTTATTCCGTTCAATATTACGCGTATCTTTTTTTCGTTTATTCCCACCGCCGTAAGATTATCTGCCGCCGCCTGTGCCACGGCAATTATCTTATCGGAAAACAGTGCCGCAACGGTTTTGTTGAGCAGTTTGCCGATTGGGCTTTTCATAAATCCCGACGGTTCATACACACAATGCAGTGTATATATCACGGCTTTTGCGCCGGCAAGGCGCGCCGCAATTCTTGCGTTCAATGACCCATGCGCGTGCACAACATCGAACTCTGTTTCGGAAAAAATTTTTTTCAATTGTTTTATACCCGAAAAAGAAAACGATTTATCCGCGAACCCGGCGGATTGAATAACTTTAACACCGGCGTTTTCAAGTTCGGGAACAAGTTTGCTTCCCTTCGGCACAACAACGCGCAGGTCAAATTTTTCACGGTTGTAATTTTTTGCAAAGGTTATTATGCATTTCCCCGCGCCGCCGATGTTGGTATCGGATATTACATTCAAAACTTTTATTTTATTCATTGTTTTTTCTCCTTTGCAATATCATACAACGCACCGCCCAGTGCAATTGTCATAAAGAAAAACATATATATTCTGTAGTTATACCAAACATTATCAAACATACCCTGTATAAGGTATCCGCCCATTGCCGCGGCAACAGCCGCCGCAATACATCTGAAAGATTGATTGTTTTTTGCCGTATTGGCAAGCCGTTTGAAAAAGCTTATGACAACACTCAGCACGGCAAACACACCGACAACCCCCATTTCACATATTATGTGAAGATACAGGTTGTGTGAATGCGGTGCGGATATTGCGTTAAGTGCATATCTCGGATATATGCTGTTGAACGCCTCTGTACCGATGCCTATTCCGCAAAGCCAATAGTCTTTAAGCATTTTTACCGTACCTTCCCAGATATAAACCCTGTAAGAGGTGGAGCTGTCTGCCGTGTTTCCGACACTCAAAATCCTGTCTACAATTGACTGCGGCACAACAAACGGCAGTGCAAAAACGCCGAGTACAAGCACCGAAAGAAGCTTTCTTCCCGTGAGCATAAGCACAATTGCCATTGAAAATATCATGCCTATCCAGCAACCGCGCGAATACGTGAGTATCATGTTTACAAACTGCAGTACAAATGCCGCAAAATACAGCGGTTTTTGCCTGTTGTCCGAAGTGAGAAGCTTTGAAAACGTAATCGGCATGAGAATTAGAAGATATTCCCCGAATACATTCGGATTGTCGAACGTGGCGCATATTCTGCCGGACATCGATTCAAACATTTCGGTATCCTGCCAGGTTGTTTCCGCCTGACCGCTCAAAAGCTGATATATTCCGTATACACACACAAGTGCGGCAACGGCAATCATGCTGTTTACAACGTTATTCAAAAAGTTTTCGTCACGAAGACTGCGTCGTATAACAAAGGTACTTCCGACAAAAACAAGATATACTGCCGCAATCGGTATGCTTGAACGCACACTGTGAGAATTGCATACTCCGTATACAACCGCAAGACACATTATGATGACCGCACCGTCGAACATATCAATTTTTATCGGTTCTTTTTCACTGCCGAGATATTTTATAAACATACCGAGCATAACAAGAATTGCAAGCCCGGCAACCGCCATTGTGGGCAGTATCGGGAAGAATACCATAATCGCAAACACGCCGATTTGCGGACGAACAAGTATAAGACTAAGCCCGGCAACCGCCGCAACCGCAAGATACCAAAAGGGAACAGCGGTGAATATGCCGACAGCCGTGCCGCATACAATTGCCGTTGTTACGGCGGTTATATGCTTTACTTCGGTTTTTGGCGATATTGACGGACACGGAAAACCGAATAGGTTTTTCAATCCGCAGCCCTCATAAAAACCAAGGAGCGATACGTCGAACAACATCATCAAAACCGATACCGCCGCCAAAAACACGGTTATTTTATCCGCTCCGCCGCCGGAATATCTGTTCACGGCAAGGCGCACGGCACAGAATATCAATCCGAAAAGACCGTAATATCTTACTGAGATTTTATGCCAATTCTTCAGCATAAATCCGTAAAAACTCACAAATATTCCGCTTTTTGCTTTCTCGGCCGTTTTTTTGAACAGCCCGTGGAATATGCCGTGAAAAAATCCGAATACGGAATTTACAACACTTTCGCACAAACTTCCGCCGGTTTCTTTTATGTTACGCGTGAAAAAAGCGTATATTCCGCTTCCGGAAAACAATCTGCCGAAAAAATCGCCGATTTTGTTAAATATTTTATAATATCCGCTGTTTGCAAAAGCGTTTTTCAAAAAGGCGAAAAACTTTATAAATACAGATATTATAACACTGTCTTTAATCAATCCCGTCCCCTCCTTTTAAGAATTTCATCACTTCATCTATTTTGAATATATATGCGGCCGCCGCATATGCAATCAATGCCGCCGCGCCGCTTGCGGCAAGAGTTGCAGCAGAACGTATAAACCCGTCGTTGCCGATGTATTTAAGCATTAAACACCGAACCGCAAACATTACAGCCGCAAAAACAAGCCCCATTGCAATTATTCGCGCAAGCTGAAGATTTTTTGGTCTGCCGGCTATTTTTAAAACTTTTGCAAGCCCGAATATGCTCCATATAAAAGCCGATATCGAAGCCGACAGTGCAAGCCCGGAAACCCCCATAAACCGAGAAAGCACAATGCACAGCGCAACGTTTGTCGCAATTCCGCCGACAGCACATATCATGGGTGTTTTTGTATCCATAACCGAATAGAAAGCTTTGTTCAGTATCTCCTGCAATCCGTACCATATCATGCCGAACGAATAGAAAAACATGGCATTTGTTGTTAAATCCACCGATTTTGCACCGAACTCGCCGCGTTCGTACACTATTTTTATTATTTCTCTGCCGCCAATCAAAAATACAAGCATAATCGGTATAACAATAAGCAAAAGAGCTTTTATGCTGCCGCCGACAACCTTGCCCCATTCTTTTGTATCTTTATTTATGCCGAGTTGTGAAAGTTTGGGGAATATGTAATTTGTGACCGCCATTGCAAACGCGCTTGCCGCAATGATATAAAGCTTGTTCGCATAATCGAGTACGGCAACTCCGCTGCCGTTGTCAAACCCCGATGCAAGATTCATATTAACCATTGTGTTTATCGGCTGAACCCAGGTTGCAAGCAGTGCCGGCAAAGCCAAACGCACCACTTCTTTTATTCCGTCATCTTTAACCCCGGCTTTAAGGCTGTATGCAAAACCGCGTTTTTTTGCCGGATACACAAGTATGATAAATTGCATTGCCCACCCTATCAGCAAGGCAAACGAAAGCCCATAGATACCGAATTTTTCATTCAGCGTGAGAAGGTAGATTATGCATAATGCATTTGAAATCAAGCTCATTACCGCCGGTATTTTAAACTCGCCGAGCGATTGCAGAATACCCACAAGAGTGAATGCCATGCCGGTGAATATAACAAGCGGAAACATTATACGAAGAAGCAAAGCGGCAAGCGATGCCGTTTCTTCGTCAAGTTTTGAACCCATTATATATATAATCTGCCGTGAAAATACAATCCCCAAAACAGAAAGTATCACCGTTGCGATGATTATTATATTCAGAAAACGCGATGCAAACAGATTGGCACGTTTCATGCCGTCGCGGCTGATAAATTTATTATATACGGGAATGAGTGCCGAAGATATTGCCGAGCCAAGTATCATATCAAAGAAATTCACCGGAAGCTGAGATGCCATTGCATATGCGCCGGCAACGGATTCGGTGCCGTAAAAATTGGCAACGGCGGAACCGCGCAGCAATCCGAGCAGTTTTGAAAGCAATATGGCAATGAATATAAAACTCACTGTTCCCGCAGCATTTTTATTTTTCATAACACTATTCCTTTTTGTTTTTTGATAATTTGTTTTCCGTTCCGTTTATAAGCCGAACGATATTCGTTCTGTGTCGGATTACGGCAAGCACCCCGGTAAGAGCGGCAAACGCAATATATTCAGCACCGCCGCCGGATATTATTACCGCAACGGGATAAAGCACCGCTCCGGTAACGGAACCGAGCGATACATATTTTGATACTGCCATCACGGCAACCGCGGCGGCAGCCACGATTATTCCGAGCGGAAAATCAAGAATCAGCATAACCGCGGCAGACGTGGCAATGCCTTTTCCGCCTTTGAACCCGAAATATATCGGGAAATTATGCCCCAATATAACGGCAAAACACGAAAGATAAAAAGCAACGTCGCCGATTTGTTCTCTGAACAGTTTTGCCGCAATAACAACAATAACACCCTTTAGAATATCTCCCGAAAAAGTGAACGCCGCCGCTTTTTTGCCGCCAACACGAAGCATATTGGTGGTGCCGGCATTGCGGCTGCCCTTTTCGCGTATATCACCAAGCCCCATAAGCCTGCCGACAATTATTGCACTGTTAAGACTGCCGGCAAGATATGACGCCAAAACAAACAGTATTTTAACGAATAACATACTTACGCCCCCCCTTTTTAACGGTCGTCCTTTTCGCCTTTTTCCCTTATGATGAACCGGACGGGTGTTTTCTGCAAATCAAACGCACTTCGTATTTGATTTTCAAGATAACGCACATAAGAAAAATGCGCAAGTTCTTTGCTGTTCACAAAAAGCACAAATGTGGGCGGTTTCACGCTCACCTGCGTACCGTAATATATTTTAAGTCTTCTTCCTTTATCGGACGGCGGCTGTACTTTAAGCGTTGCCTCTGTTATTATATCGTTCAGAGCACCCGTTTTTATTCTTGACGAATGCTGTGCAAAAACTTCTTTTATAAGCGGAAAAAGTTTTTCGACCCTCATTCCGGTTTTTGCGGAAATAAATTCAACCGGAGCATATTGCATGAAAGAAAGCTGTTCATGTACTTTTGTTTTATATTTATTCATTGTTCCGGTTTCTTTTTCAACGATTTCCCATTTATTTACCGCAACAACGGTTGCCTTTCCTTCTTCATGGGCATAACCGGCAATTTTTGCGTCCTGCTCCGCAACACCTTCGTTTGCATCTATCATCAATATGCATACGTCGGCACGTTCAACCGCCGAAAACGAACGCATGACGCTCAATCGTTCGATTTTCTCATCAACTTTCGATTTTCTTCGTATACCCGCGGTATCTATGAATAAATATTTTTGACCGTCTTTTTCAAAATAGGTATCAATGGCATCTCTTGTTGTGCCGGGAATGTTGCTCACAATCACACGTTCTTCGCCGATAAGCCGATTTATAAGCGAAGATTTGCCGGCGTTCGGTCTGCCTATCACCGCAACCTTTATTATATCTTCATCGGTTTCTTCTTCATCGACCGACGGAAAATATTCATATACCGCGTCAAGCAAATCACCCAGCCCCAAGCTTTGAATTGCCGACACCGCCATGGGTTCGCCCAACCCCAAGTTGTAAAATTCATAAAATTCCGGCGGAGCTTCACCCGGTTTATCCACCTTGTTCACGGTCAATATTACGGGTTTGCGGCTTTTTCTCAGCATTGCCGCAACATCTTCATCCGCCGCCGTTATACCGGTTTTCATATCGGTAACAAAAACAATCACGTCGGCACTTTCAATTGCCGCCTGCGCCTGAAGACGCATCTGCACCAATATCTCGTCACTGCTTTCGGGTTCGATTCCGCCGGTATCAACAAGCAAAAAAGGCGTGCTGCGCCATTCCGCATCGGCATAAATCCTGTCTCTTGTTATGCCGGGGGTATCCTCGACAATAGAAATCTTTTTGCCCGCAAGCCTGTTAAACAATTCCGACTTACCGACGTTCGGTCTGCCGACTATCGCAACAATAGGCTTCATATATCTTTACCTCCGTTTTTCAATTTAAAATTTTTTCGATAAAATCATATCCGTCACTTTCAACGGCAACAACTTTCACGTTGAGTTCGCGTTCCAAATCTGTTGTTGTCAAGTCATCGAGCAAAACATTTTCGCCGCTTCTCAGCATAGATTTGCTTATATATAACGTTTCGCCCAGTTCTTTGTCTTTAAGCGTGTTTATTATGTCTTTGCCGCACAGCAACCCGGACACCGTGATGTTTTTGCCGAAAACGGTGTTTTCGATTTTATATACATTTATTTTAAGACCCACGGTTTTCTTTTCAAGTTCGTGCGATATTTCCGAGATAAAATCATATATGGAATATCCTGTGGCAATGCTCACTGTTTTGCGGCATTCGCCGGATACATCTTCGAGTGCGTCGAAAAATTCGTACCGCATAGAGGCAATAAGCCCCACGCCGTTTTCTATCTGCGGAAAATCCTCGTAATTTTCATAGGGTGGTATAGTTCTTTCCGCCATGAGATAAAATTCGTCAGATGCATATATAAATCTTGTACCGAGGTCTTTTAAAGCTTTTTCTTGATAGGATTCTATAATATCAATAACCTCTGCCGAAGTTTCCTTATCATATGCCGTAAGCGGATAAAGCCCGTCACGATGGTCCGAAAGACCGACCGGCACGGCAGATACCGACGAAACATCAAGCCGCATTAAATCTTCAATCGTCTTTTTGAGATATTTCCCGTCGTTTATTCCGCGGCACAGCACAATCTGGCAGTTCATAACAATTCCGTTTTCGGAAAAAAGTTTCATTATGTCAAGCAGTCTGCCGGCGTTTTTATTGCCCATCATTTTCACACGCAGTTCCGGGTCGGTGGTGTGCACCGACACATTTATCGGGCTTATGCGCATTCTTGCCGCCGACATGATTTCTTCCTCCGACAAATTGGTCAGCGTTACATAATTGCCCTGCAAAAACGAAAGCCGCGAATCGTCGTCTTTAAAATAAAGCGATTTTCTCATGCCGTGGGGAAGTTGGTCTATAAAACAGAAAATACATTTGTTGCTGCAAGCTTTTGCGCGTGACAAAAGCGGATATTCAAACTCAAGCCCCAAATCCTCGTATTCGTCTTTTTCTATTTCGATTTCTTCGATTTCCCCGTCGGATTTTTCTATTGTAAGCGTTAAAAATTCGGTTGCGCACAAAAACTTATATTCAAGTATATCCAATACGGATTTTCCGTTTATATATTTTAAAGTATCGCCTTTTTCAATGCCGAGTTCCTCGGCAATGGTTCCGGGCGTAACACCGCTTATAAGTTTATAGTTTATCATTGCTTCACCTTTTAATAAAAAAATAAAGAGGGATTTTACTACCCCCCTTTAAACTCCTTAGGCTTCCTGAGCAGTCGTTATAACTTCTCTGCCATTATAATATCCGCAAGCACTGCATACTCTGTGCGGCATTTTGTACTCATGACACTGAGGACATTTAACCATACCCGGTATTGCAAGTTTCCAATTCGCACGTCTTTTATCGCGTCTTGCTTTTGATGTTTTTCTCTTTGGTACTGCCATACCCGAACACCTCCCTAATAAAAAGTTTTCATATGATTAAATCTGAATACCCTCATCGGTTTTTCAGTCTTTAAACAAATCATCGATAACAGCCAGTCGTGGGTCAATGTTATCTTCTTCACATCCGCAGTCCGTTTCGTTTCGGTTTGCACCGCAATGCGGACACAAGCCTTTGCAATCGGGCGAACATAAAATTTTTGACGGAACATTAATATAAAAATTGCTCAGCACAGCATCGCTCAAATCAAACAACGTTCCCTCAAGCGTAACGGCATCTTCTTCACCGGATTCGCCCTGTGCCAAAATCTCACGCATATCGTATGAAATATCAACTTCAAGCGGCTTTTTGCACCTTGCGCATTCCGATTTGATTTTACCGTTCACTTTGGCAGTCAGAAGCAGACTGCCGCTGATATTTTCGATTTTTCCAACAACATGAAGCGGACCCGAAAATTCATAAACAGAACCCAAAAACTCTGTTTTTTCAAAGGTCAAGTCGTTGTCAAAATCCAAGGCTGCGCCGTTATTACTTATAATGCTGATTAATTCCAATTTCATAACAGACTCATTCCTTAATTGTAAACATATATATTCATTATAACCCAAATTCCCCGATTTGTCAATAGCATTTTTAAATTTTTTAAATTTTTTTGCATTTTGCATAAAAATACCGTATGTTTAAATTCGTTATTTAGGCACACAAGCGTTTGAACGGGCATGGCTGAATTTTTTTTATTGACTTTGTGTGCCGAGTGGTGTATAATATATTAAACCGTGCAGAGTTTTTGAAAAACTTGCCGGGCAATAAATGTGAAAGCCGGTGATTGGCGTGAAAACAGACAACATTAAAAGCTTCAGACTTTTAAATATGTATGAAAAACTGAACCGCGGAGATATTATCAACAAAAAACGGTTTGCCGAAGAGTTTGGCGTGAGCGAAAAATCGGTACAGCGCGATATTGACGATTTGCGCGCATATCTTTCCGAAAGTTTTGACGACGGAGATAACACAACCATTGAATATGATTACGGCAAAAACGGATACAGATTGATTAAATGCGACCGTGAATTTTTGACCAACGAAGAAATTTTTGCAATGGCAAAGGTTTTGCTCGAAAGCCGCGGATTTAACAAGCAAGAACTGAACAATCTGCTGGATAAACTCATGCTTCAGGTAACACCGTCGGCAAGAGCCGGCATAAAAGAATTGATACTGAACGAAAGATTTTATTATATACCGCCGAAACACGGCAAACCGCTGATTGATTTGCTGTGGCGGATTAACGGATATATTTTGCGTAAAGAAATAATTGAATTTGATTATATAAGAAAAGACGGGGTTGCGTCTCACAGGGAAGTGAAACCGCTTTCGGTCATGTTTTCGGACTATTATTTCTATCTTATCGCATGGATGGCAGATGATTCAAAAGACTATCCGACGGTTTTCAGAATCGACAGAACGGCAAACGTGAAATCCGTGGGCAAAAAATACAGCATACCGTATAAAGACAGATTTGAAGAGGGTGACTTCAGAAAAAAGGTTCAGTTTATGTATTCCGGACCGCTCAAAACCATCAAATTTGAGTTTACCGGACAATCAATCGAAGCAATTCTCGACAGGATACCCGGTGCGGAAATTTTGGAACAATCGAACGGAAAATATGTTTTAAAAGCCGAATGTTTCGGCGACGGTATTTTGATGTGGCTCAGAACACAAGGCGAAAATGTGAAAATTTTAAATTAATTTCAATTTGGACAGAATTTGTCCATACCTCTTTTGTATAATGGAATTACCAAATACGAAAGGGGTATTTTTTTATGAATAACGAAACTATTTATGAACTCTTGGAAAAAGAAATTGGCGAATCCGAAATGTCCGATGCCGAAAAAAATAAAAAATTATCACAACTGCTTAAGGCGCGTGGACAGAAAATCAACCTGATGCTGGTCGGAGCAACGGGAAGCGGAAAAAGCTCAACAATCAATTCTTTGTTCAACACAAGTGTCGCGAAAGTGGGTGTTGGCGTTGAACCCGAAACGGCAGATATTGAGTGCTATCAAATGGAGAACTTAACCATATGGGACACACCCGGACTGGGCGACAGTATTCTTAAAGACAGCAAATATTCAAACGAAATTGTAAAAAAACTTTCGGAAACAGACGAGAACGGCACACTTCTTATTGACCTTGTCGTTGTGGTGGTAGATGCGTCGTCAAAAGATTTGAATACGACGTATGACCTGATTAACAACATTCTTATCCCGTGCATGACAAAAGAAAACAAAGACAGGGTTATCGTTGCCGTAAATCAGGCCGATATGGCGATGAAAGGAACGCATTGGGATTTTGAAAACAACCGTCCGGACGAAACGCTTGAAGAATTTCTTGTAAGCAAGTGCCGTTCAATAAAGAAAAGGATTTTTGAAGCAACGGAATGCGAATTTGATGTAATGTATTATTGCGCCGGCTATACAGATGAAGCTGGGGTTCAAAAACCTGCGTATAACCTGACAAAATTGTTGTATAAAATTATGCTTTCGATACCTGCCTGTAAAAGATTGGCAATTGCGAAAAATCTCAACGATAACACTGATATGTGGGAGTTTGACGACGATGATGAAGACTATGCCGAAAGAATATCTGATTCTTTCGGAGAAATATTTATGGAAACGCTCTCGGATTTTGCCGAGAAAGGAGCGGAAATAGGCGGAGTTTGCCTTGGTGTGCCCGGTGCCGTCGCGGGTTCTGTGCTTGGCGGCGTTACCGGTATTGTCGCAGGTTTTTTCAAGGGTTTGTTCGGCAGAAAAAGCGCATAAATTCACATTAAATCAAACCGTTAATATAATTGATGAGAGGTGAAAAAATGCTTGTTTTTATACCAAAAAAATATTTGAAATATATTAATTTGTTATGGATGTAATATTATCGGAGGCGGAATATGAAATTGAAAATCTGTGGTTTAACATTCGCTTTGTTGTCGTACATTCCGTTGTTGTTTCCTGTATATAAAGTACGAACCGCCGGCGAAACGGGATATGATTTGATAATCAGAGGGTTTAACCTTGCCGAATTTTCGGTATGGGGCGGTTTGCTTATGATTATCCCGATTATTCTGTTTGCACTTGCATATTGCGGTATCGGCAACCGGCATAAAAGCATTGCACTGATGGGAATTTGTATATTCGGTGTGATTACAGTCTGTTATGCCGGTGTGCCGGCGAAAGAATGGGTCAAAAATGCGGCAGAGGGATATGTTCGGTACAGACCGTACCACATAATCGGTTTTGTCTGTATGCTGGCATCAATGGCATGTACATTTGCGGATTGCAACAGGAGTACGGATAAATAAACAGATATGCCGAAAGCTTTGCTTGTTGCTGCACGACAAAGGAAATGTCAATTTGCACAATTTCCTTTGTCAAATTTTATATAAACCGACAAAAAATATTGCAGTCGACAAAAAAATTATCGAAAACCATTGAAAAATATCGGATTAAATGATATAATTGACTATGCTACACAAATAAAATATATAATAAGCTTGTTGCATTTTTTCCTTTTGGTAAAAATGCAGGCTCTTTTCGCATACAAGTTTATTATTTTATGTGATTATTTGTGTAGCAACAAGCGGAGCTATGCATTTTTCGTGTGCCGGCCGAGCAATTCGGTCGGCACACTTTTGCGTATGTGCAGTGAACCGCAGAATTAAACCATACAGGAGGGAAATTATGTTTTTACACGAGTTGAACAATGAACAAAAGGACTTATTTCTTGACTTGTGCCTGTCGTTATCTTTGTCGGATAATGAGTTTTCAAAAGAGGAAAAAAACATGGTGAAACAGTTTTGTGCCGAAATGATGATAAAAGAAAGATACAAAGTTTTATCCGACGCAAATGGTGTAATTGAAAAGCTCTCGGAAATATCAACAAAAAGAGAAAAAAGAATTGTATTGATTGAATTGACCGGAATTGTTTTGGCAGACGGGAAATACACCAAAGAAGAAAAAACACTTCTTAATGAAATCGGAGAAAAGTTTTCTGTTTCAAGTACCGAAATTGATGAAATGATAAATATTGTTTTGGAACTGTACGGAGTTTACGAAAAAATCGGTTCCTTTTTGAACGGCAAACACAAACGGGAGGGATTATAATGAAAGATTTATTTTTTAAATATAAAGAAAACGGAAAAATATCGGAAGCACTGATTGTCGGGCAGAATATGTTCAATAAATTCCTCGGAGAAAAAGAATATTTTGAACCGTATTTTTCACTGCTTGCCGAGTTGGCGTCAATCGGCGATTCCGCGCATAGAACCGGTTTTTTGCAGCAGGCAACGGCGGCAGTCGCGGCGTTTTCGGAAAATGCGGATTTGACTGAAGAAACCGTGGAATATATAACCCAAAAAGAAGCATTGCTTGAGGGTATATATGACAGTATCGAAGCGGAAAACGATAATAAAAGACGCGAAGCCGTAAAACAGAAAATCCAATTTAACGATGATGCATTGAACCTGATTGAAAAACTGCTGTCACAGCTTGCGGTTGTGAAATCGAAAGATGAATTTGAAAAAATCATCCAAAACATCGGAAAGGTGGATTCAAGCATAGACAAAGAATATCTTTCGGAACGTCAAGCCGCAAAATATTCCGAATTAACAGAAGCAAGTTCAAGTGCGGTCAGTGCAAAAATGACTTATTTTGAAAAAGAAAAAACCGGGGAATATAACCTGCGAGCCATAGAAGCATATGAAAAAATTTTTGAAATGTTTAAAAGCGGCGATATTCCCGATTTGCACAAAGAAGTGATTGAAAATCTTTTTGCATTCGACGCTAAAATGTTATATAACGAAACGCTTGTTTATTACAACCATGTATACAATTATATACTGAACAAGCTGGATGACGAAGGTAAATTTAAATTAACCAAATATGCAATTTTGAGTGAAAAAAGAGGGTGTATGTAATGCTGATGTTACAAAAGAAACCGATAATCTCCACACATCAATTGTATAATGAATGTATAAGAGTTTGTGAACAAAAGCCCGAAACAAAAAGCAAGTTGCCGGGCATGGCGGTAATGAACCGCGACGGAAAGTATCATACAAACGGAGCGGAAGTTATCGCACCGGTTACAACCGCCTCAAGTCTGCCGTTTTACAGGCAAACACAGAACATAAATTTAGGGTTTTTACTATTGAAATCCGAAGTTATACGAAGAGGAACCGATTATGCGAGAAATACGCTTGCGTCAAGACGCGGTTTTGTTGCGGAAAATTTTGTAGCCGAAACTTATAATTTGGATGCAATAATAAAAAAAATAAACGATAAGGCATTAGTTCCGGAAAGCAACAAATCCGCATCGCCGGACTTACTATATAACCACGGAAAAAATGAAGCAAGTCTTAAGTTTTATAAAGACGCCGTTGCAAGTGCCAAAGCACAGACAAATAAGGATTATGTCAATCAAAAAAGAATAATTCCCGAAGACCAAGTGAACGATGCAATAGAGCATCTTGACAAATTGGCACGAAAAAACGAATTCAAAGGCAGAACCGATGCCACACAGGTTCAAAGAAAAACAGCCGAAAATATTGATTCAAAAATCATAAGCGACGAGGGTGTTGAATCCACACCGCTCACAAAAAAGCAGGCAGATGACCTTTCAAACGCATTTAAAGTTGATAAAGACGGGAATATTGTTATTGATGAAAAGAAAATCGACAAAGTGTTTGAAGAAACCGGCGTGACGGATAAAGTTCATAAAGCAAAACTGCACAACGACCTGAAAGGTTTGGGGATTTCTGCGGCGATTGGCTTTGGAGTGGGAATTGCGATTACCGCCATCATGGAATTGGCGGCAAGCGGAATTTCTGCGGCGAATTTTGACGAA
This sequence comes from uncultured Oscillospiraceae bacterium, assembly GCA_964418245.1. Taxonomy (GTDB): domain Bacteria; phylum Bacillota; class Clostridia; order RUG12999; family RUG12999; genus CAKVOK01. The sequence goes on from CAYQKW010000007.1 coordinate 55,385, forward strand.
ATTATATTTAATTCATTTGCGGCCGGAACAGAATCCGCTGTGCTTTCCGCGGCAACTTACGGAATTAACAAGCTGACAACAAATGTGCTGCCGTCACTTATGAGTAATGTCGGATACACGTTGAATTTTGCCGTTACCGGGCTGATTTCTGTGGTTGTTTTCTCGACATATCAATTTGTTAAGATGAAAATCAACGGCGAAGAAACAGGCAAAGCTTTGAGCGTTGTCGGCAAACAAGCCGGATTTTCGCTGTCGGTGCTTGCGGTTTCGGTTATAGCGCAGGGCGTTTGCGGCGGCGCTGCAGGCATTATTGTTTCCACGTCAATCGGGCTTATTTACATAACGTATAATATTGCAAAAACAGCACATCAGCGAAGAATATCCGAACAAATCCGCGAATATTCGATTGAACAATACAAACCCCTGTTATTGCGGGGTTTGATGTAATAAAAGAAATGAGGTTGAAATTATGTATAAGTATGTTTTGGCTGCCGCCGGCGGAATTGCCATCGGTATTGCCGTTGGTGTCATTTTACAGAAACAGCTTGAACAAGCGGAAAAAAACAAAAAATCGGAAAGAGCAAAACTTTTGGAATCGTGTTTCGGCGAACCGATGTATACAAACACGTTATCCATGACCGAAGTCAAAGACTGGATAAAAGCGCGCGAAGAAAAAATCAAATCGGGGTCAAAGGCAGTTGTGCTTAAAGTCAACGAAACAACACTGCGGAACATCGGAAAAGAACTGAACATCGGCGACGGTGTTGAGAACAACCTGGTTATAGCGATTATTAATAATACAACAAAGGAAATTGATGATTCGACACTGATTAAATACGAAAAACTTGATACGCGTCTTGAGTCTGCTTTAAGTAAAGGAAATGGTGTACTGGTTGTGGAGGCGTGATATGTTGGGGTGGATTCTTGGCGGACTTTTGGCCGCCGCGGCTGTTGCCGTAATTGTGGTTACAATATCCGGCAGTATAAACAAGAAACGCATAGAAGAAGTGATGCGCAACAACGGTATTAAGGATGCATTAATAGAGGAAATTGACCGATGTGACAACGTCGTAAAATTATCGGATTTGGACAGTGACAAAGAAATTGAAATCCATGGTGATGACGTGAGCAATCGTTTGAAAGAATATGATATGGTCTTCATATGATTATCTTTTTAATTAAGATGATGATATTGATGAATGATGATGGTAATATTATTTTTATTTAGGGGTGATGCAAATGGATATTAACGGAAAAGATATAAAATTTGATGACGTCATAGATGCCATTGCCGAAGTAATCAAGCAAAAAGACTATAAGGATATTTACACTTTTGATGAATGCATAAATTTTTATAAAATGTGCGAAAGCGCATATCCCTCCGTCAGCGGTTTTGTTATTTCGGTAAAGAAAAACTACGAGCCGAAGAATGATAACGATAAACTTATCATTATTCAGGCAATGATTGATTCAATGAGAAGACCCGTAAAAGACAGTGCCGGCGAAAGCCTGAGCAAAATTGAACACGCAAGAACCATTGATAAAAAGCTTCTTGAATTTCTTGAGGGTAAAGAAACAAAAATAAAACAAATGAAATAGAACGGAGAATGTGATTATGATTGGATTAATAGCGGGAATCGTAGGTCTTGTTGCGCTTGGGTGCTTGGTTGCGTATGCCGTGATTTTAACGATAAAATGGATAAAAAATAAGATAAAAGAAAAACTTGCGAAGAAAAATGTCAAAAAAGTTGCCCTGGCAGATATTGAAGAATTGATTGCGGAATGCGACAATACAGTGTCGATAGATGCTTTGGATGATTTATCGAACGAAGGATATTCGCATATTATGGCGGACGTGGGATATGACGGCGAAATTGTTGGCGATATTTCTGTAATTAAAGACGAAAACGTATCTTTGGACGATGAAGTGGAACAGTTGCTCGGCAAAAAAGGAATGGTTGTAGTGGAGGGACAGTAAATGAAAAATTATCTGTGCATTCCGAGCGACATATATGATTTGTCGGATATGCGACAAATCAATATGCTGTCGACAAATATCGATAATCGGCTGAAGAAATATTTCGGAATCATCAGTACGGATGTCGTGCGCAAAAACGGTATAGATGCGATAGAAGTATATATAATGGGCAAACCGAGATATTCCGGATTTGAAAATGAAATCAAAGCAGAAGTTTTCGATTCAATTAAATCCGCAGATTTAAAATGTGAACACATTGAAGTACATATAAAAATGAACTATGCGGCGTTCAATCCGAATTTTATGCCCACCGATGATAAAAAGACCGATGAGGATAAAGCCGAAGCCGCAAAAAAAGCGGACAGCGGCAAGCGGCGCGAAACTTCTGATGAATATGATTACGAAAAGCTTTCGTACAATTATCGGGCAGAAGAACCGCGTTTTTCGTTTGAACAGGTCATTTTGCCGGAATCGACAAGAAAACAAATTGAACAGGCAATCGGCATATTGGAAGTGGAACATAAAGTGTTTGATGAATGGGGACTGCGTTCAATCATTCCCGAAGCAACCTCGGCATTAAGTTTTTTCGGACCGCCCGGAACGGGAAAATCCATGTCGGCGGAAGCAGTGGCACAAAGACTGGGCAAAAAAATTTTGAAAGCAACATATGCCGATATTGAAAGCAAATATCACGGTGAAGGTCCCAAAATGGTAAAGGCGATTTTTAAAGCGGCAGAAAGAGAAGATGCGGTTCTTTTTCTTGACGAGTCCGATTCACTGCTCTCGAAAAGGCTGACCAACGTATCCGACGGTTCGGCACAGGCGATAAATTCAATGAGAAGCCAGTTGCTGATAAGTCTTGAACATTTCAGCGGCATTGTTATTTTTGCAACAAACTTGGTTGTTAATTATGACAAGGCATTTCTTTCAAGACTTATAAACGTTGAGTTTACTTTCCCCACAAAAGAGGAACGAGTGAAGATTTGGTGGAATCATTTGAAAACAGAGCATATTCATATCCCGTTGGCATATGATGTGAATATTGAAGAGATTGCGTCCGAATTTGAGCTGTGCGGACGAGAAATTAAAAATGCCGTTAAAAATGCCTGCATTTCTGCGGCACTTTCAAAAAAGGACATTGTATCGCACTGTGACCTGATGACGGCGGCAAGGCAAATACTCGAAGAAAGAGAAAAGGTATATGCCGCCAAAGACCAAACAAATATAAAAAGTCCCAACATGAGCGAGGCGGCAAAGAAAGATATAAAAGAAGTTTTGCAAAAGAAAATTGACAAGACACAAAGTTGAAATTCGACAGAATGCATTGAAACGGGCAAACACGGCACAAGCTTGTGCTGTGTTTGCCCGTTTCTGTCAGTATATCGCCATGGGTTTGTACGTAATTTGATAATTACGAAAAGAAATTGTATCGGTGAGTTGAAGATATATCATAAAATCAGCGGTGTTTCGGCAAAAGCACAAGTTTGTATACGGTCGGCACCGCGGCTGTTGTTATGATTGTTTCCGGTATCATATATGCGCCGTTGTAAATCACGGAATATAACAGTACAAGTTTTCTGCCGCTCACATTATCCGTAACAAATTTGCAGAACGGCTTGAAAATCGCTATCTGCGAAAGTCCGCCGCCGAAAAACCATTCCGCCCATGCGGAAAAAAATATTGCTCCGGATATAATGTGCATTGCATATTTTAACGTTAAAGCCGTCAATGTGCCAAAAACAACCTCTGCGGTCGCGGATTTCAATTTATTTTTGAATATGCCGCCGAAACCGAGTACACCGTATGCCGCGATATAGTCAAAAAAACATACTCCGATTGCCGCCGAAAATGCCATATGGTTTTCTCCGGGCAAAAAAAATGCCGATACCGTACCCATGCCGGTTAAAATCTGTATAATTCCGTAAACAACAGCCGCTCCGATGCCCCATTTCACATTGTATATACAGCTTATAAGGATTATCGGCAACATAGACGCAAGTGTAATTGAACCGCCAAACGGAAATTCGGATATTTTTACAAACGACAGTATTGTTGCAACCGCAAGCAGCATTGCCGTTGTTACAAGTTTTTTTGTTTTCATGATTACCTCCCTTTTCGGTTTTTGAGATATTCGGTTTCGGCAAATCTGTTCTGTCTGAACAAACAGTGTGAAACAGCTTGAAAAAGAACAAAATAATAGTTTAAAGATTTTCGGGCATTTTTATGCATTTTGCCAAAATCACGGCAATAACCGCCGAAATCAACCCTTGAATACAATTTGACGGTATACCGACGGCGGCACCGATTCCAAGCCCGAGAACAGCACACTCGTAAAGAAAATATCCAAAAGCCATAAGTATTTCCGCAATAACGGCGGCAAAAGCAAGAACGACTGTTTTTTTGCTTTTTGAAAGTATTGCACCGCACACGGCGCCCATGACGAATTTTATAACAAACGTTGCCGGAGCATATGACGCATATCCGCCGATAATATCCGAAAGGCATGAGCCTATGCCGCCTGCAATTGCTCCGAACAGCGGTCCGAGTGCGAGCGATGCAAGTATAACGGCGGCATCCCCGATGTTTACATATCCGTTGGTGGGGGTTGGAACTTTTATTATGTATGTGGCGGCAAAAACAATTGCCGCAAACAGTGAAGTATAAACGATTTTTCTTGTACCGATTTTCATGGTTATTAATTCCTTTCTTTAATGCACGAAAGTGCAATTCATGAGCCGCAAGGTTCATTTCACGAAACCGCAGG
>CAYQKW010000008.1:0-54192 GCA_964418245.1 uncultured Oscillospiraceae bacterium
AAAAATATACCTACGGATATGTTGTGAAAATGTCTGACGGAGCAAATTCGCTTGAAAATCCGCAGTTTAAAATCTGGACGGAAGACGGCGTTATGGAGATTTTGGAAACGGCGGACAATTTCAAACTTGACGGTGTTAAATCCGCAACGTTTGATAAAATACAAAAAAATACAAATCTTTTCACAGCCGGTGAGCTTGTGAAACAGCTTGTATGTTTCGATTTGAATGCGGAAGAAAAACTTAAATCAATGTATACGGCAACAAACTTTGCACAGAAAAAGATAAGTGACGAAGCCGGTACAGCAATGATTGACAATCCGAACTACAGCGCAATGTACAAAGGTTATAACGAAGATTGCTTCTCGTTTGACTATGGCTCGGAAGAGGGCGAAAAGCTCACTTACAGAAACGGATTTCTTCATCGTTATACATTAAACGAAAATACAAAAGTATTTGTTATACCGAACGACAGCGACGATGCAAAATATTTCAGCATGAGAACAAAAAGTTATTTTGTAAACGATTCAAGTTACGAAGTGAAAATGTATGATGTACAGAAAAACTTCATACCGTCGGCGGTTGTTTGCATGGTTAAATCCGGTGCCGGTCAGATTGAAATTCCGCTTGAACTTTTCGGCGGAAACTCAAGCTCAACAGTTATAAAAATGGGCGAAGCGATTGACGATGAAGGTCAGGTTCGACCGCAGATAACACTCATGGAAAACGTATATATGTTTAAACCCGGCGCATCTTCCGGTGTTAAAAAAGAACTGTTCCCGGCAGACGATGAAATGGTGTCGTATAACGGAACGCGTTATACCGGTGGTCTTTACGAAGGAATTAAGTTCAAAGATTTACAGCCAGGCGACGTTATAATGTTCAAAACAAACGAGTTGGGCGAAATGAGCGGTTTCCGTATGCTTACAAGATATAGCGATATGTATGATGAAAACGGCAACTTCAAATGCCGAGAAATAAATACGAATATACCGACGTCATCTATGTATATAACCTGCGGAAAAGTAATTGATATTTTTGAGGATTATACGTTTACGTTTAATGTTGACCCAAGCGAGAGTATATCCGGTCTAAGATATTGCTCCTCAGGTTTAAAAGCCGAAAATCTGGCAGTACAGTTGTTTGACCCGAATAAATCGTCAAAAGTTATCGGCTGTACGCTTGCGGAACTTCGTATCGGCGATTATGTCGTAACACGAAGCGAAAGCGGCGGCATGAAAGAAGTATTTATTTTCAGAAAATAAGCAGAATCGGGAGGGAAAAATTTGAAACAAACAGGACATAACAATATCGGTGGGAAAGGTGCTGCGGCAATTTTGAAAGACGAAATGAAAAACTACTGGCAGCTTTATATCATGCTGATATTGCCCATAGCTTATTTTGTAATTTTCAAGTATTTGCCGATATACGGTGCACAGATAGCTTTCAGGGATTACAGTCCCGTGAAAGGCATTGTGGGCAGTCCGTGGGTTGGACTTAAACATTTTAAAGCGTTTTTTGCAAGTCCGCAGTTTAAAACACTCATAGTGAACACAGTGTCACTCAGCATATATTCAATCATTGCGGGATTCATTTTCCCGATTATGCTTGCAATATCGCTGAACTATGTCGGCAATGCAAAAATTAAAAAAATTGTTCAAACGGCAACGTTTATACCGAATTTCATATCAACGGTTGTAATGGTCGGCATAATCTATCAGCTGTTCAATTCAAGAATAGGAATAATAACAAATATTCTTGAAGTCATAACACATAAAGATGTTGATATACTCGGCAACCCAAAGATGTTCCGTCATCTTTATGTGTGGTCGGGTGTATGGCAGACGGCGGGCTGGAACTCCGTTATATATATAGCGGCACTCACCGGTGTTGACGAACAGCTGCACGAGGCGGCAATTGTTGACGGTGCGAGCAAGATAAAACGAATAATACATATCGATATACCGGCAATCATGCCGACGGCGATTATTATGTTCATACTTAATTTGGGAAGTGTTATGACAGTTGGATACGAGAAATCGCTGCTCATGCAAAACTCGCTTAATATAGGTTATTCCGAAGTTATTGATACATATGTGTATAAAATCGGTATAGCGGCACAGGGTGCAAGCTTCTCGTACCCGTCCGCAATAGGTATCGTGCAGTCGGTAATAACGTTTATTCTGGTGTTTATCGTGAATAAAATTTCGGCAAAGGTTTCGGAAACATCGCTGTGGTAAGGAAGGTGAAAAATATGGCAAAAAAAGAAAAATCAATATCGAGCCGCAATATGTTCAAAGGCGATATGGCATTCGATATAATCAATCATATAATTATATTTATCATCTTTGTTATCGTGGCATATCCGATAATTTATGTGGTGAGTGCGTCGTTCAGTTCACCCAATGCGATTATGGCCGGCAAGGTGAAACTGTTGCCGGTCAATCCGGGGCTTGAGGGATACAAAGTGTTGCTCAAATACTCAAAGGTTATAATCGGATTTTACAATTCAATTATATACACATTGTTCGGAACGCTCATAAGTATGTTTTTAACGGTGTGTGCGGCATATCCGCTGTCACGTCCGGATTTTAAAATCCGCGGAAAAATCCTGCTGCTTTTTGCATTCACAATGTGGTTTTCCGGCGGTATTATACCAACGTATATGATAGTGCAAAAACTGCACATGCTTGATACAAGATGGGCAATACTTCTGCCAACGGCAATAAGCTTTTATAATTTAACGATTGTACGAACATATTTTATAAACAGTATCCCAAAAGAACTTAACGAAGCGGCAAGAATAGACGGCTGTGACGATTTCAGATATTTAATCAGAATTGCACTTCCGCTTGCGGTGCCGGTTTTGGCGGTTGTGGGAATGTATTATGCGGTCGGTCAGTGGAACTCATATTTCAACGCATTTTTATATTTGCAGTCGCAGGAACTTTTCCCGTTGCAGATAGTATTGAGAGATATTCTCATTCTCAATACCGCAAACGATGCAATAGGAGATATGGAACTTGCAAGTCAGCGTGAATATATGGCGGAATTGCTGAAATATTCGCTCATAGTTGTTTCGTCATTGCCTGTAATAATAATTTATCTTGCGGTGCAGAAACATCTTATAAAAGGTATAATGGTAGGCGCGATTAAAGGATAGAAACATAATTAATAATTCATAATGCGGAATTACACACAAACCTACGGCAACGTACGAACCAATGGCAATGTACCAACCCGTAGGGGTGGGCGACCCTGTCCGCCAGAACCTCACGGCACGAACCAATGGCAACGCACTGACCAATGGTCCCTCTTGCCTAATGGGGGACGGCGCACGAAGTGCGTCAAGGGGAATATGCGGCACGGTACAAACCAAAGCCTCGCCCACCTTGAAACAGGGCAAACGCAAACAATTCGGCATTTTGTATTATATAATAAGAAAGGAGCTAAATATGAAAAAATCAATAAAAATTACGGCGGCGGCACTTGCCGGCATACTCATGCTGTCGGGATGCGGCGGAAACAACACAAAAAAATCTGGTATTGAAGCAAAACTCACACCGACGGGAACTTTCCCGATTGTTGAAGAACCGGTTACATTGTCTGTAATGACAGCTGCCTCGACATATGTTGAAGATTATGCAACAAACGAATTTACAAAATACTATGAAGAAAAAACAAATGTAAAAATAGACTGGCAGATAGTATCGGGTGAAATCACACAAAAACTTAATGTTACGGTTGCCAGCGGAAATTATCCGGACATATTTTTGAATTGCCTGATAAAAAAACCGGCACAGGCTCAATACGGCAAAGACGGAATCATAATTCCGCTCAACGAACTCATCGAAAAACATACGGTTAATTTGAAAAAAGTTCTTGAAGAGGACGAATATATGAAAAAGCAGTTCACCGCACCGGACGGCAATATGTACGGTCTTGGAGCATCTGCATCGGCATATCACTCAAGAACATCCACAAAAATGTGGGTATATGAACCGTGGCTCAAAAAATCCGGAATGGATATGCCCGATACAACAGAGGATTTCAAACAGTTCCTCATAAAAGTACGTGACGGCGATTTTAACGGCAACGGCAAAAAAGATGAAATTCCGCTTTTGGGTATCGGTACACGTGATACAATTAAATTTATTATGAATTCATTCTCGTATATGGACGATTACGAAGATTTCGAGTTTTATATCGAGGACGGCAAAGTTGTCTATGCGCCGACCACGAACGAATTTAAAGAAGGTCTTAAATATATTCAGGATTTGTATAACGAGGGACTTATAGCAAAAGACAGTTTCACAATAGACCGCCAGCAAAGAACGGCTATAGTCGAAAATGAAGAATATCCGCTTGTTGCGTGTTGCCCGGCACTTTGGTACGGTCAGTTCACGGTAAACAACGGCGGAACAGGCAGATATGCCGAATTTACAGCAATACCGCCGCTCACCGGTCCATCCGGCAGAAAAGCAACGGCATTGCGTAATCCGCTTATAGATGGGCAGAAATTCTGCATTTCATCATCATGCGAATATCCTGAGGTTGCAATCCGCTGGGTAGATACTTTCTTCAGCGAAGAAGGTTATCTTGAATCGGAATACGGTAAAGAGGGCGAGGGCTGGAGAAAAGCCAAAGAGGGCGAACTCAACATATTCGGCGAACAGGCAAAATATGCCGACCTCACAGGCGGATTCGGCGAAACACAGAACAAACACTGGGTTCAGCTTGTTCCGAACTACAGAAGTGACGAAGGCGAATTTTGCTGGGTGGCAAAGGATACATCGGGCAACAGCTTGGAAGCAAGACTTTACAGAGAATCGCAGAAATACGAACCGTATGCAGAGGACAAAAGTTTGCCGGATATGTTCTATGACGAAAGTGTTATGAACGAATACGCAACACTTAAATCAAGCATATTCAACGAAACGTATAAGCTTGTTGCAGACATGATAATCAACGGTAAAGACATTGATTCACAGTGGGACGATTATGTAAGCACACTTGAAAAACAGGGTCTTAAAAGATATACAGAAATTCAACAGACAACATATGATAAATATGTTAAAAGCTAATTCGGGGGAGGAAGAACGCCTTGAATAAACGAAAAACATTTTTCGCTACGTTCTTGCTGTCGTATATAGTGCTTGCACTTGTAATCGCGATAATATACAGCAGTGTATACGGAAGTTATATAGGTGTTATGAGAACAAAAAGCGAACAGTATGGCATATTACAGCTGAAAAACAATGTTTCGTTTATGGATAAGATGCTTCAAACTCTCAATTCAAATATTTCCGTTTTTGTAAATTCAGAAACAATGACGGAAATATTTGAGGCGAAACCTGATATCGACCTTGCAAAGCTTATAAATATTCAAAACGAGCTGAAAAATTTGAACGGCGATGAATATCTTCTTAAAGCACAGTACATAAGTATTGAAAATAAAAATTTTATTGCCGCAAAACAAAATTCTTCAATTGAAAAAGACGAGTATTTTTCAAAAATTATCAAGTTTGAAAAACTATCGGATGAGAAGATAATAAAAAAGATTAAATCGGGTAATAAAAACCGTTATATGTTTGAGTCGGAAAATGCAGTTATATCCGGAATGCCGGCCGAGGTTATGTGTTTGGTAATCCCTTTGGAAAAAAACGGCAGGATATGCGGATATATCAATACTTTGATTGATACAAATTTTGTGAAATCGGTTATACTTGAAGGTTTTGAAGCCGGCAGTGTTGAGATTTCGGATGAAAACAAACAGCACATTTATGCCGACAAAGAAGCCGAAACGGATTTTTACAAATACGATAAAATGATTACAAGAGGAAAAGACGTTGTGCTTGCCGTGCGAAGCGATTATAACCGCTGGACATATATTGTGTGCGAAGACCAAAAATATGTTTTCGGCAGTATAAGCCGCGCAAAAATAATCATTTTTGTTGTAACTTTTCTGGCACTTATATTTGCAATTGTGTTTGCAAAAGTTTTCATGCGTAAGAACGTAATGCCGATAGGCAAAGTGCTTGACCTTGTGGAAAAGAAAAACGAAGAAAAAGGCGAAAGTATTTTCGATAATCTTTATTCTTATGTGTTCTTGCTGAAAAACGATGTTGTTATGCTGAAACGATATTTTGAGAAAAATGTCGATTTTCTGCGCGGCGGCATAGTGAGAAAACTTATTGACGGCGATTTTAAAAATTTTGAGGAATTGACCGACCAGTGCCGATATACCGGGCTTGATTTTGAAAATAAACTTTTTTGGGTAACGGTTATAAAATCCGGGCTTGACGGACTTTCTCATGAAGTGAAAATAAAAAATCAAGAGTTTATCGAGGCGTTGTGTTACGCCGTTTTGGAAAAACACGAAAAATGGTATGACGGTACAGAGTTTTATATTTGCCGTGTCGGCGAAAACATAACGGCAATTTTGTTCAGCACAGATGCCGAAAACACGGCGGCGGAAAAAAGCCGCAGCGGAATTGAACGCATTTTAAGAAAACAGCTCGACAATAAAATCGGTAAAGAATTTCATCTCGGTACAGGAAAAATCGTTGACAACGCATTGCACATAATCAACAGTTACAACGCTGTTTTGGCGGATATTGACGAAAAACGTTCGGAGATTAAAATACATCATACTCCCATTTCGTCGAATTACTGGTATCCGCTTGAAGTGGAAAACCGTATTGCAAACGTGGTAATAAAAGGCGAGCATGAAAGCATGAAAAAAATTTCGGAAGAAATTTTGATTAAGAATTTTGAAGAACAGCGTCTTAACAATGCGGATTTAACGGCACTTTATTACGAACTTAAGGCAACGTTGGTAAAGCTTTTGAAAATGCATACCGTCGAGGTTTCGGAAGAAGTTATTTCGGCACCGAACGACGAAAAACCCGAAGCGGCGATTAAATACATTTTGAACGTTATGGAAGAAATTTGCGCCGAAAGCTTTGAAAAGTCGAAAAATAAAGATGAAGAAAGTTATGATAAAATAAAACACTTCATTTATAAAAATTATTGGAATCCGGATATGTCGCTGACGCTTATAAGCGAAAAATTCGGATTGAACGAAACATATATTTCGGCATTGTTTAAAAAACACAGCGACAGTTACCTTAACTATCTTGAGAGTGTGCGTTTGGAAAGTGCCTGCAAAATGATGCTCAGCGAAAAAATAGGTATAAACGAAATTGCAGAGATTGTGGGATATAACAGCGACCAGTCGTTCAGACGCGCTTTCAAACGGCGTTACGGAATATCACCCACAAGTTATAAGGAACTGTATAAAGATAATTGATTGAAATTTAAGTAAATCGGGAGGAAGAAATATGAAGTTAAAAAAAGTATTTGCGCTTATGATGTGCGTACTTATGTTTGTTCCGTCACTGTGTACGGCGGAGGAAACGCTGTGGCAAGATAAAAATATCGCAATAGACGAAACACAGATGACTTGGGTCGGTGAAGAAAAATTTGACGATTTGGCTCTTGTCACAAGAGGCGAAACAGCGGCACTCACGGCAAAAGCTCTCGGAATGGTATATTCCGGAGACGATAAGAAATATAAAGATGTGAGTGTGGCATACGGAAACAAAATAAGTGCCGTAACCGCTATCGGTATAATGCACGGCAGTGACGACGGATATTTTTATCCGGACGCGCATATCACAAGAGAAGAACTTGCCGCGGTTGCCGTTAGGGCATATGATGCAATTTCGCAGTCGCCCATTGCCGCAGAGGTTAAAGAAGCGGCATACGATGACCAAAGTGCAATAAGTGATTGGGCACTTGAATATGTGTTTAAAGCCGTTCAGCTTAAAGCAATTTCGGCAAAAGATAAACTCATACGCCCCAAAGATTACGCAACAAGAGCAGAATGCCTTGAAGCGATTGCAAAAGCCGCGGGGCTGAAAATGTTTGAATATACAAAAACCGTTGTCAAAGACCCCGAAACTTCATCGGAAAGCACAGTCGGCACACCGGTACAGGACGAAACGGCAGCGGTTCAAAAACCGCAGACGGATTCCGAATTTGTAATGCCGGCTCAAACCAAACCGCTCGGCAGTATTTTGGATAACAGAGATATGGGTACGGCAACAGAGGTTGCCGCCGATAAAGATGTAAGCAAATCATATGATGTATATCAAAAAGCCGGTGTGACAAACCAGATGGGAACATCGGGAATGTATATGAAAGCTCGTTTCGATGCCAATACACCGATTAAACTTTATGCGGCAAGAACAACAAAAAAACCCGAGATTGAAGCTTCAACTCCGTTTGCACCGTCATCGTATGTCAGAGTGAGTGACCCGGACGGAAAACTTGTGGGATTTTATGATTTCTCGGATGTTGAGGGCAAAAAAGCCGTTGAGATTGCACCGTCGGTTAAAAAAGAAGGTATTTGGACGTTCACAATCACGGGCGGACGTACAGGCGATATTGTTGAATTCGGTTTCAGCGGAGCTTCCGCATGGGGAATAGGCGGTATGCACGCATACGCTCCGACGGAAACAACTCCAAAGGAATTGTTTGTATACTGTCAGCCGCAGGCAAAAGAATTTATGGTTGTAACAGGTTCAAATCCGTCACTTACGGTTTCGGACGAAAATGGCAAAAAAATTCCGCAGGAAACTGCTAAGTCGGATTGGTATAAAAATAAATACCATGCAAATCCGGCACAAGGCGACAGTGTATATAAACTTTCGCTCGGCGGCGGAAGAGATTATTTTGCAATAGAATTTGCACCATCGCTCATGTGTCCCACAGCTGATATGGCAAGAGATTTGAAAGGCGGCTGGGTGGAAAGTCACGGTGTGCTTATGCAAGGACCGTTGCAGGCAAAACTCCGTGATTTGGCTGTTGACATTGTAAACAATTGCGATTTGACCGTTGATGTTGGCGAAATACCGCCGCTTCCGGCAAAAGAAGATATTAAAAACATAATGGCAGAAGCGCAGATGTTCGGTGCATATACGCCTATCAGCAGTATGCAGAACACATTGGCACAGCAGATATTAGACCCCGAACATCAATATGTCGGATATATTGACGAGGGATATTTAAAAGGCACAACAACGTATGCCGATTATTCCGCGGGCGAATTTATGGGAGTTCATACCGGAAAAGCAAATGCTTTGGCGACAGCACTTTTAATACCGTCACAGCTCAACTATTTCTATGGAAACGAACAGCTCATGCGCCGTTGTGAATTGGGTTTGCTTGCCGGACTTTATACTTTAAGCGAAGATATGTTCGCACGAGAAAATCGTCTGGACAGCGGAACAACGGGAACAACACACGGCGGTTTCTGGTTCTCTTTCACGGCAAAAGCATATGAAAACTTAAAGCATTGTTTGCCTGAAGAAGACCTTGAAATAATCGAGGAAACAATGATTGCATATGCAGATGCAATGCAGAACTACAGAGGTTATCTCACAAATCAGCATCAGCATTGTATAGAGGGCATTATGTCCATGTATCTTATGACGGGACTTGAAAGATATAAAAATGCTTTTGAAACACAGATTAAAGTAGTTATAAACTCGGCTCCGGGCTGGAAACATTTCGGATTCAATCACGAGGGCGGATATTATGTCGAAAACTACGGTTATGACGGAACAAACTACACAAATCTAAACCAGTTCTTCTTCGGTCATTTATATCGTGTATACAGTGCACTCGAAAATGCGGATAAAGAAATCTGCGAGGGCATGGCACAGGTTATACATGAAAATATGGTTTTTGAAAGCTATTCGTGGCTCACAAATCCGTTGAATTTGGAATTGGATTATCCGCAGACAAATGCGGCGGCATGCCGTACAGATTCGCAGGTCGGCGGTATAAACGGATACCCCGGAAAAGAGATAATAGCGTATATGGACCCGCTTGCAAAACGCAGACAGCAGCTTCAATCTCATGATGATGCCGGCAATGCATATCCGTCAACAACGTTTCCGCATATGTTAAGCAACGAAGATTGGGCATATAAACATTTGCAGGAACTTTATCCGGCATATGATAATGCAATGCCCACACGTACCGCAACCGGTTGGGCAGCCGATATGTTCGGAGCTTTTGAAGACACATATTACGGAGTCGGCAAAGATTTGGAACCGGCGCAAATCCCCTGCGAGGGCGGAGATTTCGTAAAAGAATACAAAGGATTTATAGCATATAAGAGCAACGGAATTTACGGTTACACACAGTATGATTTTGAACCGGAATGGAACTATGTCAACCCGGCGTATTTGGGCGGAGGACCGGACTTGATTTTCAGTGATGTAACGGGCGGCTCGCTCATAAGCCAAAAACCGGCGAATTATAATAATCCGAAGGCTATTGATTCCCCGGATAAAGTACAGCACACCTGCGTATACTTTACAGATTCAACCGGAACGTTCAGAACAAGCGGTAAAGAAAAATCTACGCTTAAATGGATTGAACAGGATAAGATCTGGGAAATTTCGGGAACAATTCCGGAAACAAGCCAGATTGTAAAATGGAGATATGAACTTACCGACAGCGGAGTTAAAATTAAAGTTTCTTTATCAAATCCCAAAGGCATAACCGCATGGATAAATCTGCCGCTTTATGAAAGAAAAGACGGAAAAGCACTTCATGTTGAAAAATACAGCGAGGGCAGTCTTGATATAGGTAAAGGCAGTCAGGTTATGACATATAAATGGGATGCGGAAAAATCCGAACTCAAAGAAGCCGGGGATATGTTGAGAAACTTGAGAATACAAATTCCGAAGAGCGGAGAAGTAACGCTTGAACTTTCGTGCAGATAGGAGAATACGAAATGAAAAAGATTTGTTTATTATTATGTGCCGCAATTCTCTTCGCCATGCCTTGCATGGCGGAGGAATCCGGTAAAAATTATATATTTAAAACCGATTTTGAAAACTATACCAAGGAGGAAGATGTTTTTTCGTATCTGACAAAAATCGGGTTATCATCCACTCTTTCGGAGTCAATGGGCGATAAAGCCGAAATAAAAGACGGTGTGCTGTCTGTGGATGTATCCGGCAGAAGCAGCGGCGGTCCGGTAATAAGGATACCTAAATCATATACTCAGAACGATGATGTGCTGATGCTTGAGTTTGATTTGAAAGCAACGGGAATGCTTGATTCGTATCAGTTTCCGCAGTTCGGCACGGTTGCACAGACGTGGATGCTTCCGAACAATAAAACCAATAAAATCAGTGTTGCGTTTACAAACCAGTATGCAACAGGTTCAACCAAATGGACAAAGATAGATAACTTGCTCAGCACAGATGTAAATTCCGATTGGGTTCATTTTAAATATATGGTAGATGTAAATGCTCGGAAAATGTCGGTTTGGATAACCGGAGCAGCGGAGTTCACAAGCGAAAATATGCTGACGATTGCGGGCGAAAACGTTGGCGAAACAAAGTTCGTACTTCGTGAAAAATCGGCGTTTATGATTGATAATATTGAATATTACACCATGAATAAAATGAAAATAAAAAGTTCAACCGTTGAAAACGGTGCGATAAATGTTCCTTGCGAACAGCCTGTTGATATAGAATTTTCAGAAAAAATCGACGAAACGTCGCTTGATAATATTACAGTATCAGGTCTTTCAAAATCCGACTACACAGCGAGACTTATAAACGATACAACGGTTCGCATAAGTTTTCTAAAACAGCTTGAATATTCAACGGAATATACAATCAATGCAGAAAATATAAAAGCCGAAAACGGGCTTTCGGGCGAGAATACCGTGATTACGTTCACAACAGAATCCGCACCGGAGGTATATATGAAGAACATTGATGTGTCGGAAGACGGCAATTTAAAAACTTTTACCGTAACGGTTGCGAACGTATCCGCGGAAAGTAAACCGATAACGGTGTTTATGGCAGCATACGATGAATATAACAGTCTTGCGAAAATGAATTACGTAAGCTGTGAGGCAGAGGCGGAAAACGAAAAAATCATCGGACTTTCACAGAATATCACCGGCGGAAAAGTCAAGATTTATCTGTGGGACGGTGCAGAACTTATGCAACCCTATTGTGCGGATTTCACAGCGGATTTTACGGAGGTGAACTGATATGAAAAAATTACTTGCTTTATTAACGATTATGTCACTTCTGTGCACCGGTGCGTATGCTTCCGGAATAACAATGCTTTACGAAGAAGACTTTGAAAACACCGGAGTGCTTACTGCTAAAGAGTATATGGCACAGAGCGATAACATTGAAGAACCGACAGTTACAAACCACGGACTTAAAAGCATAGATTTTTCTAAGGAAAGCGGTTCAAACGCACTTAAGTTCACGGGATATACAAATGTAGAACAACCGAACCACGCTAACAAAACGGTGAATTTTGTTTTTGACGAACCTTATACGCTTGAGAGCTTCCCGGATACAAAGCTTGTTGTTTCGTTTGTCGAATATATAACGAAAGCAGATGATAGATCATATACTCATACCGTAATTTCAGGCGGTGGCAAAACAATAATGCAGATGTTTTGGGCAGAAACTGTCGGCGAAGGTCCGACGTACCGCGGTAACAATAACGGTGCAATAGGCAAAAAAGCCGACCTTAACAAAAGGCTTGAATCAACATATATATTTGATTTAAGCACACATACTTTTGATTTCATTTTTGACGGTACGGAGTACAGCAATAAAGATTTCAACTCCGGCGGAGCGGATGCAACACAAATAGATAAAATAAGCTTTAACATCGCTAAAGAGCATATATTTTCCGTGGATGATATAAAAGTATATGCAATGCCAAAAGATGAAGCATTTGTAGTTAGCGACCCGAAGTTTGACGGCGATGAAAACGTAAGCGTTGATTCGGATTTCACGGCAAAGCTTTCGGCATATGCAAAAAATACGGAGGCGATAAGCATTACGGCAAATGATACGGCTGTGGACTCAAATGCTTATACAATCAGTCAGAAATATGTGAACGAAGACGGCGGATATGTTTTGATGACAATAGATTTCAAAGAAAATCTTGAATATCTCACAAATTATAAGGTTACATTCGGAGCGGAACTTTCAAATATTATAGGAACAGCAATCACCGAGCCGAAAGCGTTTACATTTAAAACCGAAAAAGAAGCGCGAGCATATATCGATTCGGTTGAGTGTTATGCCGGATTTATGAACGGTACAGAAAGATTTACAACACTTGCGGAAGCAAGAAACAAATATGTTACGTTCAACATTGATGTTTCCAAAGACTTTACAACCGAGAAAAAAGTTGTAATATTTGTTGAAAGCACAGATGCGGACGGCAACATAATCGACAGAGGTTTTGCAAACACAAAATTTGTGTCGGAGAGTGAAAATTTAAAATATTCCACATATATTTCCGATGATGTGAGCAGTGTAAAAATATATGTGAAGGATTCTCTTAAAAACGGAAAAACAATGTCTGACATAACATTGTTTGAATAAACGACTGTGTAAAGCGGCGGAACGCTGTAGGTTCGCCGCTTTCATTTTAAAGCGAGGTAATAAATATGAAAAAAATATTTGTTCTGATTGCATCAATTTTGTGTATGGCGGGTGCCGCTTCGGCAAACTGTCTTATGTATCATGATTTTGAAAATATTACGGATAATGCCGAAACATATATAAAAAATACGGAGGGTATTGCCACATCAAGTACAAATCACTCTATAAAATCTTATGATTTTGTTGATGAAAACGGTAATAAAAAACTTCGGTTCACAGGATATAAAACAGGAGATAAGCCGGGAAACGCAACAAGAAAATTCGAGTTTTTGTTCTCGGAATACAGTGCGGAAAAATATCCCGATACAAAGCTTGTTGTGGGATATGATGAAACGGTTGAAGCATCCGCAAAAGCAAGTTATACGCATAATATCGTGTCGTCCGGCGGTGATGATTGTATGTCGCAGTTGTTTGTGTTTCCGAACAGCAATGCCGTTAATATGAAAATGCTTAACACAGGCAGTAGTGCGGCGGTGACGTATGGCACAAACACGGAATATAGAATGATTACAGATATTGCAAACCAAAGTTTTGTATTCCGTGTAGGTGAAAATTTCAGCGACACATATTCATTCAAGCAACCTGCGGACATACTCTCGAAAATTGCATGGATGGTACAAGAGGACGATGTATATTCAATCGATAATATATATGCATGGGCTGTGCCGAACAATTTTAAGGTAAAAAGATATGATGCCGATGTTGAAAACAAAAAGGTAACACTGTATTTAAGCGCACCGGCGGAAAAATCGGCATTGAAAAAAATCACGGTGAACGGAAAATCCGATATATCGGTTACACAGGATTTTGAAACAGCCCGTATTGATATAGATTTCGCTAAAGTTGAAACCGATAACCGATATGAAATAAATTTCGGCAAAGATTTTGCGGATATTGCGGAAAATGTTATGACGGACACATCTGTTACGCTTGAAAAAAGCAACTGTCTTATGTATCATGATTTTGAAAATATTGCGGATAATGCCGAAGTATATATAAAAAATACGGGAAATATTTTAACGTCAAGCACAAACAGCGGTATAAAATCTTATGATTTTATTTATTCAAACGGAAACAAACGCCTTTTGTTTACCGGATATAAAAAAGAGGAAATGAACGGCAATGCCTCGCGAAAGTTTGAGTTTGTTTTCTCGGATTACAGCACGGAAAAATATCCCGATACAAAGCTTGTTATGGGATATGACGAAACAGTTGACGAGCGAACGGATAACAATTATCTGCACATGGTTACGGCAGACAGTGCGGACAAAAAGATGTCACAGCTTTTTGTGTTTGTAAACGGCGATACGGACATCATGCGTATGTTTATAAAAGACGAAAAGCGTATTCCGCACGGAACAAATTCAAAATATAAATTGATTGCGGATATGAATACACAAAAGTTTGTTTTCGGAATAGGTGAAAATTTCAGCAAAGAATATGATTTTCAAAATAATTTAACATCGCTTTCAAAGATGGTATGGTTGCCGGAAAAAGGTGAAAAATATTCCTTGGATAATATATATGCGTATGCTGTACCGAATACATTCAAAGTGAAAAATTACGATATAAATATGGAAGAGAAAAAAATATCGCTGTATTTAAGTGCACCGGCAGATGAATCGGTGCTTAACAACATTACGGTGAACGGAAGCGGCGATATAAAAATTTCGCAGGATTTTAAAGAAGCGCGTATAGACATTGTTTTGAACGACATAAGTTACGGGAATAAATATACCGTGGCATTCGGCGAGGGATTCTGCGATATTGCCGGTAACATTATTTCGGGTGATGTTGAAACGGAAACCGAAGCGTTTCCGCAGCCCAATATAATTACGGAAAAAATCGGTGAAAAACATCGGATTTATGCGAAAAATTCAACGGCAAACAATGTGAATGCATATATAATCGCAGGCTTATATAACGAAAACGGAATGCTTGAAGAATGCGCGTTTTTTGCGGCGGATTTTGCACCGATGCAAAAACACGGATTTGAATGCGAATTTAAAACATCGGGAACGGTGAAAGCTTTTGCGGCGGAAAAGGCGGTGGATTAATTTGAAAAAGATTTGTTTGTTCATTATAATGTCTGCACTTGTTCTTACAAATGTTTCGGCATACGTAACAGAACCGTATACTGTGTATAATCAACAAAGCGGTCTGTATGAAACAAAAGTGTATACAGACGAAAAAATAACGCTTAAGGCGTATAACGACGGTGCAGAGCAAACAACCGTGTCGAAAATAACCGGCGGTGACGGGGCAATCGGGGTTGTTACACCAAAAGCTCCGGAAATAAAACTGTTTGCAAACGGAGCGGAGATTGCACCGCAGAGCTTTGATTATACAGCAGATTTTCAGGTGATTGAAACAACTGCGAAAAACGGATATTCTCCGAATACGGAACTGTATTTCGATTTTTCCAATCCCATAAAAGAGGATAGTCTGTCATCGGTTCGTGTTTATGCGGACGGTGTTGAAGAAAATATTGCGGTTACGCTTTCGGGAAATCGTATAAGTATATCAAAACAGAGCGGATTGCTTGATTACAATACGGAATATAAAGTGGATTTGAGCGGTCTGTGCGACCTCATCGGAAGAAAAGCGGAATCGTGCATATTCGTATTCCAAAGCTGTGATATATCGGAAAAATTCAGTGTATATCAAGAAGCGGAGGCAATCACACAAGCCGGTATAGGCGGATTTGCGATGCTTGCGGAATTAAATGGGAATACGACGTTTCATTTTTCAAGAAAAACTCAAGTTCCTAAAACCGAAGGACTGCCGTTTGTTCCCTCGTGTTATGCAAAAATTTATGACCCGAACGGAAAACTTACCTATATATATGATTTTACATATTCCGATACGGGAACAGCCGTTACGGAGGTTAATCTGAACTGCGAATCCGGTATATGGCAGCTGCAATTTATAAGCGGCAGAGAGGGCGATATTCTGGCAATCGGAATATCCGATGCCGAAAGCTGGGGAATAAGAGGAGAAACAATACTCGGAACAACCGATACAACTCCGAAAGAAAGCTATGTTTACGTTCCGAACAAAGCGGAAAGCATGATAATATCATCACCCGTGGGAAGTTCGTTTGTGGTGTATGATGAAAACGGAAACGAAAAAGGCGTTTCAAAATTGGTTTCGGGAAAAACTTACGCAAAAACGAACTGCGAGATAAACGGACTCAAGTCGGGAGAGGTGTATAAACTTCAACTCGGAGAGAACTTCAGAAAAGGTGTTATTATAGACAGGGTCCCGTCGCTTATGTGTCCCACGGCGGATATGGCACGGAAGCTTAAAGGCGGCTGGAGAGATGTTGACGGCGTTGTTGTTCAAGGTGCCGTACAAGAAAATGCACGAAGAGCAGCACTGCGTATCTTGAATACAAAAAATCTTGAAGTTGTGTCACCACAGCGTCCGCAGAAAGCCCCGGAGGTTGAATATCCGGTTGCAGAAAGTCTTATGTTCGGTGCATACGGACTTATATCGCCGCTTGCCGACCAGGTTAAACGCCAGGTAACCGACCCGTCAAGTCCATATCTCGGCAGAGTGCTGACAACTGCGGAATATGAAGCGAATAACATGGTTTCGTGGGAAACGGGAACATATAACGCTTGGGGTTCAACCGGGTTCGGAGCACTTACGGCAACAAATGCGGAACTTAATTATTATTACGAAAACGAAGCTTTGATAAACAGAAGTGCATTGTCGATTCTCGGCAGTCTTGCGGCACTTTCGGAGGATTTTATTATAAGAGAGGGCAATGATGCCGCAAACTATCCCACAACGCACGGTAATTTCTATTTCAGCTGGATTGCGAAATGTTATGCATACATACGGGATTATCTCGATGAAGAAACAAAAAGCGCAATAGATGACGGACTTTCGGCATTGTGCGACAAACAGGGCAACTACAGAGGTATGAATGTGAACAATCAATGGATGTTCACCGTGACGGGGATTGAAGCCGTATATCGTGCAACCGGAATTTCAAGACATCTTGATTTTGCGAAACGCCATATAACAGGGCTTTCAAACGGTGCATACGGTAGCAGACTCGGTCAGAGTTCAGCCGGATATTATATTGAGGGTCAGGGATGCGACGGTTCGTATCACAACCTTAATCATCAGCTTATATATACGATGTATAAGGAACATAAAGCATCGGACAAGGCGGACAGCGAAATTGTGAGTATGCTTAAAGAATCAATAAGAAAAAATGTTGAGTTCAACAGTCTTTTCTGGGTACCTCAGCCGAAAAACGAGGGCGTTCACGGTCCGAACTGTTTCACACCGAGAACCGATGCACCGATAGATTGCATAGACCATATAAGTTACCCGGCAATTGCGGACGAATTTCCGCTTGCAAAACGCAGATTTGAAATTCAGAATATGCCCGAACGGGGATCCGGTGCAGCCGGAACATTCCCGTATTACATAAATAACGATGAATGGGCAAAACGGTTTATAAACAGCTGCTGGAGCACTTACGAAAACTATATAAAAGGATATTCATCCAACGGAAGTCCGGCATGGTACGAAGCTTTGAAAAATGTTGATAACTGTACGGCCGAACCTTTGCCGTGTGAATATGAAAGCGGCATATGGGACAAACCGGGAGTTATTGCCGTGAAGCATAAAGGTATATATTTCAATATTTTCTATGCGTTCCCCGAAGCTGAAACAATGCCCGAAAAATCTTTCATGGGCGGCGGAATAACAATGCTTTGGACAGAACCGACGGGAAATGTTGTGGTTTCGGATAAGCATAATAATTATTCAAATGTAAGCGGAGCAAACGACATAAAAGCAACTTGCGTTTACGGCGAAAATAAAAACGGCGATTTTGTTTTCAGCGGCAAAGGAACAGCCGAACTTTCGTGGATTGAAAACGGAAAAAGCTTTAAAATATCAGAAAATATAACAAACAGCGATACCGATGTGACATGGCAATATACACTGCTTGATAATTGCATTGCAATGAAAGTTAAGGCAAACGGATTAAGTAACGGAAAAATTAATATCCCGATAAAGAAGCTTGAAGACAGTGCGGTTGTAACAAACGACGAAACGGCGGTGTATTATACATATGGCAAAAATGAAACCGCAATCTCAACAAAAAATACGTTTGATGTTGTTAAAGACGATAAGCTTACAAAAATGCAGATAACTCTTGACGAAAACGGTGAAGCCGAAATAATTGTTTCGTCACAAAAAGTCGGAGGTTTGCAAAAGGCGGAGGAAACGGACGAATACGTAACACTGCTTAACGGAAGCGGAAAAGAAGACAGCGTGAATGTATATTATGCCGAATATGATACACAGGGCAAACTCTTGTCCGTATCAAAAGAAAAAGTTGCGGTGAAATCACATGAGTATAAAAAGATATATAAAGTAAACGGAAAAAGTATGTTCGTTTGGGACGAAAATAACAGCCCGATATAACAAGAAAGGAAAATCAAAAAATGAGTAAAGCAGAATGGATGAGCGGAAAATACGGAATAATGGTACATTTTTTGTCACATATATTGTCGGAAGACGGCAGTAAAAAAATGTCGCCGAACGAAATGGCGGATAATTTCGATGTACAAGCTTTTGTAAAAGAAGCAAAAGATATGGGTGCAAGCTGGGTTATATTCCCAATAGGACAAAACACCGGATATTATTGGTCAGAAAATCCGTATATCGAAAAATATGCACCGAATCATTGCACAAACAGAGATTTAATCTCTGAAATTGCCGATGAATTAAACAAAAACGGAATACGATTTATTGCATATTTGCCCACTGAAATGGATTCGCAGAGTGAAGAAATGAGAACAGCTTTCGGCTGGGATTTGTCAGCGGATAAAAAAGTATTTATGGAACGTTATGTTCCGGTGGTTAAATATTATGCCGGAAAATTCGGTAAAAAACTCAGCGGCTGGTGGTTCGACGGCAACTATAACGCTGTGGAAAAACCGTTTTTAAGAACATTTGACTGGAATAACGACAGATTTAATAAAGAGGAATGGCTCGGAGCGGCAAAAGCCGGAAACAGCGAAGCGGCGGTTGCAATGTGCACCGGTGCAAATGCCATGAAATATCTTTATGAGGAAGAGGAGTATCTGCCGGGAGAAGCAAACGAATTAATCCATTTCCCATGGGATTATGAAAGTCGTGAAAAGCAATGGCACGTTTTAACCTGGCTGGATTGTTTTTGGATGTTAAACGAGGGCAGAATGCCGTCACCGAAATTCAGTAACAAAGAATTGTATGAATATGTAAGAAAATGTATTGATAAAAAAGGTGCGGTAACTCTTAATATAGGAATATACGAAAACGGAAAACTTGCCGAAAAAACGGTAGAACAGGTAAAGGGCTTGAAAAAGGCACTGAAAGTTAAAAATATTGTAGAATTGAAAAATATATACGGCGAGATTATCAAAAAATTTGAAATTCATATGGACAGCATGAAAAATGAAGAACCGTATGAACTTAACGGCTGTGAGGACGGAGATTATTACAAGCATGAAAAGGCGTCAAAACTCACGTTCAGATGGAATTGGACAACATCTTTCCAAACGGGACTTGCACCGTTGTATTATACGGTAAACAAGGATGAAAGATATTTGAAATGGGCAAATTCGTTTGAAAAATATTATCATTCAAAAATGTTTGATACACCGATGGAAAGTATGCACGATATAGGCTTTTTGTACAGCCCGTACAGCGTTGCGATGTATAAACTCACGGGAGATGAAAAACATCGTGCCGATGCGATTAAAGCGGCGGACGAACTGACAAAGCGTTTTGATATAAACGGCAGATATATTGATGCATGGGGATTTATGAACGATGACACAAGAACCGGCAGAGCAATTATAGACTGTATGATGAATATAGCGCTGCTTATGTGGGCATATGAAGAAACGGGACATACATATTATAAAGATATAGCAAAAGCTCATGCCGATACAACGCAGAAATATTTTATAAGAGAAGATTTAACGGTTGCACATTCGTTTGATTTTGACAGAGAAAGCGGTGAAATGCTGTGTGAAAATAACGGCTGCGGATATGCAAACGGAACATGGTGGGCAAGAGGCACAGCATGGGCAATTTACGGATATGCGCTTATGGGCAGATACGATAAAAAATATCTGGAACTTGCGGAAAAAATAGCCGAAAAATATATTGCGGAACTTAAAGAAAACGAGTATATTCCGGTTTGGGATTTCCGTCTGCCGAAAGATATGCCGGCTAAAAAATGCGGCGGCGATGCCGAGTGGGACGAAACGGATATTAATAATCTTAAATATAATGTCGATACATCTGCGGCGGCAATTGCGGCTTGCGGAGCAGTGCAGATATATAAACTTTCAAATAACGAAAAAATGCTTGATTTTGCGGTTAATTCGCTTGAAGCTCTCAGTGCGGAATATGTGAACAGAAATGTTAATGTACCGGGAATTTTGAAATATCAGAACGGTGCAAGATATTATACAACATACGGCGATTATTATTATGCGGAATTGCTTATGAATGTGTTGTATAATATTGATACCTGCTGGTGAGGGAAACGGAGATTTTTTGTATGAATAGAAGATTATCGGATTTAATGTTGCCGGCACCCTGCGGTGCCGGGTTTGAAATGGAAGGATATTGGGTTTGGTGCGGAAGCGTTGTTAAAGGTGATGACGGCAGATACCATATGTTTGCTTCAAGATGGCCGCAAACGTTGCCCATGCATCCCGGTTGGCTGCTTGCCAGCGAAATTGTGCGTGCATCAAGTGATAAGCCTGACGGAAAATATAAATTTGAAGAAGTTGTACTGCCGGCAAGAGGGGCTCAATATTGGGACGGAAGAAGCACACACAATCCGCATATCATGAAAATCGGGAAAAAATATGTGTTGTATTATACAGGGATGACACATCCGTTCAGCGATATATCGGGAGAGGTTTCGTGCAGTGACCCTCGTGTAATAACGTCACGTGCATCAAAAAGAATAGGAATTGCGGTATCCGACAGTGTTTTCGGTCCGTGGCAGAGATTTGATACACCTGTTCTCAATACACGCCCGGATAAATTCGATAATTTCCTCACAACGAATGCCGCACCGTGCGTGAACGAAAACGGAGAGATTTTGCTTATTTATAAAAGCAGAAGTTATAAAAATCCGCCGTATACGGGAGAACTGCACGGAAGTATGCAATTCGGGGCGGCAAAAGCGGAAAGTTATGACGGGGAATATTTAAGAACGAATGATAAACCTTTGTTTGAGGGATTTGAGCTTGAAGACCCATTTATCTGGAAAGATTCGGACGGCTATAATATGATGGCAAAAGATATGAACGGTAAAATATGCAGCGAACCGATGGGCGGTGTATATGCAAATTCGTCGGACGGAATTGAATGGAATTTCAAAAAAGATTTCTTGTTTTACAGCCGAAAAATTTTGTGGGACGACGGTGTTGTACGTGAAATGGGAAACTTGGAGCGCCCGTTTATACTTTTTGAAAACGGAAAACCGGCATATGTGTTCTTTGCCACGTCCGACGGAAAGAACGGCGAGGGATTCACGAATTGTACAAAAACATGGAATATGGTTATTCCGCTTAAAAATGATAAATAATTTGTATTGACAATGCCGCATACCGTGCGGCAACCGAAAGCAAGTAAAATCCGATATTTGTATAATAACGGAGTTTACTTGCTTTTTTCAAATTTACGTTCAATATCTTTCCGATAAATTATCGGGTTGGTTTTGCTCTCTGTATTCCGACGGTGTACATCCGACATATTTACGGAAAGTCCTCGAAAAATGTGAAAAGTTCGCAAAATCGAAACGCATTGCAATTTCGCCTATGGGTTGTTCGGAATGTGTTAAAAGAATTTTTGATGCCTTGATTTTTGACTGTATAATATATTCCGCCGGTGTTATGTTGTAGGTGGCTTTAAAAATACGGAAAAAATGTGTACGGCTTATTTTTATAAAATCACACACTTTGTCGATGTTTATGTGAGAATTTATCATTCTGTCAATATATTTTTTTCCGATTACCGCTGTTTTTTCAGAACTGTCGTCAATGGAATAGACGGCAAAATCTTGTATTTTTTGTACCAGTTTAAACATTGCTTGTTCAACAAGATGCGCAAGATTGTCAGGTTCGTCGCGCAAAAGGCGAAAAACCTCGGCAAATTCGTTGTACATATCCGTATTGTGCAAAATAAGAACATCAGAAACTTTATAAGCATTCAGCAAATTTTCAATAAATGTATAGTCGCAGTCAAAAACAATCCAAATTTTTTTGAAAGGATTTTTCGGTGATGCAAAATAATGCCAATATGCATTCGGATGCAATATATACATATCGTTTGCGACAACTTTGCGGATGGTGTTGTTTTCTTGAATTGCACCTTCGCCGCTTATAATGTATTCAATTGAAAAAAAATTTGCCGTTTTTCGCTGTATCTCATATGTCGGGTCGGGATACGTGATTCCGGACATCACATGAAATATGGGACTTTCCGGCTTGAAATAATATTCATAAATTTCTTCGCATTTGTATTTGCTTACATGTATCGGGAATTTCATTCAACGTTACCTCATTAATTTATAAAATGGTATGATTATGCCAACAACTTGATACAATCATGCTATGATTTTTTGTTTCTATGTGCTATAATTATATCATACAAAGTATTGAAAAGTCAATAGTTGTGTGAAATTTTCTCAATAGACATATTGTGAATTCGGGAGAGATAAAAATGCAAAACAAAAAAGAATTATCAAAACAGACAAAATTGAGATACCCGGCAGTTCCGCTTTTGAATATCGATCCGTATTTTAACATTTGGTCGTTTTCCGATTTTTTGACAGATGATGTAACGCGGCATTGGACGGGAGTGAAAAATCAAATTGTCGGCATGATTAAGTATAACGGCAAAGTTTTCAGATTTATGGGTAAATGTGCAAGCGGCTCAAGATTTTATTATTCCGAACCAAAGGCGTTGCCGCAGATTGATGTAACCGTTACCCCGACAAAAACGATATATACTTTTGAAAACGATGATTTAACGCTTATCGTTACATTTTTAAATCCGATTCCGACAGATGATATGCTTTTGATGTCGCGTCCGATTGCTTATATGGAATATAAGGTTTTGCCGAAAAAAGAAATCGAACCGCCAAAGGTTTATTTTGATATTGCCGCCGAATGCTGTGTCGATAATCCCAAACAATCGGTCGTATCAGATAGAAATGAATACGGAATTTATTGCGGAAATGCGGAACAAAACATACTTAACAAAAGCGGTGACGACATAAGAATAGATTGGGGTTATCTCTGTTTGTTGGATAAAGACGGTTTTTTTGCGGAGGCACTGCCTATGCGCGACGCTTTTGCAAACGACGAAAAAGCAGATTTTTTAACCGAAAATGTTCCGTATAATGTGTTTGATTATAATCCTGTAATGGCAGTGGTTAAAATTGGATTTGACGGCGTAATCGCAATAGCGTATAATGATATTAAGTCGATTCAATATTTCGGGAAAAACCTTGATGCATATTACAAATCAAACGGCGATACATTTGATGATATTTGCAAAAATGCCCTTTCCGAATATACTGTTATAAAAAATAAGTGTACGGAATTTGATAAAAAACAAATTTCTGCCGCCAAAGCAATAAGCAATGATTATGCGGATATTATATCTTATGCATACAGACAGGCGGTAGCATCGCACAAACTTTGTTATGATGAAAAAGGGATACTTTTTATAAGCAAAGAATGTTTCAGTGACGGTGACGCCGCAACACTTGATGTTACATATCCGTCCGTGCCGTTGTTTCTTGTGACAAATCCGGAACTTGTAAAAGGTATGCTTCGTCCGATATTTGATTTTGCAAAAACCGATAAATGGAACTTCGGTTTTGCACCGCACGATTGTGGGCGTTATCCGATTTTGAACGGTCAGGATTACGGACGTGACCGCGAAACCGGGGAAATATCGGAAGACAAACAAATGCCCATCGAAGAAAGCGGCAATATACTTCTTTGCGTATATGCCGTGTGCAGGATGCTTGATAATTTTGATTACGCAAATGAAAATAAAGAGCTTTTGAAAAAATGGGTGCAGTATTTGATTGATTACGGATATGACCCGAACAATCAGCTTTGTACCGACGACTTTGCCGGACATATGGCGCATAACTGCAACTTGAGCGTTAAGGCAATATTGGGGATTTACGCATATGGAGAAATGTTTGAATGCAATGAATATAAGGAAAAAGCAAAAGAATTTGCAAAAAAATGGGAAAAAGATACTTTTGAAAACAATCATTACAAGCTTGCATTCGATAAAGAAAATTCGTGGAGCTTGAAATATAATCTTGCGTGGGACAGATTGTTCGGCTTTGGTGTGTTTGACAAATCGGTTTTTGAAACCGAAACAAAATACTATCTTACAAAACTTGAAAAATACGGTATACCGCTTGATTCGCGCAGCGATATGGCAAAGAGTGATTGGAATATATGGGCAACGGCGTTGAGTGACGATACAGAATACAGAGATGCAATCATACGGTCAATTTGGACGATGGTAAACGAAACACGGGAAAGAGTTCCTTTGACGGATTATTATAATGTTAAAACAGGCAGACAATGGCAGTGCGGATATTACAAACGTCCGTGGGGTTTTTCAAACAGAACGGTTGTGGGTGGATTTTGGATGCCGCTTCTGATGAAAAAAATACAAAAAAACGGAGGCGACATAAATATGACATAACCGCAATTCAACACGGCAATTACAAGGCAAATTAAAGGAGGTAAAAAAGTGAAAAAATTTTTTGGTATCATGGCAATATGTATAAGCGTGTTGTCGACAGGGTATGCCGGTGCGGCGGGTTTCGGTGTTTGTACGCATATGTGTCATGGCAATTCGTATAACAATGCATTGAACATTCAATCCGCAAAAGATGTAAAAGCTTCGTGGATACGTGACGGCGCAACGTGGAGTTCTATGCAACCAAACGGTGCAAACACAGAAATCAAATTAAGCGATAAGGATGCCGATTATTTAAAAAAAGCGGAAAAAGGCGGAATAAATCAGCTTTTGGTTCTTGCATACGGAAACAAAAACTACAACGGGGTTACGGATAATATGACACTTCCGACCGCAAATGACACAGTATATTATAACGGTTGGCTTGAATATGTCGAATATACCGTAACGCAGGTTAAAGATTATGTTGATGCATACGAGGTTTGGAACGAACCGAATATTGATGTTTTCAACTACAATCTTGCGGCAAGCGGTGAAGATTATGCAAAACTTTATCTTGATACAAAGGCAATAATCAATAAAATTGACCCGACAGCGCGTGTTCTTTGCGGAGCAATTACGGGTGCGGCAGAGAAATATGCGGAAGATATTCTTAAATATGTAAGCGAAAAAGGTAACGTAAACGACTTGATTGATGTTTTTTCAATACATATTTACACACAGTTGGACGATGAATTGTATGCAAGTGCACTTGAAAAGTGGGAAACTCTTTTTGATAAATACGGTTTCACGGGCGATGTCTGGATGACCGAAAACGGCGTTACGGCAGACGGAAGCAGTTCAAGAACAGAGACCGCACAGGCGGCAATGGTTGCAAAGCTTGGTACACACTGGGAAAATTTTCTTATGAAAAATAACAGAAACGGTGTGAATTTTTGGTATGATTTAAGAAATGATGTCGGCGTATCCGATTATGAAGATAATTTCGGTTTGGTCGATTCCTCGCACAATATGAAACCCTCGGGTTATGCGGCAAAAATATATAACCGATTGACGTGCGACAAAACTCTTACGGAATATTCCGAAACGGGAGTGAGCAGAACGGCGGCGGTGGCAAAATACAGCAACAATAAAAGCACCGTATATGTTGGATACAGGTCAAGTACAGGTGCATCCGCCAATGTAACAATACCACTTTCCGGTGACGTTGCATATGTTTATGACTATCTCGGAAATTTGACGGAAACAATAAATAATCCGTCCGGAACAAAAACACTTTCGGTAGATTATTATCCGAAGTATGTGGAATGTGTAACTTATGAAGCCGAAATAAGCGAATTGAACTATGATGCGGAAAAAAATATTCTTGCCGTGTCCGGAAAATATGATTTCGGAACATCTGCGGAACTTGAAATTGTAAACGACAAAGGCGCAACCGTGCAGACCAAAAAAGTTATACCCGACGGAGACGGAAAATTTGAAACATGGTTTTCGCTTGATAACGAGGGGAACTTCACTTTGTATCTTGCAAGACGTGAAATGACAAACCTCGGCAGAACGGATTATCCCACAAAAACCTTTACCGCAGAAAAATCAATCCCGAACGGCGAAAAAATCCGAACCGTTGCATCCGGTACAGTCATTACGTATAACGCAAATACAAAAAAAGCGGCTGTGTCGGGAACCGTAACAAATTTCTCCGATACGGACCATGCAACCGTGCTGGTTGTTCCGAAAACACCGTTTACCACAGAAAAATTAACAACACTGCCCACATCGGAAATGGCATATATCGGACAGACAAAATTGCAAAACGGCAAATTTTCGTTCAGCTTTACAATGCCCGATGATGCAATCGGCGAATATGCGGTTTATATCGGCGGAACGAAAACAGAAAGTTTGCAGGAAAACGCAATGAATGCCGGTGCCGTTCCGAAATATGTGTATGTGTCTTCTTTCGCGGCGTCCGAAACAAACGGTAAAGCAATTGCAACGGCAAAACTTAAAAATTTAAATTCCGAGCCGAAAAGCGCAACGATTATAATTGCTCAGTATGAAGCAAACAACAAATTGGTAACGGTTGATTCAAAACAATACACCGTTCCGGCGTATACAACGGCGGCAACCGAGTTCAGCTATCCTGTTGATATTGATGCATCGGCAACAAATGTGTATGCATTCATTGTAGAGGGCTGTAATTCAATTATGCCGCTTGCCCCGAAGGCAACGGTAAAATAAAATTATAAAAAGAAAGGAACTGTAAAAATGAAAAAATTCAAGAAAATCTTATCATTAATGGTTGCAATGGCAATGATGACGGCAGTGCTTTCGATAACGGTCAATGCCGAAACCGAAGAACTCGCAACGTTCGAGGGCGAAACGGTGAACTACGGCAGAACCTTTGAAAACTTAACGGCGTCGGAAGTGGAAAGCTGGTATAACGACAGTCAAAAAACATCGGGCGGTTTCCGCTCATGGACAAGAGACGGTGTTGTTACGGGACGTGACGGCGGCAAAGCGTTTTCGCCGGTATACGGTATGACGGCAGTCGGTCGAACAGCGGAATTTTATTCAATACCCAAACCGACAACCGGTGTACAGCACTATCGTTTTGACTACAGACCCGGAACAAGCGAAACAGTTAAACGAAATATAAATCTGCTTAACGGAGAAGCTTATCTTGTTTCGGCGGTAAAAGCGGATAATTTAACAGGAACCGCTTGGTATAATATTGATTTGGTTATAGATTATGGCAATCATGCATGGTCGATTAAGGCAGTGCCGTATGACAATGCATTAACAACATTCACAAACAGCGGAACATTTGCAAGCGACAATTCCGGAATAAACCTTAAGTTTGAATATGAAAACACAAATCCGTTGACAGAAAGAACCGATACAACCGTTCCGGCAATAGACAATTTCTATTGGACAACCGAAAAACCAAAAGAAGAGAAACTCGCAACGTTTGAGGGCGAAACGGTGAACTACGGCAGAACCTTTGAAAACTTAACGGCGTCGGAAGTGGAAAGCTGGTATAACGACAGTCAAAAAACATCGGGCGGTTTCCGCTCATGGACAAGAGACGGTGTTGTTACGGGACGTGACGGCGGCAAAGCGTTTTCGCCGGTATACGGTATGACGGCAGTCGGTCGAACAGCGGAATTTTATTCAATACCCAAACCGACAACCGGTGTACAGCACTATCGTTTTGACTACAGACCCGGAACAAGCGAAACAGTTAAACGAAATATAAATCTGCTTAACGGAGAAGCTTATCTTGTTTCGGCGGTAAAAGCGGATAATTTAACAGGAACCGCTTGGTATAATATTGATTTGGTTATAGATTATGGCAATCATGCATGGTCGATTAAGGCAGTGCCGTATGACAATGCATTAACAACATTCACAAACAGCGGAACATTTGCAAGCGACAATTCCGGAATAAACCTTAAGTTTGAATATGAAAACACAAATCCGTTGACAGAAAGAACCGATACAACCGTTCCGGCAATAGACAATTTCTATTGGACAACCGAAAAACCAAAAGAAGAGAAACTCGCAACGTTTGAGGGCGAAACGGTGAACTACGGCAGAACCTTTGAAAATTTAACGGCGTCAGAGGTAAAAAGCTGGCGTACCGATGATCAAAAAACGGCAGGTGGTTTCCGCACGTGGACAGATGAAGGCGTTGTTACGGGACGTGACGGCGGCAAAGCATTTTCACCGGTATACGGTGCAACAAACAATGTTCGCTCGGCAGAATTTTATTCAATTCCGACACCGACAACCGGTGTTCAGCACTATCGTTTCGATTACAGACCGGGAACAAGCGAAGATACATATAACAGAATACAGCTGTTCTATCTCAGCGGCGGATGGCTTGCAAATGCGATTGATTCGAACACACTGAACGGTACAAAATGGTATAACACAGACTTGGTTATAGATTACGACGGCGGCACATGGTCGATTGAAGCGATTCCGTATGACACAGCACTCACAACGTATACAAACAGCGGCACGTTTACGGCAGGAAGCACACTTTACCCGAAGTTTGACAATAACAGCAGTACACCGGCAAACAGAACGGACACAACCGTTCCGGCAATAGATAATTTCTATTGGACAACGTCAAATCTCATAAATGTATTGCAAAGTGCCGTAACAATTACCGATAAGTTCGGTAATGCGGCTTCCGATTGGAAGGCGGTTAATCCGGCGGTTTCAACGATTGCGATTGATTTCGGTACGGAAATGAATCGTTCAACGCTCACATCGGATACAATAAAATTGCTTGATGAAACCGGTGCGGCAGTAATATGTACACGTTCATATTCAAACAATGTTTATACACTTACTCCGTCGGCAACGATGCTTTCGGGCGAAACAACATATCAGATTGTGATTTCACAAAACGTTGAAAGTGCCGATAATAAGAAAGTTAAAGCGGTAAAACACAGTTTTACAACAGGCAAGTGTGAAACTGACATAACAGGCGAAGATACCATTGCAAATTTCACATTTGATGATTGTGATACGGTAAGCGATTTGCCGCAGGTTGAAAATTTCGCAAATGAAATAGGCTCTAACGGTTGGAAGACTTGGGGAGGAAATAGCATTATATCCGGAGGACGCGACGGCAGCGGCAAAGCGTTCAGAATCGGAATGGACAGCTGGACATCACGTTCGGCGGAATATTTCTTTAAAAATGCTGTTGATTCCGGTAAAATGAAAATTGAGTTATCTGTAAAACCGGCAACCGAAGATACACTTACCATAGGTATTTTTGAAAGCACAAGAGGTTCAACAAATGCAATATTTACCGCAGTTTCAGCCGCAACGGCCGAAAACAAAGCCGGCGGAAAACTTCTTGCCGGAACAAATAACTGGAATACAACAAAAGACTATACGGAAAATACGGCGGCAACCGCATGGACCGCACAGTGGTACGACATAGACGCGCTACTTGATTTTGATACTTCAATGATGCAGATAAACATCAAATCGGCAGATAACGCAATTAACTTCACAGGAACATATCCAATGGGCATATCAAAACTCAACGGAATGCAGTTCCTTTGCGACGGAGCAAGCGGTTCTCAAAACGTACTGTTAGATAATCTGAAAATCTATATGGTATACGGCGAAGCTCCGGCACTTTCGGCAGACAGTTTCAAAATATATGCGGGAGATGAAGTGCAGAATAATTTTAATGCCGTAAATTCGTTTACAGACAAAGTATCGGTTGATTTCGGACAGAATATGAAAATTGCCGATATGAGCAGTGCGAATATCTATATAACGGAGAAAAATAAAGATACAAAGCTCACAACCGTAGATTCATACAGCAACGGTATCTATACAATGGTTATTGCGGATACGCTTAAAGCAAATACAACTTATACTATTCATGTTAAATCCGTTGCAAATGTAAGCGGTTATGCTACGGCAGAAGAATATACACTCGACTTTACGATGGGTGCAGGAACATATAAATCGGAGCTTGTGCAGATGATTGCGGGCGGAAAGCAGATTACCGCTGTTTCCGATATAACAGCCGACACTGAAACGCAGATTGAATTTGATTATTTCAATTCTTTCGGAACGGCAAAAACTCTCTATGTAATCGTTGCGTACTATAATGACGATGCATTGGTTAAAGCCGATTATGTAAAATATCCCGTACAAGGCGATATTACATCGGGTACGTACAGAACGGATTACAAGATTCCGTCAAATCTTCCGAAATTCGACAGCGTTAAGATTATGTCATGGGACGGATTTGATACAATGTTACCGCTCGGCGGATATTTGGAATTTAATTAAAATGTTAAAACTGAGGCATATGAGCAGACCGCTTTTAAGCGGTCTGCAAAAGCCGTATTATTCGGAGGATTAAAATGAATAAACATAAATTATTGAGGAAAGTTACATTATTATCTTTGTTGATTTTAATGTTTCAAAATGCGGCGTTTGCCGACGGCATGAATGTTAAAACGGTACATAATGGCGATAAGACCATGCTTTCGGGAACGGTCTCGGCAGGTGAAATTATTACACTTCAGATTTTAAATGAAGGTTATGTGCTTTCGGATGTGACGGACGAAAACAGAGATAGAGCTGTTGCGTTCGTTTCTGCGGTAACGGCAGGTAACGACGGTAACTTTGAAGTGACGGCAAGGTTTTTTGACAGCGGTGTGTATACGGCATATATAACATCACCGTCGCAATCGGAAATTTCGGAGAAAAAAATATATTTCACAATATCATCGGAATATACCGATATTGTTGAAGAACTTAAAGAACAGCTGATAAAAAACGATAGGGATAAATTTGAAGAATTGGTATTGAATAATCGCGTAAAACTTGGTTTTGAGGAAAATTTGTCGGGGAAGGGAACGTTTTCGACTGCTGTGAAGTTATTTTACGATGAATGCAAAAACCAGGGACTGAACGGTGATTTTGACAAAAATACCGATATTTTCACAAAATGTCTTGCAATTACGGCGCTTAACAAATCGGAAATCGAAAATGCTTACGATTATGTGAAAGATATTATGCTGTCGGATACAACAATGAACAAATATGTCCAAAAGCATATCAAAACAGATGAAATCGAAAAATATTTCACAAAAAAGATTTCCGGCAAATCCGTTGCAAATTCAGATGATTTGGGCAAAGTGTGCCGCGATGCATTAATTTTGACGGCGGTAAAATATCCGGATGGCAATATGAATATTAAACAAATATTTCAAGATTATATGACTATCATAGGAATAACGACCGTCTCGGATTCGGGGACGGTATACAACACAATCGGCGGCAAAGATTATGCCGACCTTGCGGCACTCAAAACCACATACAACAATGCACTGTCCGCAAAAACTACGGGCGGCAGCGGCGGTGGGGGAGGAAGCTCCGTTTCGTCTTCTTCGGGTATATCGAACGTAAAATTGCCGACAGCCGTAGCGGAAAAATCGGTGACACTTAAAATCAAGTTTGAGGATTTGGATTCGGTTGATTGGGCGTACAAAGATATTGCGGAGCTGTATGAAAAGGGCATTGTCAGCGGATACAGCGAGTATTCTTTTAAACCGGAATATTCCGTTACAAGAGAGCAGTTTGTAAAAATGCTTGTATGTGCGCTGGGTTATGAAAACGAAGTTGCGGAAAATTCGGGATTTTTTGATGTAAGTGCAGGCAGTTGGTACGAAAAGTATGTTGATATTGCATATGCAAAAGGAATTATAAACGGAGTAGGTGAAAATAAATTCGGTACGGGTGAAAACATTTCGCGTCAGGATATGTCGGTGATTATATATAATGCGCTTGAACAAAAAGGTTATACGCCTCAAAATGCAAAGCTTGTCTTTGATGATGCGGATATGTGCGGCGAATATGCAAAACAGGCTGTTGCCGAACTCGGTTCAATGGGTATCGTGACCGGAATCGGTGATAACAAATTCAACCCGACAGGCACGGCAACAAGAGCGGAAGCGGCTGTTATTCTGAACAGAATGCTGAAATGTTTATAAAGGGGGAAAACACAAATATGAAAAAATGGTATTCAATAATTCTGGCATTTGCGTTGATAGTCGGCTGTGTGAACGTGACATATGCCGAAGAAAACCCGAAAATTTCCGAACGCACACGTGAAAGTTACGAAATACTTACAGCTCTCGAATTTTTAAATCCCGATTACAGCGAAGAATATATTCTTCAGAAAAAAGACGAAAAAGTCAGCCGAGCATATTTTGCGGAATTTATATATAAAATTTTTTGTCCGAACAATGACGGAAGCGATGTGTCATACTTTTATGATGTGCCGAATACACATTATGCACACAAGGCGATAGCGGCATTAACAGAAAGAAAAATCATATCTGTTCCGGAAGATAAAATGTTTAATCCGGATAACATAATAATGCAGAAAGAAGCGGCAAAAATGCTGCTGTACGCAATCGGATACGAACGGCTTGCCGAATATTCCGGAGGCTGGGAACGCGGAACGGCAAAAATCGCTTCGGATATAAATCTGTACAAAGGCGTGAAAACATCCGGTGATTTAACTTTTTCGGATATGCTTGTAATTACATATAATGCATTGTTTGCCGAGGTTCTTGAGAATACTGTTTTTAAAACCGACAGCATGACGATGGAAACAAAAGGAAACACATATTTGTCATTGAACCGTGATATTTATATGGAAAAAAATATTGTTGCCGGATATGACGGAACGGGTATATACGGCGATGATGTTGACGAGGGGAAAGCGCTTATAGGCGACAGAACCTTGAATGCGGAAGGCTTTGACCTTGTCGATTATTTGGGAACGCAGGTGAAATATTTATATCAATATGATAAAGATACAGAGGAAAGTACACTTCTTTGGCTGTCCAAAACGGGGCAAAACGATGAGATTGTGTTAAATAATATTGATAATGACATTAAATTTGCCGAAACAAAAAATCAAATCACATATTATACCGATGGAGATAAACGTGAAAGAACCGTGAATTTGGCGTCTAATATCAATGTTATTTATAACGGCGGCTATGTAAAAGAGGATATAACAAAATTTTTGAAAAGTGATTTTTATGCCTTGAAACTTATTTCAAACAACGAAAACGAATACAATGTTGCGATAATAGACAGCTATGAGAATTACGAGGTTGTTATAAATGATGTAAAAAACGAAGAGTTATATTTGAAATCCTGCGATAACAGCAGCGGCAAAACATCATATATATCCATCAAAACAGATACTTACGATATGGTTGGATTTGTCGATGAAACCGGCGGAAAAATAACGCAGAACGAAATTGAAACCGGCAGGATAGTCAGTGTGTTCGATACGCCCGGAAAAGAAAAATTGAAAATAATTTATAATACCGAAGTTGTAACGGGAGAAATCAAAAGCATATCGGATAACGGTGATTATACTGTTTTGACAGTTGGTGAAAACGAATATACAATTTATAAAAGCGGTATTATCGTTCGTGCAAACATAGGGGCGGCGATTGAGGCAAAACTCGATGCATACGGTCTTGTTGCATCGTTAAAGACAACCAAAGGCGGCGTAAGCTTCGGATATGCCGTAAAAGCGGCTTTGTCGGACGATGTTGAAGGGCGTGAATTGACCGACACGCTCGTGCTGAAAATCTTCACCGAAGACGGAGAACTTTTGAAGATTGCGGCGGCAGAAAAGAAAATCACAATAGACGGTGTGGCATATCAAAAGCAGTCAGAGGCGTTTGCAAAGCTTGGCGGACAAAATATGAAACCGCAGCTTGTGGCATATTCATTAAATAATAACGGAGAAATAAAAATGATTGACCGTGCCGAAGCATACAATGAATCCGACCCCGTTGAAGATAATATGCTGCGGGTTATTCATGAAAAAACGAATCTGCAATATAATAAGTGGACGAAAAATCTTGGAGCCAAAGCAAGAATTTCAAATGCAACGGTTGTGTTCGGAGTTCCGAACGATGTAACGACGGCAAGAGACTCGGAATATACAGTCGGCGGTATAGATGTGTTTTCACACCAGGATTACAATACGGCATCGGTATTTAATTACGGCACGGAATATAATGAATTTGCCGACGCGGTAGTTTTACACGGCAAAGTTATCGGCAGCGGCAGTTGGTTGTC
Organism: uncultured Oscillospiraceae bacterium; assembly: GCA_964418245.1. Lineage (GTDB taxonomy): Bacteria > Bacillota > Clostridia > RUG12999 > RUG12999 > CAKVOK01. Next base: position 34,953 of record CAYQKW010000008.1, read on the forward strand.
GAATAAATTCGTGGTAAGCAAAACGTACATGACGCTAAATGACGATAACGAAGCCGTTGTTACGGCAGAGGGGTATCACGGAAACGTAAAGAAATTCGTGAGATTTACCGAAAATGCATCCGCCGTTGCAAACAAACTTAATAAAGGTGATATTTTTGGAGTGGATTCAAGAATAGGTGATGAAATAGATGCTTTTACCGTATATTACTCGCCGAAAACGCCGCAGACACGGCCTTTGAATACCGCATATGTCGCGGCCGGCGGCAGAACCACAATGTTCTATGTTCACGATGTGGTTGAAAACAGTGTGCTTGTCGGATACAACAGCGGTGCCGATTTTGATGAAGTATTAACACCGGGAACATTGATACTTGTTTACGATTCGGGAAAAGATACGGTTTCGGAAGGCAGTATTGCGGATATTAAATCATACAAAGCGGTAGGTGATGAATGCAGCAGTTTGTTCGTATATTACGTTGACGGTGAAATCAGAAACTTTGTTGTGATAAATTAAAGAAAAGCGAGGTGAAACAACATGAAATCAAATAGATTTGTTTGTGTTATATTTTCGTTGATACTTGCTTTGAATACCGCGCCGTGCTTTGCGGAAGCCGAAACACTCGAAAAGAAAACCGCAGAGATAACGGTTGCAAGCGGTGGCTTTAAATTGAAAAATGCACAAATAACCTACGGAGGGTTCTCGGTTCAAAATATAGACGGGGTTGATTATGCTGTAAGCAACGGTTCGGGAAACGATAATATTTATATTAATATACCGGATAAATATTGGTATTGCGAAACCGGTGAACCGGCAATGTTTGAAGTTGAATATCTGGATAAAGGCAACTGTTCGTTTACACTTCACTATTGCAATGATGAAAATAAACCTTTGATGTATGAAGAAGTTGTTCAAATGGAAAACACCGGTGAGCTGAAAAAAATAAAAATGTGTATTGATGATTTTACGGCAAAAAACGGTTGTGCCGATAAAGATGTGCGTTTGAGAACCTGCGGCTGGACTACCGGATGTTCGGGCGGAAAAATTTATATTAAATCTATTAAGATAATCCAAGGTCATGAGTATTTCATTGATGTGCGAGCCGAAAACGGTGAATACGGAAGAATTTTCGATTACGGCAAAGACGAAATGACATTTACAATATTCAATGATACGGATTTGAAAGTAAAAACCGATATAAACTGGCGCGTGAAGAATAATGAAAATCGTTTGATTTGCAGCGGCGTTGTCAAAGATGCGGAATCCGGCGGAGGCAAAGCGGTTAAGCAAAGTTTTCATACAAAAGCGGCAGAATGCGGTACATACTATCTTGAATTTGATGTTGTATCCACTGGCGGAAACGGATTTTACGAAAGCTATTCGAGAACACTTGATTTTTCGGTTGCAAGAACAATGCAGCCGGGCGACAAACAAAACAGCGTTTTCGGAGCAAATATTCATTCGGAAACACCGTTTGCATCAACCGCGAATATAGATACGGCACAGCGCATGGGAATCAGAACGGCACGTATGGGATATAATTGGGACGAACTTGAAAAAAGTATTGGAGTATATAACGTGACGGGTACGGACTATCAAAATAAACTTGCGGAATGCGGTATGAGTTCCGTAAAACTGCTTTCGCGTGCAAATCCGCTTTATAACGGCAACCGTGCAACAAATATATATTCATATGATGATAAAGCCCTTGAGGCATACGGGAATGCGGCGGCATATGTTTCCGGTTTAAATACCGTAGAATATGTTGAAATTCTTAATGAATATAATCATGTGGGGTTCAATGCCGGTGACAGAAGCCCCGAATCATATCTTTTGTATTGCAAGGCGGCATATGAAGCAATAAAAAAAGTAAATCCCGAATCTAAGGTTGTAATAGGCAATCTTGCCGGTTATGATATAGCATTTATGATAAAATTATTTGAACTCGGCGGTTTTGATTATTGTGATGCCGTCAGCTTGCATCCGTATCAAAGCGGCGAGTTTGACCAGGGTCAGTTCAGAAATCAAATGGAAACAATTCTTGCGCAAATGAAAAAATACAATGTGAAAAAAGAAATTGTTTTAACAGAGATGGGTATTACAAGAGCAACGGACGGAGTTGGCGTACCGGAGGGAAAACGCCGCATTTACGCACCGGTGCTTATGTTGATGGCACAAGGAGAAAAACTTGCCGATTTGGTATTATGGTATGATTTTGTTGATGACGGAACTTGTGAAAATCAGAAAGAACATCAATGGGGACTTGTGAAATTCCCGACAGCATTGAACAAAAACACGGCAACCGATACTTTCGTTACGCTTGCGGCAATGTCAAATTTGGTTCAGGACGGAGAACCGACAAATGTATTACGTATAAACGGAGATACAACTACGGCGTATAATTTCAAACGTTCCGACGGAAAAAACATAGTTGCGGCATGGACAACTCAAAAATCGGATACTCTTGCATTAAATCTTGGCTGCGACAGTGCAAAAATGTATAATGTGTGGGGGACGTATCTGGGAGAAATAAAAAGCAGTGACGGAGTGTTTACAATCGGTTTGTGCGACGAAATTGTATATCTTGAAGGTAATTTCAATTATTTTGAAGAAGTCGATACAATTGTGGGATTTGAAGAAAATACCGTTTCGGCAGTCAGAGGAGATACGCTGATATTGAATAGTTTTGATAAGTTGGGGCGTGATGTGCGGATTGATGTCGACTATGACGGTGAGATTTTTACACCGATAGAAAATTCGGGAGATTCGGCGACACTTATGTTTAAAATCAACGAGAATGCATTGGATAATTATCATATGACGGTTGCAATTTCAAACGGTACGGACGTTGTTTACCGCGGAGTTGTTAAAATTGAATTGAACAATGAACCGTTAAGTGCAAAAATTGAGATTGTCAAAGCTTCGGAAAATGATGATGCAAGATGGCAGGCGGTTGTGCAGCTTACAAACATTTCAAATACAAATCATTATTCCGGTGAAATAAAAATGAAAGAACCGGAAAGATTTGTGGGTGCGGCAAGAAAGTTTTCCGATATTGCTCCGGGAGAAACGGCCGTATTGAAAGTTAATATTCCGGAACTTGTATATAAACGACCGGAAAATATGATATGCGATATAACGCTGAACAACGGAACCGTGATAACGGTTTCGCAGAAAGTTGATTTTACAACAGCGGAATATGCGGCGATAAAGCCAACGCTTGACGGTAAAATTTCTTCGGGTGAATGGCACGGCAGTATACTTTGCGAAGACCGTTCGGAAAGAATAACGCAGTCATCGGTGAAAGCGTGGAAAGGAAAAGACGATTTGAGCCTTGAAATGCATCTGCTGTGGGACGAAAAATATTTGTATGTTGCGGCAGAGGTGAAAGACGATGTGTATACCATGAACGGTAATGTCAATAAAATGTGGGACGGTGATTGTGTTCAGATTGGCATAGTCGAAAAAGTCGCCGGAATAGAGAATACGGCTTCGGCATTTACCGAGCTTGCGTTGGGCGAAGCCGACGGAAAGGCGAAAATATACAGATACTCGCACATCGGCGGCAATCCGGAAACCGAGGTTGTCGACTTTAACGGGTGTGTAAAACGCGATGGATGTACAACAATTTATGAATATGCAATTCCGTGGAGCGAACTTTTTGAACAAGGACATATCCCGGCAGAGGGTTCGGTTTATGGGTTTTCGGTATGTGTAAACGACGCTGATAACGGTGCAAGGCATCAGTGGCTCAATTACAACGACGGCATAGGTTCAACAAAGGATGCCTCGAAATTCGGGAAACTGACTTTGTTGAGTAAATAAAAACATAAAGAAAGGAATAAAAATCATGAAAACAAAAAAATTAGCAACATTGGCATTGGCGGCTGTGCTTGCCATAACAACTCTTGCCGGCTGCGGCGGAAAAAAAGACGAAAGAATATCAATAACAATAGGCAATTCGCCTGCCGAGGGTCAGTCCGGATACGAAAGCTATATGAAACGTATCGGCGATTTTCGTGAAGACCATCCCGAATGGAATGTTGAAGCTTCATCATATACATATGATGTAAAAAACTTTATGGTAAAAGCTGCCGCAAAACAATTGCCGACTACATGGGTAACGTTTTTTACTGAGGTTGAAAAAATTTCTGATGCCGGATATTGTGCGGATGTATCGAAAAATATAAAAGAAATGGGTCTTGATAAAATTTTGAATCCCGAAATTCTCAAGATTGTGACAGGGGATAACGGAGAAATTTGGGGTGTTCCGTCAAGTGCATATGCACAAGGTTTGCATATAAACAAAGATTTATTTAAAAAAGCGGGGCTTGTAAACAGCGACGGCAGTATAAAAATCCCTCAAACATATGACGAGCTTGCGGAATACGCCGGTATTATCAAAGAAAAAACGGGTATCTCCGGGTTTGCCATTCCCACGACAAATAACTGCGGCGGCTGGCATTTGATGAATATAGCATGGAGCTACGGAACAGAGTTTATGAAACAAACCGAAGACGGTAAATGGAAAGCAACTTTCGACAGTGATGAATTTAAATCCGCACTAAAATGGCTTCATGATTTAAAATGGAAATACAATGCCGTACCGGACGGTGTTGCAATTGACCAAGCGGAATTACACAAGATATTCGGCACGGGACAAACGGCAATGATGCTTGCAAGCCCTCCCGTACAGGATTTAACATCAAAATATGATATGCCGATTGACAATATAGCTTGTGCAAGCTTGCCGGAGGGACCGAAAGGAAGATATACACAGTCGGGCGGAAATATTATAATGTTCAATCCGAATGCGAACGATGAAGAAATAAATGCCGCATTGACGTGGTATATTGAACATCAGGACCTCAGCCTTGAAATTAACGATGAAAACGTTAAAATTAAAGAAGAAAACCTCATCAATTCTCAAGAAAACGGCAAAATTATTTTGACATCGGATTCGTTTGCGATGAATACCACAATTAATCGAAAAGGTGAAGAAAAATTGGTTGAATTGCAAGATAAATATTCAAACGTTGATGCAAAAGATTATATGGATTATTTTGATTTTTCAAAAGTTACGTTAAAACCGGAGGAACCTGTATGCTGTCAAGAACTTTATGCGGTGCTTGACGGTGTAGTGCAAGAAATTTTGGTAAACAAAAATGTCGATATTGATGCACTTGTAAAAACAGCTGTTTCCGATTTTCAAAAGAACAGCCTTGACAATATAAAGTGATAATTGTTTTGAACAGGCTGCTGCAATAATGCGGCGGCCTGTGGGTGATAAAGGAGACTGACTATGAAAACATCAAATGCGAAAATTACTGCGATAAAAAAGAAAACAGCGTTTTTCGGAAAAAACTTATCGGGATGGCTTTTGATATTGCCGACAGTGCTGTTTTTTATCTTTCTTGTATGGAGACCCATTATAATCGGAGTGGTATATTCTTTTTTTGATTTAAGAGGGTTTGAACCGGTGTCGTTTGCCGGTTTTGAAAACTACAGACAGGTGCTATCCGATACAAATTTTCTGGTGACTTTAAAAAATACGGTTTGGTATGTGATTTGGTCGCTGATAATCGGTTTACCGCTTCCGCTTGTTGCGGCAATAATGCTTAACGAAGCATTGCACGGTAAACAATATTTCAAAATTTCGCTGTACTTGCCGGCGGTACTGCCCGGAATGGCGGCATATCTTTTGTGGAGTATGATTTACGGCGAAAATTCAGCCGGACTCATAAATTCAATATTGCAGATTTTCGGGATTGAACCGGTGAAATTTTTGTCAAACAAAATGCTTGTAATTCCGCTGATTATTATAATGATGTCGTGGCAGGGATTCGGCGGAACCACAATAATGTATCTTGCAACACTGCAAAGCGTTGACAAAAGCCTTTACGAAGCGGCTCGCCTTGACGGTGCGGGATTTTGGTCGAGAGTGAAAAATGTCACATGGCCGCATTGCCGCGGAATTGTGTTGCTGTTGGCTGTCAAACAAATAATAGGTGTGTTCGGCGTAACCGAACAGCCCATGGTTATGACGGGCGGAGGTCCTAACGGTGCGTCTATGACGCTCGGACTTACAAACTATTACTATGCGTTTAAATACGGGTCGATGCAAAAATCACTCGCACTTGGGGTTGTAACGTTTGTGATACTTGCCGGGTTGACTGTGGTATATTTCAAACTTGATAAAAAGATTAACGATTAAGGAGGTTTCAATGTTATGAAAGCAAGTGACAAAACTGAAGGTTTGCTGAATTGGAACGATTTGAAACAGTTTAAAGGAAGAACAATACATATTCTGATGATGATTATCCTGTTTCTGCTCAGCCTTGTATGTATAGTGCCGTTTGTATGGATGTTTTTGTCAGCATTTAAGACAACACAAGAAATGTATGCCGTACCGGCAAAACTTCTGCCGTCGTCAATCGATTTTGCAAGATTAAAAAAAGTATGGGAAACGGCGCATTTCGGTGAGTATGCTTTCAACAGCGTGATGATTATAATCGGATGCCTTGCGTTTGATGTTATATTTAACGGATTGGGCGGATATGTCCTTTCAAGAATAAAACCGTTTGGAACTTCGGCATTGAATACCGCACTGTTCTGGACGATGATGCTGCCGGGAATAAGTATGGTTCCGCTATATATGACGTTTGTTGATTTTCCGATAGGTCATTTTAATATGTCGGGTACATATCTGCCGCTTTGGATGATGTCGGCAACGAATGCGTTTAATATATTTTTATTCAGGAACTTCTTCAACAGCATTCCGATGGATTATCTGGAAGCGGCAAGAATTGACGGCGCAACAAATATAAAAATATTTGCAAGCATAATAATACCGCTTTCCGTACCGATAATTTCGGTTGTAACGATTTTTTCGGTAATAGGCTCGTGGGGCAACTTTTTCTGGCCGTATCTGCTGCTGGGCGATACAGACAGAGAACCGGTTGCGGTTATGCTGTATAATTTAACGGCAAACAACAGTCCGTTTAAAGATAACGACAGAATGCTTATAATGATGTTTGCAACAATACCGTCAATTGTTATATTTTCGATTTTCTCGAAGAAAATCATCGGCGGACTTAATATGAGCGGTATTAAGGGATAAAATGTATTTTGACTATACAAGGAGACTAACTATGTTTTTAAATGATGAGGTAAAATGGCAAAAAATCAGAAACGATGCGGAATATCAGCCGTTAAGAGATATGATATGCAAATTGTATGAGGAAAATTGTCTCAATAAGCCGATACCGCAGATTGGTTTTCAGCTTGAAATAAAAATTTTTGACGACGGTGACAGAACGCAGTTTGAAAGGGTATATTACGCAAGACGCAAACAGCTGTCGGCATATGCGCTTATGGCTATGCTTTATCCCGAAAACGCGGAATATATAAAAGGTCTTGAGGACGTAATTTGCGAGATATGCAATGAATATTCCTGGCAACTGCCGGCTCACCGCCCGGCAGACAGATTTAACTGCCGTGACGGCATAGCACTTCTTTCTGCCGAAACAGGACTGTATTTGGCAGAGATAAAGGCCATGATGCGCGACAGGTTGCATCCGCTTGTTGTTGAAAGAATAACAAATGAACTAAAACAGAGAATTATTGAAAGTTTCAAAAATAATACATATGTTTTTGAATTACTGAAAAGTAATTGGGCGGCAGTTTGCGGCGGTGCTGTCGGAGCGGTGTTTTTGTATGAAGATGCCGACGGTTACATTGAGGTAAAACCGAGAATTGAAAAATGTATGCAAAATTATATGGACGGTTGCTTTAACGAGGGTTCTACTTCCGAGGGACTTGATTATTGGCAATACGGATTTGGATATTTTGTGCTGTATCATGATTTATTAAGACGATATACGTTCGGAAGACTCGATTATTTCAATCGTGATTTAAATTACGTAAAAAACGAAAAATTAAAGAACCTGACAAAATTTTGCAATTCACTGTGCCTTGACGAAGAAAATATTGTAAGTTTTTCCGATTGTTCAAAAAAACTTTCATATACGATTTGGCTGCATGAATTTTTAAACCGAGAGTTTAAAACATCAATACCGCCCATTGAATGCGGAGAACTCGGCGGCAATCGGCTCGGTAAGTTTTCTTGGATAATACGCAGTTGTGTTTATTACACGCCCGGAAGAAAAACCGAAAAGCTCAACCCCATAAAAATACATTATAAGGAAGTGCAATGGTATATTGAACGCAAAGAGAACTACAGCTTTGCGGCAAAGGGCGGACATAATGCTGAGGAGCACAATCACAATGATGTCGGTTCGTTTATCGTTACACATAATAAAAAATGTATTTTCACGGATTTGGGCGCGCCGGAATATGTTGCGAAAATTGTTGGAGATGATGATATTTTGAATAAATCATCACTCGGTCACAGTGTGCCGATTGTAAACGGTACAGCGCAAAAATCCGGCAGAGAATACTGCGGAGAATTAAAAGTCGATAAAAATATCGTGAATATATCGTTCGCAAAGGCATATCCGACAGCAATAAACGTGCTTGACCGAAGTTTTACGCTTTCAGAGAATAAAATCGTGCTTTGCGACAAATTTGACGGAGCAGAAACCGTAACGGAAAGGTTTGTGACAGAAATTGAGCCGGTTATACATAACGGTAAAATTGTGATTGCCGATGTGAATATTGCAGTTGATAAAAAACACAAAGTAAGCTGCACATATGAGGATATAGAGGAACATGACATATCGGTTTCAAGACGAGTATATAAGCTTGATTTTGACGTGAACGGCAATGAATTTGAAATGAAAATAGAGTTTTAAGGAGAATAATCTATGTATAAGGATGTGTTAATCAAGATAGTTGAAAAGGAAAAGAAAAATGTTGACAGAATAGGCACGAAGTTTCCTTATAACGAAATTGACGGAGTTTTTCGGTACGAAACCCTTGATGCATGGACAAATGGATATTACAGTGGTATGCTTTGGCAGTTGTATTTGGAAAGCGGTTATGAAAAGTTTAAAGATATAGCACAGAAACAAGAAGAAATGCTTGATGAACTTGTTATATGCGACCGCTTGCCGGGGCATGATGTTGGATTTGTATGGCTTTTGACTTCCGGTCAGCATTATAAATATAATAAAAACGAGCAAAGCTTGAGAAGGCTGTTGCAGATGGCAAACAACCTTGCCGGACGGTTTAACGTAAAGGGTAATTTTATTCGTGCGTGGAACGCACCGAACGGAGATACTCACACACTCGGTCTTGCGATAATCGACTGTATGATGAATATTCCGTTGCTTTTTTTGGCGTCTGAAATCACGGACGACCCAAGATTTTCACACATTGCACAGGCACACGCGAATACGGTGCTGAAGCATTTTGCGGACGACGACGGTGCGGTGCGACATATATGCCGATTCGACCCGTATACAGGTGAATTTAAAGAGGCTTTGGGCGGTCAGGGCTACGCACACGACAGCGCATGGTCAAGAGGTGCCGGCTGGGCAATTTACGGATTTGCCATGGCATACAGATATACAAAAGACATTAAATATCTTGACGCGGCAAAAAAAACTGCGGATTTCTTTATGGAAAATGTTAAAGAGGACTTTGTTCCGGCTTGGGATTTCAGAGCACCGAACAAAAATGTGAAAGATACGTCGGCAGGTGCGGTTGCGGCAAGCGGTATGCTTGAAATTGCCAATTTTGCCGAGGATAAAAATAAATATATATCAAATGCGAAAGCCTTGCTTAACGCGCTGATTGCAGATTATTCAAATCTTGACAACGATAATGAAGCAATTTTAACACGAGCAACCGCCAATCATTCGGGCAATGAAAATATTGAAGTCGGGCTTATTTATGCAGATTATTATTTTGTGGAAGCGTTGCGAAAATTGCAGAATAAATGCTTTGATTTGCCATGGGGTAAATAGGGAAAACATAAATTTTAACAGTAAAAATGTATAAAACTTGACAGTATGTTAAAAAAATGGGCTTTAAGATAACCTTGCGGAAATCTTAAAGCCATTTGCATTTATTAGTCTGACGAGAACGGTAAAAGGGCAATCATTCTTGCTCTTTTTATAGCTGTTGTAAGCTGTCTCTGATGTTTTGCACAGTTTCCGTTAATTCTTCTCGGTACAATTTTACCTCTTTCGGAAACATATTTTCTAAGTTTTGCAATATCTTTGTAATCTATTGATTCAACCTTGTCCGCACAAAAAGCACAAACTTTTTTCTTTGTACGTCTTGCACGAGGTGCTCTCTCGATTTTTTCAGCCATTTTTCAAACCTCCTTCTGTAATAATTAAAACGGTAAATCCTCATCGCTGTCAATATCAACGTTAAAACCTGCCGGCGGTGCTGAGTTATATTGAGGTTGCTGCGCCCCATACTGCGGTGCCGCGTTATATTGCGGCTGCGAGTAACCGCCGCCCTGTGGTGCATATCCCTGCTGACCCGAATAATTGTCTCTTTTCGGTTCTGCAAAATGCACTTCATCTGCCACAACTTCAGTGGCATAGCGTTTGCCGCCGCCGTTCGGGTCGTCCCACGAGCGCGATTGCAATCTTCCGCAAACAGCCACAAGTTGCCCTTTATGAAACCATTTGGAAACAAATTCGGCTGTGCTGCGAAATGCAATTATGTTTATAAAATCCGTTTGCTTTTCTTCGCCGGCTCTTGCAAAATCCCTTTGCACGGCAAGAGAAAAAGAACATACATTAACGCCGCTCGCGGTAACACGAAGCTCCGGCTCATGAGTTAATCTACCCATTAATATAGCTTTGTTCAGCATTGTTCTTCCTCCCTCTTAGTCTTTAAGTATTACAATTGAACGAAGAATGCCCTCTGTAATCTTATAATTTCTTTCAAGTTCTGCCGGAAATTCCGGTACAGAAGTAAAGTTTATAAGAACATAGTATCCTTCTGTCTTGTAGTTGATTTCATAAGCCAATCTTTTTTTGCCCCATTCGTCAATCTGGTCGATTGTTGCATTTTTTTCGATTAATGCTTTGAATTTTTCAACAAGACCTTTTACGGCATCATCACCGAGAGTTGTATCAACAACGAATACAGTCTCATATGCTCTTTTAATTTCAGTCATTGTTTTCACCTCCTTATGGACTCTGGCCTCTCATACATAATAAGAGACAAGGATATATCTTTAATATTATACACTATTTTTGAATATTTGTCAAGAGTAAAAATGAAATTTTTTAAATTATTTTGGAAATATGTATTGATTTTCAAACAGATTGGTGGTATAATATATGTTGTAGTGATTTTATTTTTTTAAAGGAGATGCAAAAAAATGGATAAAGAACAAATTATAACAAAAATCACCGATGTTGGTGTTGTTGCTGTTGTGCGTGCAAACAGCAGCGAACAGGCAATGAAGATTGCGGATGCCTGCATAGAGGGCGGTGTTCCGGCAATCGAACTCACATTCACGGTTCCTCATGCAGATAAAGTTATATCAGACCTTGCCGCAAAATATACTCATGGGGAAATTATTCTCGGTGCGGGTACGGTTATGGACCCTGAAACGGCAAGAATTGCAATACTTGCCGGAGCACAGTTTATAGTAAGCCCGTATTTCAATCCGGAAACTGTAAAACTTTGCAACAGATACAGAGTTGCTTGTATGCCCGGCGCAATGACAATTAAAGAAATTGTTTCGGCAATGGAATCCGGAGCGGATATTGTGAAAGTATTCCCCGGTGATTTGTTCGGACCAAAGATAATAAAAGATGTACGCGGACCTATTCCTTATGCAAAACTTATGCCCACGGGCGGTGTTGATGTGTCGAATGTGGCAGAATGGGTGAAAGCGGGTGCCGTTGCTGTGGGAACAGGCTCAAGCCTTACAAAAGGTGCGGCAACGGGAGATTACAAAGCGGTTGCCGAAAAAGCAAAAGAATTTGTTGCGGCTGTTAAAGCGGCAAGAGAAAATATATAATTCAACGGAAAGAGGTAAATAAAATGGCAAAAAAAGCAATTACATTCGGTGAAATTATGATGAGACTTCAAACTCCGGGTTATCAGAGATACATACAGGCACAGGGCTTTGAACTTGTGTACGGCGGAGGAGAAGCCAATGTTGCGGTTTCGCTTGCAAACTTCGGCATTGACGCAGGTTTTGTAACAAAACTTCCTGAAAATCCTCTCGGAGACGCCTGCCTTGCAACTCTCCGTAAACATGGCGTAGATACATCTAAAATCGCAAGAGGCGGCGAAAGACTGGGAATATATTTCTGTGAAAAGGGTGCATCGCAAAGACCGTCAAACGTTGTTTACGACAGAGCGCATTCATCTATAGCAACGGCAGAAACAAAAGATTTTGATTGGGCGGCAATTTTCGACGGTGCGGAATGGTTTCATTTCACGGGTATAACGCCGGCAATATCCGATTCGGCGGCGGCAATTACTCTTGAAGCTTGCAAAAAGGCAAAAGAACTTGGCATAAAAGTCAGCTGTGACCTTAATTTCAGAAAAAAACTCTGGACAAGCGAAAAAGCCGGAAAAGTTATGGGCGAACTTATGCAATATGTTGATGTTTGCATCGCGAACGAAGAAGATGCCGAAAAAGTATTCGGAATAAAAGCAAGCGAAACAGATGTTACAAGCGGAGAAATCAACCGCGAAGGTTATAAAGAAGTTGCCCACAAGCTTGCGGAACGTTTTGGATTTGAAAAAGTTGCCATCACACTGAGAGAAAGTATATCGGCATCGGTAAACGGCTGGTCGGCAATGCTTTATGACGGAACAGACTGCGTATTTTCAAAAAAATATACAATGAACGTAATCGACCGCGTAGGCGGCGGAGATTCTTTCGGCGGCGGACTTATATACGCTTTGATGAACGATTATAATACAAGTGACGCAATCAACTTTGCGGTTGCTGCTTCCTGCCTCAAACACACCATCGAAGGCGATTTCAACCTTGTCAGCGTTGCCGAAGTGAAAAATCTTGCCGGCGGCGACGGAAGCGGAAGAGTTCAAAGATAACAAATAAATTTTTCAAGTCGGAAGAATATAAAAGTTTTTTGCATTTTTGTTTGTGTTTTGTAGAAATGTGATATATTTTCGTCCCCAACTTATCGCTGTAGCCATAAGTTGGGGACGTTTTTTGATGTTTGCAGATTTTCGGTTTACTTCAGCGTGTAATCATATAAATCCAATTTATATGCAGTTCCCTCACATATAAACTCGAGCGTTCTTCCGTCCTCCGAAACGGAAACCTCGCTGTTTGCATCCGGCAGAATATTATACACATTCGACATAAGACCTGTTATGCAAACCACACCGGAAACCGAACTTATTTTGAATACTTCCGAGGCACAGTTTTCCATAGGACAAATCATTATGGCGAAATCAGAGTTTTCATATATAATCCGCTCATTTCCGTCATCGCCGTTATAGTAATCTTTTGCATATTGAACCGCTTCTTCAAAACTTTCAAACATTGTTTCTCTTTCGTTTATCACAAGCATATTATTTTCAGAATCCCATTCGGCCGAAAAATCACTTTTATCAAAAAACTTCGTCCAGTTTTCGGTTGATATAAGATTATAATGCTCTGTATTAAGCATTGCTATACTATCTCCGTGTATATATACACTCGGCATTCCGTATGATTTTGTCAGTTCTGTAATATCACCGGGAACATATTTTTTGCTTTTTCCGGTTTTCACATACGATACCGCTCTCTCGTTAAGATAAGTTTTTTCATATCCGAAATTCAGAAGTATATCAGCATCTATATATGTTGCCCCTAAAATTACCCATGCCGGAACTTCCACACCGTTCATAACGGTTTTGAAACTTGCTTTCTGCGGTGTTACCCCTATAGGCGATTCATATTTCGGCACGGTACGTTTTGAATCGTCCGGCTCGGTTTCTTCAACCGTCATAATTGCCAGCGTTTCAAAATCAATATAATATCTTCCCGTTCTGCCGTCCGTTTTATGTCCGTCAAAATAAAGCTTATCGTCTATAAGTTCTTCGTTACTCGTCAATATATGTCCCCAATAGTCATAAAAATCATATAATCTGTATACTTCATCAAGCGAAGCGGAAACTCCGTTATCAGCAAAATATTTCGTATGATGATATGTACCGTGCGGTGTTCCGCCCTGAGCACATTTTACAACCTCGAAAAACGAACCTTTCCAACGTCCGATTTCGCTCCACGAAAGGAACGAATAAGCCGGGTCATCGTTTGAAACAAACGCCGTTATTTGCTCCTCTTTCGGCGGATATTCCGCCGACGTTATTTCCAATGCACGTATTGAGGGATCCCAGCGTTGCTCCAATCCGAAATAATTTCCTTTTTTCGGCTGAGAAACATCATTTCCGTCACGTTCGTAAGAAAGATAATTTGCGGAAACATATAGTTTTCCGTTTGCCGCATAAAGTTTTGTATCGGCTTTAAGTCCGTTCACAACAAGTTTTATGTCCGTTTCCTCAAGGTGCGAAATTTTGCTTTCCGGAACCTCCTCGTTGTTTTTTGTGCCTGTTTTGTTCAAAAACAGCGTTCTTATGCTGTCGTCATATTTAAGGTTATATCCGAAATATATCAAATCATCCGCAGCAATAAACATTGTGTTATATATGCATACGGCCGGGATTTTCTTTCCGTCTGTAAACACCCGTATATCCGTTTTTATTGACGGCACGGATGCCGCAAAAACAGTCTGTACACACATTAACACCGCTATTATATATGCTGTGATTTTTTTCATATATATTCCCCCTTATTGAGTTATTACAACAGTTTGTTCCGCATCGTTCCAATCTACATTGCAATCCAAAGCCTCGCTCACAAATCTAATCGGAACAAGAGTTCTGTCCGAAATAAGTCTTGCCGGAACGTCCAGTTCTTTTACATCTGTGTTCACGAAAGCTTTCGTATTATCAATTTGTATAATTATAACTTTCTCGCCTTTAACGGCAATTGCCGTTGATGTATCGTTATCCCAGCTCACGGTTGCACCGAGTTTTTCAAATATCGCTCTCATCGGGACAAGAACACGGTCGCTCTCCATAACGGGCTGAACATCAAAATCAACCTTTTCACCGGATATTGTAACATTAATATCCTGTGCAAAACAATTAACTCCCATAAACATAAATACCGTTAAAACGGCTGCCAACAATTTTTTCATAATACATTACCTCCTGATTTTGTTTTACACCACACAATTCGGTGATTTTTTAATTTGTTTTGTTTTTTTGATATGAAACCGGTTGTGCCGTATTATATAAACAACGTTGCCGCCGGCAATATATCAAGCACATCGGCACATAAAAGTCAAGGTGTAAACTGCCCGGTGACACTTGCTTTTACAATGATTTCTGTCTATATTTTATCATACTTTCTTTTGAAAATCAATAAAGATACAAATTTGTTACACAATTTTAACACAACATCTCAAAGAAAGTTTTGTTGTTTAAAGTTGTGACAAAAATCCGCCGCTCATTAAGAACGGCGGATTTTTAAAATAAATTTACAATTCCGGATTTTCGGTTTGTATTGAAATTAATATTCGGATTCTTTGCGGATTTTATCGGCAAATTCATCAAACGACAACATACCCATATCACCGTTTGTACGGCTTCGCACACTTACTGTGCCATTTAAAACTTCGTTTTCGCCGAGTATAAGCATATACGGGATTTTTGCAAGTTGTGCTTCGCGGATTTTATATCCGATTTTTTCGTTTCTTATGTCAAGTTCGGCTCGTATGCCGGAAGATTTGAGCATACCGAAGATTTTATCGGCATATGCATTTGATTTTTCGGATACGGACATAACCTTTACCTGTACCGGGGCAAGCCATATTGGAAAATTACCGGCAAAATGCTCGGTCAAAATACCTATAAATCGTTCTATCGAACCGAAAACAACGCGATGAATCATTATGGGTCTGTGCTTTTCGCCGTCTTCGCCCACATATTCCGCATTGAAACGGAGCGGAAGCTGAAAATCAAGCTGAATTGTTCCGCATTGCCATGTGCGGCCGATTGAATCCTCAAGATGAAAATCTATTTTCGGACCGTAAAAAGCACCGTCACCATCATTTACCACATATGCGATACCGAGCTCGTCGAGTGCGGATTTCAATCCGTTTGTCGCATTATCCCAATCCTCGTCACTGCCCATGCTGTTTTCGGGTCTGGTGGAAAGCTCTACGTGATACTTAAATCCGAAATTGGTATAAACTTCGTCTATAATGCGGATAACGCCTTTAATTTCAGATGAGATTTGTTCTTTTGTCATGAATATGTGTGCATCGTCTTGTGTGAAACAACGTACACGCATAAGACCGTGAAGCTGTCCGGATTTTTCGTGGCGGTGGACAAGTCCGAGTTCGCCCATGCGAATTGGCAAATCACGGTATGAACGCGGTTTTGATTTATACACAAGCATACCGCCCGGGCAATTCATGGGTTTTACGGCAAAATCCGTATCGTCAATGACGGTTGTATACATATTTTCTTTATAATGCTCCCAGTGACCGGAGGTTTCCCAAAGACTTCTGTTAAGCATAATCGGTGTTGAAATTTCAACATAATTCTCACGTGTATGCAGTTTGCGCCAATAATCAATGAGAATATTTTTAAGAATCATTCCTTTCGGCAGGAAAAACGGAAATCCCGGTCCATCATCCATAATCGTGAACAGTTCAAGTTCGCGTCCGAGTTTTCGGTGGTCGCGTTTTTTTGCTTCTTCAAGCATTGTGAGATATTCATTCAACGATTCTTTTGTTAAAAATGCCGTGCCGTAAATTCTTGTCAGCATTTTGTTTTTTTCGTTTCCGCGCCAGTATGCACCGGCAATACTTGTAAGTTTAAATGCTTTAATTCCTTTTGTGTAAAGAATGTGCGGACCGGCGCAAAGCTCGGTAAATTCGCCCTGCGAATAAAAACTTACGATTGTGTCTTCGGGTAAATCCCGTATAAGCTCTGCCTTGTACGGTTCGCCCATATCTTCAACGAATTTAATCGCTTCTTCTCGCGGTTTTGTAAAGGCTTCAAGCTTGAGATTTTCTTTAATGATTTTTTTCATTTCGGTTTCAATCGCGTCAAGGTCATCCGGCGAAAATCCGCCCTCACGGTCAAAATCGTAATAAAAACCGTTGTCGATTGCCGGACCTATCGCAAGTTTTGTTTCGGGATATAAACGTTTAACCGCTTGTGCCAAAACGTGCGAACAGGTGTGACGCAAAACCTTTAATTCCTCTGATGTTTCCGTGACGTTACCGTCTGCAAATAATGCTTTCATGTGTTTTCTCTCCTTTTCGTTTAAGCTATATCCGAAAAGAAAAACCCTCGGATATGCTTTACATATCCAAGGGTGCATTGCACGGTTCCACCTTGTGTTTAACTTAATTTATCTTTAACGCAGATATACGTCGGTGCTTTTGGGATAATCCGTACTCCGCACCGCAGCTCGAAAGTGGTGTTCATTATGCGTTGGTTCGGAACATCTCAGCACCCGTTCTTCTCTGTAAAACCTCGTACATAACTACTGTCTTTGTCACAGCTTTTATAATATTATACCATTTAACAAAAAAATTGTCAAGCATTTTTTATTAAATTATTTTACCGGTAAGAATTTTACAAGCAATGCGAATAAAACAAAATACTGTGATAATTGCAGAACTATTGTCCGCCGAAAGAAAAAGGCGGAATACGAGCGTAACAGACGGTTAAGAGTGGACAAACATAGGGCTTAAAACCGCATAAATATAGACTCTTTTGAGGGTAAACGATACGGTAATATAAATTCCTTAACACACTCTCAAAAGAGCCTATATTTTTCTGTATTGATTTTTGAGAATATTGGAAATATACCAAAAAATCAAATTTTGCAAATGCGGCTGTGCTTGAAAACGTGAATGTTTATTGATATTACGGGCAAATATTTATAAAATTGTTTTTTGTGCAAAAAGCCGATTTTTGTTAAATACACTTGACAAAAGGTAGCTTGCTACTTATAATATAGGTAGTAAACTGCAAAATAGTGGGAGGAAATTATGAATACTGATAGAATTGCGGCTTTAATAAAAATAGCATCGATTGAATTTGACAAGATGTCAAATCCGATTTTGGCAAAGTATAATTTAACCGCATCACGGTGCAGAGTGCTGAAATTTTTGTATATGCAGCAGAATGAAACCGCACGGATTGTGGATATTGAAAAGGAATGCGGAATTACTCATCCAACCGTCTTGAGGCTGATTGGAAGTTTGGAACAGAAAGGGTTTATAACAAAAACAGTAAATCCGGAAGATTCCAGAAGCAAGTTGGTTACACTTACCGAAAAAGCTAAAGAAATTCAATCAGAATTGGAAGATGTCGTTGCAAATATTGACAATGTATGGGTGGAAAATTTGACGGAACAGGAAAGAAAACAACTGCAAAAGCTACTTCTAAAGCTTTTGAAAATGGAAAGAGAGGTAAAATAATATGAGAAAACTTGAACGATTGGGACTTGGCTGTATGGGAATGTCAAGTGTCAGAAACCCCGAAGATTCGGTTAAGACAATTCAAAGAGCGTTGGACAGAGGTGTCACCCTTTTTAATACGGGAGAATTTTACAATGCCGGAGAAAGCGAAATGATTGTTGGCAAAGCATTGAAAGATATGCCGAGAGATAAATATTTTCTTTCGGTAAAATTTGGTGTACTTCCTAAACCGGGCGGCGGTATTTATGGTCTTGATGTAAATCCGTTTAACATAAAAGGGCATCTGGCATATTCTTTAAGCAGACTTGGGCTTGATTATGTTGATTTATACCAACCGGCAAGAATGGATACCGAAATACCGGTTGAGGAGGTGGTTGGAGCCATTGCGGATGAGGTTAAAGCCGGAAATGTACGTCACATTGGACTTACTATGGTTGACAGCGAAACGCTTCGCAGGGCATGCAAGGTTCACCCGATACACACGGTTGAAATGGAATATTCGCTGATTGAAAGAGGAATTGAAAATGATTTGATTGCAACAGCAAATGAGCTTGGGGTAAAAGTTCTTGCATTCGGAACTGTTGGACACGGGTTATTGTCCGATAACATATTGTCGGGTACAGTTTCAAATCCTCGTATGGTTGGTATGCTTTCGGCGGAAAACAAAGAAAAGTATATACAGATGATTTCAGCGGTGAAAGAAGTCGCTGATGAAAAAGGGGTAACGCTTTCGCAGCTTGCACTTGCTTGGTCACTTGCCAAATATGACAAT
>CAYQKW010000009.1:0-47554 GCA_964418245.1 uncultured Oscillospiraceae bacterium
TGCCATGGGTTTGTGTAACCGGTGTTCGGGCGGAAAGGGTCGTCCGCCCCTACGGTTCTAACCACTAATATCAGCTCCTTTAAACGGAAATGTTTTAACGAAAATCGAATAACAACTTGACAAAACGATACTTTTATGATATAATTGTAGAAAAATGTAAATGTGGCGGAAGTTAAAATGCTGTCGGGTTAAAATTTCATATATGTATGCATTTATCGAAACGGTATGCAGACTGCCGGCGGTATTGCGGAACGCTTGTTAAAAAATTTTTGAAATTGCGGGAGAAAATATGGAACAGGATATTATGCCGTTAAACGGTTTTATCGAAATGCTTGAAGCTACCGGTAAAATTCGTGTTTCGGTACAGGATTTGACGGGAATGACAATGCTTGATAAAATGGATATAAAGCGGTCCAATCAAATTCATTCGTCACCCGTGTGCGATTGTGCAAAAATGACAGAGAAAGGGCTTAAATTGTGCATGAACTGCAAACTGCTGGCAACACAGAAAGCGATGACACAGCGAAACGGTTTTTTTGGGGAATGCCCCATCGGTTTGAGCGAAGCTGTTTATCCGGTTACGGTAGATTCAAAAGTTATCTGTATTGTATATGTTGGGAATTTTTGTGCGGACGAACATAAAATGAAAGAAAAAATAAAAAAAACCGCAAAATTTACGGGAGCGGATGCGGATAAGCTTATGCTTGCCATGAACGAAACCGAAAAGTGCGGAACAAAAGAACAATACATGAATATGGCAAAAGCTGTGGGCAGTTATATAACAATGCTTTATAATTTGAAGCGTTCGTCATCGGGCGAAAAAAAACATTGGATTGCCGAAGCGTTCATAAAATATGCCGATATGTATTACTACAGAAATATCAGCATTTCGTTTTTGTCAAATCTTTATAAGGTAAACGAAAAATATGCCGGCAGAATATTTAAACAGCAAACGGGTATGAGCTTTAATTCATATCTTAACAAACTGCGTATCGAGAGAGCAAAATATATGCTTAAAGAAAGCAACGAGAACATTCTTGAAATTTCTCTTGACTGCGGATATAACAATATAACAAATTTCAACAGGATATTCAAAAGACTCAGCGGAATAACTCCGGGGGAATACAGAAAATCGTGCAGACAACTGCTTAAAGGGGACTGTGTATGAAAAAATATATCATTACGGCAGTGTTGGCGGCGGCATTTGTTGCCGTGCTGTCTGGGGTGCATAAATATTATGAATCGAATCCCATATCAAATATTGAATATTATGCGGAAAAAAACAATTCAAAACTTGAACTCAGGATTCTTTCAAACTGGAATTACATAAACAACAAAGGGCGTACATATCAAAAACTGATTTCCGATTTTAACGAGTCGCACAGCGATGTTACAATACAAAACGATTATATTTGGGACGAAGAATATTTTGAACGGTTAAAGGCAGAGTTTGCATCGGAAAACGAACCGGATATTTTTATATCGTGGCCGGGAGAGGTTGTTGATAAATTTGCGGCAACCGGCAAGATTGCCGATTTAACGCCTCTGCTTAAAGAAAACGACCAACTTTACGGGCGTTTTGACAAAAGTTTGTTAAAATATATCGTTGCCGACGGGGGCAGTGTATACGGATTGCCGATTGAACGAGTTTTTGTTGCGGTGTTTGTCAATACGGACGTATTGGAATCGGTGGGTTTGCGGCCGGCGGGAACATATGAAGAACTGAAAAACCAGATTGCCGTTTTGAACGGTAACGGAATTGTGCCGATTGCGGCAGATTCCGCCAAAAACGGGCTGTTGATTTACAAAAGCATTGCGGCGGCTCTCGGCGGCAAGTTTTACAGTGATTTTGTCGCAAATGATGAGGGTGTGAATAAATATTATGTATATGCGGCGGATTATATGAAAGAGTTATATTCGCTGGGGGCATTCCCAAAAAATATGTTCTCGCTCAAAGAAAAAGATGCCGAAGATTTGTTTGTTAATAAAAAAGCCGCATATATTGTGCAAAACTCATATTTC
Organism: uncultured Oscillospiraceae bacterium; assembly: GCA_964418245.1. GTDB lineage: Bacteria > Bacillota > Clostridia > RUG12999 > RUG12999 > CAKVOK01. Next base: position 2,023 of record CAYQKW010000009.1, read on the forward strand.
ACCGGCGAATTGAAATGCAACGAAAACTACGATATGGATACATTGAAACTTGTTTCGTTTCCATTGATAAACGGCGGATATGCTTCAAAGGAACACGCATTGTACGGTGCCGGAATGGATACGCTTTTTATTTCGCGCAAGAGTTATGATGATTTTGAGAAACGCGAAAAAATACTTGAATTTGTGGATTATTTGATTTCGGACGATACAGCGGCGGTATTGAAAGAAAGTCTTGATGCGCTTAGTGCTTTTGGGGATATACGTGAAAACTCCGGAAACGACAAAAACATGAATTTTATATATTCAAGAAATGAAATAATCAATTTTCCGGATTATTCCACAAATTCGGAGGTGTGGACGAAAGTTGAACAAAACCTGCCGAATATACTTAACGGACGCAAAGATATTCTGCCGATACTTGAAAATGCACTGGGTTTGACGAGGTGAACGGTGAAATGAAGTTTGGATTGAAAAAGAAATATAACAATATGTTGCTGCGGCACAAAATATCCATTCTGCTTATAGTAACTCTTGCGGTACAGATTCTGTTCAGTGTTGTTATGAACTATACGGTTGTGCGGAATGTGTTTTCAAAAAACAGCATAAATTATACAAGAGATGTATTGAATAATTTAAAATCAAACATTGAAGAAAGAATGAAAAATGTTGAAAACGTTTCGCAGAACATAGTATATAACGATGATATAAACAACGTACTTGAACAAAATTTATCCGCCGCGGATGAAATGGGCATTTATGAAACGCAGAAAAAAGTCAATTCGGTGTTCAAAAGTTTGTCTTTTCCACAGAACGACATACAAACAATAATTATGTATAATGCCAATAAATATCCTTATATAATGGATATTAACAATAATTTTGAAATACTTGACGACCGCATGAGCAAATGTGCCGACGAATGCCGTTCGGCAAAACCCGAATGGAAATATTACAATAACGGTATAATATTGACAAGGCAGATACATAATAGAGATACTTTAGAAAAAATGGGAACGCTTGTTATAATATTGAAAGGAAGCTTTTTTGCCGAGATATTCAATAATGTGCAGGATAACCGGGAATTTATGATATTGTCGGAAAACGGAGAAGCAATGTGCGAATTTTCGGAAAAATCCGTCAATAAGATAGATTCGGAAACCTATGCAAAATATATAAACGGAAAAAGCGGGCATTTTATTAACAGGAAATTCAAAGAACTGGTGTGTTTTGTGTCGCTCAAAAACACAACATGGAACGTCATATCCGTTATACCGCTCAAAACTTTGTACAAAGATGTGAACGGCGTGAACGGATATATTATGATTTTCGGGATATTCGGCTGTGCGGTGCTTATTGTCATAAACAAGTTTTTTGCCGACAGTATAGAAAAGCCGATTGCCGGTCTTGTGAAGAAAATGGAAGTTTTTAAAGAAGAAAATGTACTTGATACCGTTGTTTCCGAAAGAAACGATGAAATCGGGTATCTTGAACATAACTTTAACGACATGGCACAGCACCTGAAAAATGTTGTAAAAACAATGTATCTTGAACGAATTTCAAGAAAAAATGCATATATAAAGGCACTTCAGGCACAAATTAATCCGCATTTCATTTATAACACGCTTGAAAACATCAGCTGGACGGCAAGAATGAACAACGATATTGAAGTGAGTGATATGATAACCACACTGGCAAGGCTTATGGAAGTTAATTTCAGAAAAAAAGAAAAACAGGTTTCGATTGAAGACGAAGTTTCGTATATTGAAAATTATTACAAAATAATAAAATTCAGGTTTGGTGATGAAGTTACTTTCAGATACGATATTTCACCCGAAACGCGGCAGATAAAAATACCCACGCTTATGATTCAGCCGCTTGTTGAAAATTCGGTAAATCACGGCATACGAAAAACAATGAGAAAAGGTGTCGTGCTTATAAAAACTTATATTGACAAAGAAAAAGCAATAATTGAAGTAATTGATAACGGTGTGGGTATAGATGACGAACGGCTTGAAGAAATCAACGACAGGCTTGGAAAAAGCCTTGAAGAGGGCATGAACGAAACCGATAATATCGGAATTGTAAATACAAGCAATCGTATAAAACTGTGTTACGGCGAAGAATACGGACTTGAAATTTCAACACGCGAGGGTCATTTCTGCAAAATAACGATGTGTATACCGAAAAATTAACAGAGGAGAGAAAAAAACGTGTATAAAGTACTTCTTGTCGATGATGAAAAAAATATAATTGACGGTTTGAGTGTTATTATAGATTGGAACGCACTGGGGTGTGAAATATGCGCAACGGCGGCAAACGGCGAAGACGGTGTTGACGCGATAAAAAAATACAGTCCCGATATTATCATAACCGATATAAAAATGAAAGCTATGACGGGGCTTGAAATGCTTGAACAATCTGCGGATTTTATCGGAAATGCCAAAACAATCGTAATGACCGGGTACAGAGATTTTGAATATGCGCATAAAGCAATTTCTCTTGGAGTATCGGCATTTGTGCTGAAACCGGCCGATTTTGAAGAGCTTACACGGGCGATAAAAAATGCGGCAGCGGAACTTGACAGAGAGGAAAAAATAAAGAAAAAGCTGACGGCGATTAAAGATAATATTTCGGAAACCGAAGATACCGGCAATACCGAACGTGACGGCAACGGCGATACAATGTTTAATCTTGCGGAATACAGAAGCACATTTGATATGTTCATCGTTATCACAATGGACGTATCGGAAAAAGTGCTTAAAAATATGAAAAATGAAGTGTGCGAACTTTTTGATGAAATTATGGAAAATCACTACGACCTGCATTTTCTTACGGAAACCATAGACAACGAAGTGACAATTGTGCTTTCATCACAGAACAGGGAATTTTTTGCATACGGAAATCTTTATCCCAAGCTTGAATCCGCAAGAAAAAGCGTTGAGAAAATATTTTCAAAAAATGTGTGTATGGGTGTGAGCACAACAGGGGTATCGGGGAAAGAAATAAAAATAAAATATCTTGAAAGCAAACGTGCACTTGAACATAAATTATATACAAACGGAGATTCAACACTGTTTTATGCCGATATACAGCACACAAGCGGTGTTTCTGCCGATGTGTCGATTATGGATGACCCGATTTGCGCAAAACTTGTAAATTGCATATTATCCGGAAACGAAGCGGCACTTGAAAGTAATTTTAAAGAATTTGAAAAGCTTGCCGAAAATGTGTCGGAAATTAAAGAATTGAAAAATGTGTGTATTCAGATGATATTCAAGATATATGATTTGTATAAAAGCATGAACGAAAATATCAATAATGCGGAAGCAAGAAGATCCATTAAATATATAATCGAAAAGTGTGATGACAGAACGGAAATCATAAGGCTTGTGCAGGACGTGGCAAAAAACGTAACAAGAAAATTTTATGACTATAACAATACGCTTTTCGGCGTTACGCTGAAAAAAGCCGTTTCATATGTTTCAGAAAATTTCAGCCGTCTTTTGACACGTGACGATATTGCACGTGCCGTCGGTATTACACCAAGTTATGTGAGCATTTTGTTCCGCAAGGGGTTTGATATGACTTTTGTGGAATATATAACGGGTGTGAGAATCGGAGAAGCCAAAAAACTTTTGGAAAATACAGATAAAAAAGTATATCAGATTGCCGAAACAGTCGGTTTTGAAGATGCATATTATTTTTCAAAAACGTTTAAAAACGTGACAGGAGTTTCGCCCAAAGAATATCGGATACAGAACCAAAAATAAAAGATGAAGACATATCGTGAGTGACGGAAAAATTGATAAATCGGGTGCGGTTTCGGATTGCAAAAACCGAAAACGGTGTTGAGTACATAAAAATTGTTTGCACGGCAACGATATTGCACGTTCCGTCACAAAACTCGGCAATAATCGGGCAGAAAATAATCTGCCCGATTTCAAATTTCCGCAATATCGCATATTATTTTTCCGGCAAGCGCAAGTCCCGCTGCCGACGGCACAAACGAAATGCTACCAGGCGTGGGTTTTCCGCCGCCCGTATGCTCTCTTGTTTTCGGCATTTCCTTTGAATATACAACATTAAGTTTTTTGATTCCTCTTTTTTTCAGTTCATATCGCATAACTCTGGCAAGAGGACACACCGAGGTTTTATAAATATCCGCAACCTCGAATTTTGTGGGGTCAAGCTTGTTGCCGGCACCCATGCAACTTATGACGTTTATGTTTTCGGCATATGCTTTTTCGATTATCGCAATTTTTGCCGATACGGTGTCGATGGCATCCGCTATATAATCATATTTTGCAAAATCAAACATATTTATATTCTCTTTTGCAACAAAAACTGGAAAAATCTCCATATCCAGTTCGGGATTGATTGAAAGCACACGAGCTTTTGCCGCTTCCGTTTTCGGCTGTCCTATATTTTCTGTCGTTGCGATGAGCTGGCGGTTTATGTTCGTTATGTCCACGGTATCAGCATCGACAATATCAATTTTGCCTATACCGCTTCGTACAAGAGCTTCCAAACAATACGAACCGACACCGCCCACACCGAAAAGTAGCACCGATGCGTTTTTTAGTCTGCCGGTTGCTTCTTTGCCTATAAGCAGCTCCGTTCTTGCAAATTTTTCGTCCATATTATTATCCTTTCGCAAATGTATATATTATATTTTATCATTTTAATATTTTTTTGTCAACCTTTTAAAAATATATTAATAGTTTGTTCATAGAATATTAACAAATTTAAGCTATAATTAATCTGTTGCACAAATTTATATCCTTTTCATAAAGTAAGTATGTCTAAAATACATATTGAATTAAAGGCATATTTGTAGTATAATATGTAGTACACTACTTTTTTGAAAGGGGACGATAATGTGGATATAAGCGCTGTTGCTTTTAAATTGCGTAAATTCAACGATAATATTTTGCATTTGGTGAATACGGAACTGCGAAAATACGGGCTAACATATCCGCAGCTTGAAATGCTTCATTTTTTATCGCAGCGAAAGGGTGAAAACACGGCGATAAAAGATATTGAAAAATTCATGCAGCTTACACACCCCACGGTGCTGGGGATTGTTGCAAGGTTGTGCGCAAAAGGATATGTTAAAACGGAAATAAGCGCAGAAGACAGGCGAGTGCGCCTTGTTTCGCTGACAGACAAAACTTTTGACGTGAAATCGTGCGAGAAAAACATACAAAAAGTCGTAATCGGCGAAATCAAACAGAATTTTTCCAAAGAAGAACTGGAAAAGGTTTTAAATTCACTCAGCACACTTATTAATATGATTCAGTAATAAATTTAAGGAGGATTTAACCCAATGAAACGAACACTCACACTCATTCTTGCGGTGATTATGCTCGGCGGAACGTTTGCATACGCCGAAGAAACACCCATTGCCGCAGAAAACGAAACTCAAACTGCGGCCGAAGCGGTACCGACGGATTACACATTAAGTCTTGCACAGGCAATTGAGCTTGCGCTGACGGAAAATCCGCAGATAAATGCGGCGGATATTAATATAGAAAGCTGTAAAACGTCTATAAAAGCCGCAAAAGAATCACGTGCAAAATGCCGAAACACAAGTACCATTGCATATTTAAACGCCGATTATGCGGTTGAAGCGGCAGAACATCAGCTGGCACTCGCGGAAAAATCGAAAGAGAAAATAAAAAGCAATATTTCATATGATGTTACACAAAAGTATTACAATTATAAACTTATTAATCATCTGATTGAAATTGCCGACAATTCACTCGCTTTGGCAAAAGAAAACCTTGCTGTTGTGAATGCCAACTATACGCTCGGCAGAATATCCAAATTGGAAAACGACAATGCGGCACTCAGTGTTCAGGGTTGTGAAGTAACAAAAAATACATATGTGCGAAATGCCGAAATAGCAAAAGAAAGCCTTAAAATCGCACTTAATCTGAGCGGTGACGTTAATTTTAATCTCACAGATGATATTAATTACGAGGAATATACTTCCGTTTCGGAAACAGATGCCGAAGCGGCACTTAAATCCAGATATGACATAGCGACACTGGAAACACAGGCATATTTGGCGGAGAAAAACTTCAATAATACAAAACGATATACATCGCAGAACACAGCCGCATATCAAACGGCATACAGTTCATATATTCAGGCGGATTACACATATACAAATACTTCAAAACAGATGAAAATCGGTATTATAAATTATTATAATGCTATTCTTTCAGCGAAAGAGGCACTTGAAATTTCGGAAATGACATATGACATTCAGTCCAGAAACTATGAGGCAGGAAAAGTTAAATTTGAAATGGGTACAATCTCGAATATAGACCTCACGGATTTGCTTAACAAACAATCTTCCGCAAGAGTTGATGTGGAAAATGCAAAATTAAATTATAAACTTGCGGTGGAAAAATATAAATATGAAATCACCATAGGACTTTAATTCAATTCATAGTTCATAATTGTTGCTCACACTAAGTTCGTGCGAAAGATGAATATGTAAATGAACGATGTTTTTTGGGAGAATTGATTAAGAATGTCGGAAGTTACGAAGCCGTCGAAGGAGATGTTAGTAATCAACCTCACACTCTCGTAAATAATTTACAAGCGAAGATATAAACAAATTAATTTAATCAATATAATTAAAGAAATTCATTATGCATTATGAATTATGCATTGCATAATGGATTGCAGAAAGGATTTATTATGAAAAAAATACTTATATTACTTATTGCCGTTATGCTCGCATTTTCGGGCTGTGGGAAAAAAGAACCGAATAAATCGGAAACGAAAACCGAAACAGTAACAAATGTTACCGTTGAAAAAGCGGCATACAACACAATCAAAACGCACGCAACCGGCACGGGCGAAATCAAACCGTCTACCGAAGTTGCCGTATCGGCAAAAGCCTCGGGAACGGTTCAATCCGTAAACGTTGCTTTGGGTGATTATGTTTCGGCAGGTCAGGTTGTTGCAACAATAGACAAAACGGATTATCAGCTTGCATATAATCAGGCACTTGCCGGATATAACAGTGCTATGGCAAGTTATAACAATATGGCAAACGGCACAAAAAAGCAAACGGATACTCAGCTTAAACAGCAGGTCGATTCCGCACAGCTGGCATACAACAACGCTCTTTCAAATTATGAGAGAGAAAAACAGCTGTATGATAACAATACAAATCTTGTAAGTGCAAGAAACGCACTTACAACAGCTCAAACAAACTACACAAACACGCAGTCGCTTTTTGAAATGGGAGCGGCAAGCCAGATTGAACTCGACAACGCAAGAACGGCATACGAAAATGCACAAGCGGCACTCACGGCAACGGAAAACAGCCTCAAATCGGCAATAGACGGCTTGAAATCCGCTTTGGATAATGCCGAAATGGCACTTAAAACAGCAAAAGAAAATTATGAATTAACAACAGATGTTGTAACACCCGGAAACCTTAAAACGGCAAAGGCCGCTGTGGATTCCGCAAAAGCTTCTTTGGACGTTGCACAGAACGCACTCAACAACACAAGCATAAAAGCAACCGTTTCGGGATATGTAACATCTTGCCCGATTGTTGCGGGTCAGACAATCGCACAGGGAACTCCGGCGGTTACGCTCATCAATTCAAATTCCGTGAATGTTGAAATAAACGTGACGGAAAGTGTTATTTCAAAAATATCCGAAGGTACAGAAGCTTCAATAAGCGTATCGTCCGCAAACATAGAGAATATGCCGGGAACGGTTTCGGAAGTTTCTCCGTCAAAAGATGCTCAAACCGGAATGTATACTGTTAAAATTAACGTATTAAATGCAGACGGAGCCTTAAAAGGCGGTATGTTTGCCGATGTTACTCTTATAACGGAATCTCTCGAAAACATTTTGTGTGTTCCGACAAACAGTATCATAACAGACAAAACAGGTTCTTACGTATATATCGCAAAAGATGGAAAAGCAACAAAAGCCACTGTTGAAACAGGTGTGTCGGACGATAATTTCACAGAGATTTTAAGTGGTGTTAAAGAAAACGACGAAGTTGTTGTAAGCGGTAAAGAATTTATTACCGAAGAGAAAAACAAAGTGAAAATCGTAACGGAAAAATCCGACAAATAAGGAGGCGTACACATTGAAATTACACGAATTATCAGTAAAACGCCCTGTTACCGCAGTTATGGCGGTGCTCGTTTTCGTAACGCTCGGATTATTCTCGCTCACCATGCTTCCCATAGAAATGACTCCGGACATATCCATGGAAGTGCTGAGTGTTATCACAACATATCCAAACGTTGCTCCGTCGGAAATCGAAAGTATTATAACCGACCCGATTGAATCCGCAGTAAGTGCCGTAAGCGGAATAGATAAAATTTATTCCACATCGAGCGAGGGTTCGTCGATGGTTATGATGCAGTTCACGGGCGGTATGGATATAGACGAAGCGGCACAGAGTGTTAAAGATAAAATCGGATTTTTAAGTCTGCCGGACGATTGCAACGACCCACAGGTTATGAAATTCGATACAAGTATGATGCCTGTTGCACAGCTCAGTTTCGTGCGTGACGGATATTCTCTTGAAGATACGCAGAAATTTCTTGAAGATAACATACAAACGCAGCTTGAATCCATAGACGGTGTTGCTTCCGTAACAATAAGCGGTGCAACCGAAAGAGAAATTCATGTTGAAGTGGATACGAACAAAATGTTCGGATATAACATAAGTATGTCGCAGATTGTTTCCGCAATAGCTTCCGAAAACAACAATATGCCGGGCGGTAAAATAACCTCGTCGGGTAAAGATGTTTCGGTGCGAAGCGTTGGTAAATTCTCTGATATAAAAGAAATATCATCCGTTCCGATAATGACGCCGTCCGGACAGATTATATATCTTGACGACGTGGCACAGATTAAAGATTCATCGAGTGATGTTACATCAATTGCCAGACTTAACGGAAAAGATGCCCTTTCCATTGCAATCCAGAAAGAATCCGATGCCAATACGGTTGACGTTGTAAACAAAGTTAAAAGCGTACTCGAAAACGTAAAAAATCAGTATGACGGCTGTAATTATAATTTCACATTCGAGCAGGCGAGCTACATAGAAAATTCAATAGATTCTGTTAAGAGCAGTGCTTATCTCGGCGGAATTTTGGCAATTGTTATATTGTTCATGTTCCTCTCCAGCCTTAAAACATCGCTTATAATCGGTATAACAATGCCGGTTTCCATACTTATCACGTTTGTTGCGATGTATTTCAAAGGAATGTCGATAAACGTTGTATCGCTCGGCGGTTTGGCTCTCGGCGTAGGTATGCTTGTGGATAACGCTATCGTTGTTCTTGAAAACATTTTCCGCCGCCGCAAGGAACTCGGCGAAGATAAAACAACATCGGCAATAAACGGAAGTAAGGAAGTTTTCGGTGCCGTTGTTGCCTCGGTACTAACAACGTGTATCGTGTATGTGCCTATGCTGTTTATAGACGGTATGATGGTTCAGATGTTCAAGGAATTTGCATTTGTTATCATATTCTCGCAGTGCGCATCTCTTGTTACAACGTTCCTGCTTATACCTATGCTCAGTTCAAAAATAGAAAACGTGGACGTTTCAAGCAATCTTGCAAAGAAAATATTGAAACCGTTCAACTTCGGACTGAAAAAGTTCTCGAACGCATATGCAAGACTTTTGAAAATCGTGCTTTCAAAAAGAAAGCTTACGCTTTTGATTGCGGTTATACTTTTCGTGGGAAGTTTTGCGATTCTCGGCGGTTTGGGAATGGAACTTATGCCGGCGAGTGACGAAGGTCAGATTTCCGTTACTGCGGAACTGCCGCTCGGCAGCAAAATAGAAACTGCGGACGAACTTTCTCGGCAGCTTGAAGATAAAGTATCGGAAAACAAAAACGTTGAAACAGTGTTTGCAAGTATGTCGGCGGGAGGAAGCAATATGTTTTCATCCGGCGGAACATCCGTTTCAATGTATATAACACTTGCGGATAACAGAAAAGATTCCACCGATGAAGTTGTTGAACAGCTCCGTGAAGCTTTCTCGGATGTTACGGGAGCGGATATTTCGGTTGAAGCCTCATCAACAACGGGAACTTCAATGGGAACATCTTCGGGTGTTTCGTTCACGTTGCTCGGCGAAGATATGGATACGCTTTCGGAATATGCCGCACAGGCGGAGGAAACGCTTAAAAATATTAAAGGTACCCGTGAAGTCACAACTTCCGTTTCCGATACAAAAACGGAAGCCAGAATTTATCTCGACCGTGAAAAAACCGCTCACTACGGACTCAATACACAGGCGGCATCGGCACTTATATATGCTGCGGTATCCGGAACAACGGCATCCACATATATGGAAAACGGCAGTGAATATGATATTAAAGTTAAGCTTCCCGAAAGCTATACCGATTCATACGAAGCTTTGAAAAATATCAAACTCAAAGCCGGCACGGGTCAATGGATAACAATAAACGATATAGGTAAAATATCTCTTGAAGAGGGATATAACTCAATAACCCATCAGAACAAAAAACGTGTTATAACTGTTTCGTCACAGATATACGACACAGATATAAACACGGTTACACGTGAATTTAACAAAGAATTTGCAAAAATAACTCCGCCGGAGGGTTGCAGTATTCAGGCAGGCGGTTCTTTTGAAACAATGCAGGAAACGGTTTCGTCGCTTATACTTGCAATTGTCATCGGTATATTACTGATGTACATGGTAATGGCGGCACAGTTTGAATCATATTCGCAGCCGCTGATAATAATGGGGTCGCTGCCGATGTCTATCATAGGTGTTGCGCTTGCGTTGCTCATAGACGGCAAACCGGTTAATATGATTTCGATTATAGGTATACTTATGCTTATGGGTATGATTGTTAATAACGCAATTGTGCTTATAGATTTCATAAACGAATTGAAACGTGAAGAACCGAACCTCGACAGAACAAGCATGGTTGTGAAAGCCGGACTTACAAGACTTCGTCCGGTGCTTATGACAACGCTTACGTCAGTTCTCGGATTCATGCCGATGGTTGTTTCACGCTCCGAGGGGTCGGAAATGCTTCGTCCGCTTGCGGTTGTTCTGCTCGGCGGTTTGGCAATGGGTACGGTGCTTACACTTATATTCGTTCCGGTTGTTTATACGTTCTTTGATGATATGGGTAAAAAAATCAGAGCAAGAAAAGAACGCCGCAAAGCAAAAAAACTTGCTTAAAAAAATATATAAAAAACGTCTGTTGTCAAAAAAATGCCGGCAACAGGCGTTTTTACACATCGGTAATTCACATTGCAATGTTTTTTTGCGGATTATATGAAAAAATAACGGTCGGATATGAAAATCCGACCTTGTAAAATCATTATTAACACATTGTGAAATGACGAAACGTTTTTGGGAATGAAAATGATATTGTCGAATCATTCGGCAATAAGCTTGTTTGCCTTTTCACGCAGTTTAAGTATATATGTATAATCACGCGGATAATCCTTTAATGTGAGTTCCGCATCGTTGTCAATAAGCTTTATGACCTCATCTCTGCCGATTTTATTTTCAAGCAGATTCAGCACGCGTATATCCTGAAGTGCATCATAAAACACTCGGCTTCTTACAGAGTGTATTGCACCGTCGTTATACGGATATACCGAGAACGAATCGCCCGACTGAAATGCACAGCCGGCATCGGTCACTTTGTATGGGTCGATTTTTTCGGTTGAATACTGCGTATTGTAGAAATTATAGCCCCAGTGCAAAAAGCCTTTGATATTATATTTATACATTTGTATGCCCAAAATTCTGTTTCTGCCGGATGGCATATCAAAAAATCTGTTTGCATATATTTGTGTCGGAACACAACAGGTATAAGTCCATAAATCAGGAACACCGTGTGCTATAAAGTTCTCCAGATGGTCAATTGACACAACCGGCTGACGGCTTATGCCGCTGCTGTAGAAATTATAATCCGACAACGCATCGGTTATTGTATATTCGCTCAAATGCTTCATCAGTAAATCTTTTGCATATCCGTAGTTTGTGAGATGTTCTGACTGCGGCTCGTCCGACACGTGAAAATATGTGACATCTTTTATGCCGAGCCTTTCGATTTCAGCCTTGAGTTCGGGCAGAAAAGCATCTAAAAATTCGGCATATTCGGGACTGTCGGCACGAACGTCCCAACCGAATATCCTTTTTTTCGCACCGTTTTCTTCGGCAATTATTTTTGGGGTAAATTCCGCACCCCATTGTGTAAACAAATGCGAAATTTCAAAATATTTCATGCCGTTTCTGCGGCACATTTCAACCCAGCGTTCAAATTTTTCAAATCCGAAAGAAAATTCGCCGTTTTTGATTTTAACATCAACAAGCTGTACTGTTGTGCGTTCTCCGCCGATTTTCGTATCGAGCGGCGGTGTGAAAACGGGTGTTAAAATCATATTTATTCCGCATTCGTGTGCGGTTTTTACAAAATTTTCGATAAGCTGCCAGTGTTTTTCGGAAAAAACCGGAATATTGAAAAAGTCGGCAATGCAATCGGCATGAAACCATTGAGTATATATCGTTTTCTGTTCGGGTAAATCAACACCGATTATATTCAATTCAAAAGTAACCGAATGTATATGCCCGTCCGCTTCAAAATTGAATGTTATCGGATATGTGCCGGCTTTAAATCCCTTGGGAATGTCAATTATTACCCAAATTGCGTTCATAACTTGTGTGATTTCCATACAGCCTTCGTCTGCCGGGAAAAGCACATCGGGGAAAAGCCCCGGTCTTTTTTTTATGTAATCATCGTCAAAACTGTTTTTGTTATATGGATACATAGAGGGAACGTTACCGACTTTGTAAAATGAAACAAACTCCTTTATTGGGGATTCAAGTGTGATTTCGGCATCAAACTTTCCGCATTCATCTTCTGACATATACATTATTTGGTATGAGAAACGCTCGCCGCAAAGTGCGGAAAAAGAATTGAACTCCGGCTTGTTTCTGTCATCGTCCAAAAACACTTTTTCAAGTGCGGAAATTTGTTTCAAAAACATTTTCTTCATATGTAAATCCACCTTTATTTATGCAACTGTCTTTTGCTGTCTTTCACCTGATTCAACACATCTGCCGTAACCCCTTCAACGCGGTCAAGCAGATTTTCGGCATATGCCACGGCGTTGTTTTCCATTTCGACTGTTGCGGCTTCGGCTTTTGAAAGTATTGCCGCGGCTTTTTCGTTTGCGGCACGTGTAATTTCGTGTTCGTCGATAAGTGCAATTCCTTTTGCACGTGCTTCGTCGATTATTTTATCCGCCTGCATACGCGCATCTTTAATGATATTGTCGCATTCTTCTTTTATGCGGCGCGCCTGTTTCAGTTCATCGGGTAATTTAAGACGTATTTCATCAATAAGATTTAAAACATTTTCTTTGTTGATAAGAGAAAAGCCAAAACAGTTCATTCCTCTCTCAAGCAACTCTTCCAATTCATCAACAATTTGTAAAACTTCCATAAGAAATCTCCATTCCGCCGCCTGCATCGGCACAAAAGTAATAATTTTTCTTATCCGCAGGCAAAAATGATAAGAGTTTTTTGCAACACCTGTCGCATTTTTTTTGATTAGATATGTTTTTTACACCGTAAAATTACGTTATTGTTTTCTTAGTTTTGCATATACTTGCGGTATAACATCTTTTGGCACAAGATTTTCAAGGTTACCGCCGTAATGAGCAAGCTCACGCACAAGACTTGAACTTAAATGCAGATATTCGCTTGAGGTCATCATGAATAAAGTTTCAATATCACTGTTCTGTGCATTGTTTGCAAGTGCCATTTGAAATTCATATTCAAAATCAGATACCATGCGTAACCCTTTTACAATTACGTTAATATTGTGTTCGCGCATATAATGAACCAAAAGCTTGTCCGAAGATACGATTTCTATGTTTTCAATTCCGTGTGCGGCTTTTGAAATCATGTCCATTCGTTCTTCAACAGAAAAAGCACAATTTTTTGCACTGTTGTAAAAAACCGCGACAACAACCTTGTCAAACAGTTTGCTCGCACGTTTTATTATATCAAGATGACCGTTTGTTACAGGGTCGAAACTTCCGGGATAAATTGCCGTTTTCATAAATATTCACTCAAATCGGTTATATATTTTTTAATATTCTTAACTTATATTATATAACATAATTCAAAAATAATCAATAGAAAAATAGAAATTTCCCGAAAAAATTTTATTTTTCCGCATTGGGCGTTAAGATACCAACGGGTATTGCGGCAGGAACACCATCAATATTTGTAAAAATTAAGAACCGCTCTGCCGTATTTGCGTCTGTCAAAAAGCTTAAGCCCCGATATTTCCGACGCAATATTCTCGTCAAAATCGCATTCGGCAACAGCAATGCCGGTTTCTTTCAAAATACCGCGCCTGCCGATAATTTCAAGAGATTTTTCAATATATCCCTTGTGATATGGCGGGTCAAGAAAAATCAAATCAAATTTTTTTGATACAGTATTTAAAAAAGAAAAAACATCGCATTTAAAAATTTTTGAATTTTCGGTAAATCCCGATTTTTTTAAATTATATTCAATTATGCCGCAACTTGAGTTTTCGGCAAAATACACAGACTTTGCACCGCGGCTGAGTGCCTCTGTACCAACAGCACCGCTTCCGGAAAATAAATCCAGAAAATCGCTGTCGGCAACGTAGGGTGCAAGTATGTTAAAAAGCGATTCGCGCGTTCTGTCGGATGTGGGACGCGTGTCTGTTCCATCCGGTGCTTTAAGAAGCATACCTCTTTTTGTTCCGGAAATAATTCTCATTGCAATTCTCCGTTCTTAATTCGGCTGTATAACAGGCATTGCCCGGTCATACAACACTTGGGTTATATCAAACAAGGGTGTTGCTTAACGCAACACCCTCTCAGACTGTCGAAAAAGCCTGCACATAAAATTTATTTTAAATTTATCAATATTCACATTTAAATAATTTATCTTAAAACTCTGCGCGCACATACAAATCTTGAATTGTAATATGTGCTTGACATACTGCTGATTTTTACCGTATCGCCCGGCAATGTGGAATGTATGAACGAATCATTGCCCACGTAAATGCCGACATGAGAAATGCCACCGTATGTATCAAAAAACACAAGGTCGCCCGGAACAAGTGCGTTTCTTGCAACGTCAATGCCCAAGCCGGCTTGTCCGGCCGCTGTTCTCGGTAAAGATACCCCATAGTTTGCATATACATAATGTGTAAAACCGGAACAATCGAAGCCCGACGGCGAAGAACCGCCGCTCACATACGGAGTTCCTATGAATTGTTTGCTGTATTCAACAAGAGAAGCCGCATTTCTTGAAGAGCCGCTTCTTGAAGCAAGTTCGGCGTTTCTTGAAGTGAGTGATACGTAATCGCTGCTCACATACGCCAAATCCCCTTGATATAAAATTTCGTACCATCCGTTTACAGTTCCCGTAACATCAACAATGTCACCGTAGTTCAGCTTGCCGATTGATTCATATGCAGTTCCGGCACCTATACGCATATTCAGCGAATCGGTGCAAACAACGCCGTTGTCCGTAATGTCAACCGAGATATAGTCAGAACTGGCATAAGCTGTCCAGCCGCCGCAGTTAAGACGGTAAAAACCCGGCAAAACATCGGTTATATTAACCTTTTCGCCAAAGGTCACCTGACCGGTTATATTTGAAGAAATGCTTGCGCCGTCGCGCACATTCAGCACATCTGTTTTGACTGTTCCCATTGCCGCATATGCACGCATATTCAATGCAAGCATACCGCATATCAGCAATTTCAATATCTTTTTCCTGTGCAACGGATACACCTCCTTAAACAATGTTTTGTATTAAAAATTCGTAAATTTTAAAGTAAATATGAATAAAAAATTTAAAAATACATATAAATTATATCACATTTATTTCAAAAAGTCAAATTATTTACACCATAAAAACCGATAACGTGAATAGTGAACAGAATATGAACACGCCGTAAATACCATGGATAAAAAGAATTGTAACACAATTGCAACATTTTTTAATAAACATATTTTCAGGCAAGCAGATTACGTGAAAAACGTGTTTATTTTTTAAAAATCCGCAAATTATTCCGGTTTTATACATATTTCCGCAAAATAAGCATTAACTGTATGCGAAATTACCAACAAATACTTTAAGATATATGCCAAAAATACAGAAAATAGGAAATTAATCACTAAAACTCTTGAATTTTGGATTTTTCTGTGATATACTTGAAACGGTAAGTGATTAATAACGAATATTCGGAAAATCCAAAAAATAATGTAAAAGATTGAAAGGGAGAAATAACGATGCAAAAACTGACAGTATTATTGGCAGACGATAACAAACAGTGGTTAAATACACTTAAAGAGGAACTGCGGACTTATCCGTCACTTGATGTAATAGCGGCTGTGGATAACGGAAAAACAGCACTTGATATGATTAAAGATTTCAACATTGACGTTGTTGTGACCGATGTGGTCATGCCGGAATATGATGGATTTTTTCTGCTTGAGGGAATAGGAAAGCTGAACAAAAAGCCGCCTGTTGTGATTATGATGTCGTCGTTTTGTACCGATGCGATGGTTTCGCGTGCGGCGGCGCTGAGTGCAACATATTTTTTAAGAAAGCCGTTTTCCTCGTCCACGCTTTACGCAAAGATAAATTTTTTCTGTAATTATACGGTACCGAATTTATCGAAAGAACCGGATATGTTCAAAAATAATTCCGGCGATATTGAGGTGATAGTCAGTAATATGATAAAAACCGTCGGTGTACCGGCACATATAAAAGGATACCAGTTTTTGAGAGATGCAATAATCTGGACGGTAAAGGATATGGAAATCATTAATGCTGTGACAAAAGAACTTTATCCGGGAATAGCCAAAAAATATAAAACAACACCATCGAGGGTTGAAAGGGCAATACGGCACGCAATAGAAATATCGTGGCAGCGCGGAGATATAGATACGCTTACGGGTATATTCGGATATACGGTAAAAATGAATAAAGATAAACCGACAAACAGCGAATTTATTGCAATGATTGCAGACAAAATCCGTCTTGGAATGAAAACGGGCGAACAAAACGTGATGTAGAGTCGATATTATCGGCAAATTTGCGGTATTCCGCACCAATCGAAACTTGATTTGTATATAAAAAATGATTCGCAAAAGGGTGTTGTTGCCGTTCCGTAAAAATATGCTTAAAAGATTTGAAACCCGCAAGTCGGCATGAAATTTGTCGCTCGCCGATGACGTTAATTCCCAAAGAAAATTCCGGTGCTTTACTGCCGTGGAATTTTCTTTGGGAATAACGGCTTAAAAATTGTCAAAAAATGTATTGACATACTTTTGTATATGTGGTATAATTAAAAAGATGAACTAAATAAAGCTATATGACGTTTGCAGGAAAGTGCCGTGTGCCGCCGAAGGAGTTACGCTTTCAGGTGTTGATTTATCAATGAGGACTGCAAACCGATAGCACTCTGGAGAATCTCTTTAATGAGTGCCGAAGGTGCAAACCGGATTATATCCGATAATCTCTCAGGCAAAAGGACAGAGAAAGTTACATATTTCAATAAGGTATGTCATTCTCCGGTGTTGTATTATTTAGTAAATACACATTTTAGGGGGATTTTTTTATGGAACAATTCACAGAGTTTCTCGTGAAAATTGACGATTGGGTATGGGGCATTCCGCTCATTGTACTGATTCTTTCGGTCGGTATATTTTTGACAGCAAGGCTCAAGCTTTTGCAAGTATTTCACTTGAAAAAAGCGTTGAAATTCATGCTCAAGAACGAAGAAGACGGCGAAGGTGAAGTTTCGAGTTTCGGTGCTTTATGCACAGCTCTTTCCGCAACTGTCGGAACGGGCAACATCGTTGGGGTTGCAACCGCAATATGTATGGGCGGTCCGGGAGCGCTTTTCTGGATGGAAGTTGCCGCGTTTTTGGGAATGGCAACAAAATATGCAGAGGGTCTGCTTGCGGTGCGCTACAGAAAAATTGATGAAAACGGCAAAGTTTTGGGCGGACCTTTCTATTATATCGAATCAGGGTTCCGTGAAAAGTTCGGTTTGAACTTTAAATGGCTCGCCTGCATATTTGCATTTTTCGGTGTTTGTGTCGGTCTTTTGGGTATTGGTACTTTCACACAGGTAAATGGCATAACAAGTGCGATAAACACTTGCATTCCGTCAAAAGTTTGGTTTACGCTGGGCGATGCCGAAATCACATACGTAACGGCAATTTCGGGTCTTATATTAACATTTTTGGTAGCACTCGTTATTATCGGCGGATTAAAACGTATCGCAAAGGTTGCGGAAGTTCTTGTTCCGTTTATGATTGTGGCGTATGTTGTTTCGTGTTTGGTACTTTTGATATGCAATGCAACAAAAATCATTCCGGCATTCGCTTTGATTATAAAAACGGCATTCACGGGCAGTGCACTTTGCGGCGGTGCTGTGGGTACAATATTTATGGCTATGCAAAAGGGTATTGCAAGGGGTATATTCTCGAACGAATCGGGTCTCGGTTCGGCACCTATCGCGGCAGCTGCCGCAAAAACAAAAGAACCTGTTCGTCAGGGTCTTGTTTGCATGACCGGTACTTTTATAGATACGATTATCGTGTGTACAATGACAGGACTTGCGGTTGTTATAACAGGCGCTTGGGAAACTTCGGCAACCGGCGGTGCGGACGTAACATTGCTTGCGTTTGCGGACGGACTTTGGTTTTTGCCGAAAATCGTGACGGATATTATCTTGTCGGTATGTCTTGTGGCGTTTGCGTTCACAACAATTCTCGGCTGGGATTACTATTCCGAAAGATGTCTTGATTATTTAACCGGCGGAAAAGAAAAAATTGCTCTTGCATATCGCTGGCTGTATATAATCGCTGTGTTTATCGGACCTTACCTCACGGTTAAAGCCGTTTGGACAATTGCCGATATATTCAACGGACTTATGGCACTGCCGAACATTATAGCACTGTTTGCGTTAAGCGGTGTTATTGCGGCGGAAACAAAGGCATATTTCAAAAAGGAACATGATTTAAAATAATATTAAAAACAGCTGAAAACACCCGTATGTTGTACATACGGGTGTTTCTTCGGTTTATTTGTTTCCCACGATAAATCTTTGCAGAATTGCCGCAATTTCGGCACGTGTTGCCGTGTCTGCCGGGTTGAGAGTTGTGGCTGTTTTGCCTTTAATCAAACCGTTTCCAACAGCATATTGCATTGATTCAATTGCATATTCGGATATTTTGCCATAATCCGCATAAGCCGAAATATCGGCTGTTTTGCTCACATCATATCCTTTATATTTTGCGTATCTGTAAACAATTGCCGCAATCTGTTCGCGTGTGATTTTTTCGTCCGGAGCAAATTTGTTTTCCGTTATACCCGAAACAATTCCGTTCTGCTGTGCCCAGATAACAGCATTCGCATAATAGCTGTCTGCCGTAACATCGGCAAACGGTATACTGCGGTTCACTGCCGGTTTGCCCTCCGCACGATAAAGAATCGTCACAAGCATTGCACGTGTCAAATTGTCTTCGGGTGCAAATTCGGTTGCGGAAACCCCGTTCATAAGCCCGTTTTTCACAACGTAATCCACACTGTCAAAAAACCAATCTTCTGCTTTAACATCGCCGAAAGCCGCCGCGGTATTTGTTTTTACCGTATTGTTCGGTATCGGAGCAAACGAGCCGCCCGATGAGCCTTTTGACGACGAACCGCCGCCACCGCCGCCACCGCCGCCGGACGATGATTTTATCGTGTAGTTTTCTGTCATAACATCGCTTGTTGCCATACCGTCTTTAACGGCGATTGCCTTAATCGTCACTGCCGATGTCACGCTGATGGGTGTGCTGTATACGGTCGACTTCTCTGTCGGCATACTGCCGTCTGTTGTGTAATAAATCACTGCATTTTCCGTTGCTGTAGAAAGTGCAACCGCTGTACCGGAGAATACACTGCCGCCTTGCGGATTTGCCGTCGGTATTGCGGCTTTTGCACCCGCTGATACGGTATACACAAAACTTGCCGTCGGGCTGTCTTCATATCCGTTTTTCACAGCATATGCTATAATATACATATCATTATTAATCGTTATCGGACCCGTATATTTTATTCTTGACGAACTGTCAACAACGCACGGACAGGTCTTATCGAGAGTATAATAAATTTCCGCTCCCTCGGTTTCGGTGGAAAGCGTTACCGTTGTGCCTTTTTCAACGGTTGTTCCGCTCGCAATGCTTGCCGAAACCTTTTTGCATATTTCCGTTGCGGAAGTCTGAACACCGCCAACCGTAACCATGTTTTTCACCGTTATGTCCGTGCCGTCAATCGATGCCGAAATTTCGCCCTTGCCCGGCAGATTTCCGTTTACCTTTACGGTTGCTTTGCCGTTTTCGTCTGTTGTAACCGTATCCGCCGCAACACTTACAATGCTCGGTGACGAGCTTATTATTCTAAGCGTTTTGTTCGCCCCGGCTTCTTTGGGCAAAATTTGCAGTTCAATGCTCTGTTCGCCGCCGTATGCAACCTGAACGTTCTCTTGAATTTCAAGATTTTTCGGTTCATATGCAACCGCTGCCGAATCGCTGTATGCATTTTCCAAAGCTTTACCGTTGTAACCGATTGCATTCGCAATGTTCACACTTGCATCGCCTGAAATTTCGCTTTCGGGAACAAACATGAATATGCTTGCATATTCTGTGTTCGGGTCGTTGAAAGATACTTCCGCATTGAGCGGTTCAACACTGCCCGTTACGGTTTTTCCGCCGACAGTTACCGTAACATCGTTTTTCACGCTCGGTATATCCATATATTTGTCAAATTCAATGCGTATGCCCGTTGTGTATGCATTCACCGATTTGATTTTCGGTGCAGTCGTTGATTTGAGTGCGATATGCACTTCTGTCTGCGGAGGAGGTACTGGCAGCCATTCCGAATAAGCCGTTTCATATCCCTCTTTTTCATATTTAACCTGCCAGCTTCCAATCGGAACGTCCCATGCATATTCACCGTTTATATCTGTGATGAGCGGATTTATTTGGTCATATTCCTCCGCATCCCAAATATACGGAATTTTTTTGCCTGTAGGTTCGTCGAATGCGTCAAGCTCGTCTCCCTCGTAATATACCGTTGTCGTTACGCCCTCAATGCGGTTCGACGGCACAGCTTCACATACATAACCGGACGGGTCGAGAATCGGCGTTTTATCTTTATCCGGACCTTTTTGACTGTTCTTGTTGCCGCTATCGCCGTTGCCGTTATCGTCTGTTTCCTCATCTTCGCTGCATTTATTATATCTTTTTACAATATCCGATTTAAGCTTTGTCGCCAGATTATATTCAAGATTATCATAATTCTCTATTATATCATCATAATATTGTGCTGCGGATATATCTAAATAATCAGAATACTCATCTTCCAGCCATTCCACAGTCCCATCCCAAATGTCACTGCCGACTTTGTCTACGGCTTTTCGCAGTTTTTTCGTTCTGAAAACATATTTTGTATATTTTGCATTTTTGCTGTTTTTCAAAACAACCATCACTTTGCCGATATTTCCAAACAACTTTCCTATACCTGACGTAGCGATTGTCCAGCCCAACGCATTGCCGATTTTGTAAGCATAAAGTTCAAGTTCTGACGATAATGCATTATATGCGTTTCCTTCAAGTGCATTTAAAGACTGATACCTTGACGAAAACTCCTGCAAATCCGCAGCAGATAATCTCGATTTTCCTGTTGACTGACATTTTGCGGTCATGAGCTGTACAATTTCTTCTAACTCTTTTAACATATTCTCTCTTCTGTTATAAAGCAGCCTTCTTAAATTTTCACGATCTGTATACGCCGCCGCTAAGTCTAAATACGGTACATACGTTTCTATAAATTCTAATGACGCTCCTTGAATTACATCCGGATCAGAATCTGTAAACAACGATATTTCTTGCAGATTTGCGGTATCAAGCGAAAAATCAAACGGAATTGTGTATGTATATGCCAATTCGTTTTGCTCATCTACAATTGTATACACTATTTCATCGTTTAGCATTTCGACCTTGAAATATTCCGGTTTTTCACCGGCATTGTCAGCTTCGCAAAGAGTAAAGCCCTGTTCTTCAAGTTTGGATATGTCATAAGAAGAATAATCCTGCTCTTTTATTGCTACGTCCCAGCTGTATTCATTTTCTGTACCTATTTCAAGAGCATATCCCAATACAAGCTGTTCTTCGGTATCTTCTTTAATTTGTATATCCATGATGTTATCTACCCATTTACCTAAATTTTCAACAAATACACCGTTGTTTTCGGCGGCATCTTTATGCTGTGTTGCCGCATAAACAAAATCTTTTTCGGGCTTACAAGTGTATTCGACACCGACATTTACCGGTGCGTCAGCAAAAGTTGAAAATTCGGTCTGCACTATCCATGCATTTTTGTTTTTGTCATATTCGGCATTATAACCGTAAACATTTCCCGAATTTACAAATACATTTAAAACGACATCTTCAATTCTTGAAACATCTCCGTCGAACTCAATCACAAATGTAAAACTTGTATATCTGCCCGGCCACATTCTGTATGAACCGCCTTTTCCGGGATTTTGAAAATCAAATACCGTTACGTTCTCCCCGTTGTCGCCGGTGTTATACATTGTAACCTTACTTACGTTGATATAGCTTTCGTTATATAATATATCCGCCGTGTCGGTTTTTATTTTCCCCTCGTATCTATCGTTTTCCATTTCCGCATATACGGTATGATATGTGTATGCATATGTGTTTTTCAGTTCAAGGTTATATACCCAGCTTCCCACTTTGTTTGCTGTGGTTTGACCGACATATTCGCCGTTATATATTATTGATACCAAACTGTTGGAAACCGCCGTTCCTGTTATCGCTATGTTTTTGCTTGCTGTTTCCGACGGTGCGTTTATCTGCGCCGCAATCCCCTCAAAATGTGCTGTGCCTATGGGTTGAATAACTTTTCCGTCTTCATTTTCAAAAGATAAAAATGCCGTAATATCATAAATACCTTTCTCAATAGCAGTACAATAAAAACGCACGGAACCCTGCGGTTTGTTCACCGATACGGTAATCACTCCGTCAGCATATGAATGTGCCGCAATTTTTCCGTCTACCGAAAGGCTGTTCTCTATAAAGTCCATACCCTTAGGAATTTCAACAGATACTGTTTGATTCGATGTTGTATATTTATCATCGATTTTATATTCGGCTTTAAATGTTATATATTTTCCGAGAGATGCCGAAGATAGATTTGAAGCAAATCCGGTATTCTCCGAAACCGTGTAATATAATTTGCTTTCGTCAAATTCAGGTACGGTAAACGTGCCGATATTGGTTACTGTTCCGTTTGCTATTGTAAATTCTTTAAAAATATAGTCTGTTTCTTCGGCAAGACCCAACTCATCAAGCATTTTAACGCCGGATATGCTCGTCATCAAAGACGTTTTTTTCATAAATACGGCTTTGTATTTGCCGGCAGATAATGTATCTGAGGTGAAATAAGCATTTGTGAATATTTGTTTTGAAACAAATTTTCCCGTTTCGTCAAAAATAAATGCACTTTTCTTGAAATTACCCAATACATCGGCTTTGAAAAATCCGTTTTGTGTAAATATAATATCCGCCGTACCCATTTTCTGTTCGTTAAGTTTAACCGTAACGGGTTCCGCCGTCATCTCGCTGTTTTCTTCAACGGAAATTATAAGCTCGTCATTGCCCGTAACATTATCCGAATTTATGATTATGTAAGGATATTGAACATCAAAATCCGATATTTCAACGTTTTTTGTTTTGTTGTATAAAGAGAATACAAGCCCATTGGTATTTGTTAATTCAACGGATTGTTTTTCCTCATCATTTTCGGCTGTCTTTGTGAGCGTTAAAGACATTTTAATTTTGTTCTGCGGTATTTTTGTAAGTGTTATTTCCGCAATATTCAATGAGGTTTCATCACATCTTCCCGAAATAACGTTTTTTGTGAAATTGTAATATCCGTCGGCGGTGATTTTAATATCTGCGGATATGTTTAAAATCTCTGCTGTATATTCTCCGTCGGAATTTGTCGTCACCGTTGAAGTATATTCATTGGCACCCGAAGTTTGAACAAACTTAACGGCTGCATTTGCAACGGCTTTGCCATCGTTATCTTTTACAGTTCCTCTCACCGAAACAGCCGGTATTTTTTCAAGAACACAGCTTGCGGTGTTTTCAACCACACTTTGCCGATTCGGCTGATAATATATTTTGCCGAACTCTTCGCCCAAAATTATTTCATATTCATATTCTTTCTCTTCATCGGCACCGTAAAGCGTGTTTCCCGTTGCCGTTACGGTGTCGCTTCCTTTTTCATACCATTTCACGGTATATCCGCTTGTTATTTCGTTGTTTTCGCCGTCATATACCGTCAGTTTGATTCCGTTGCCATAAATAGATTTATAATTTATATTGTTGCTTATTGCGTATTCCTCTGCATACGAACCGGGATAGACAATCATACACAAATCAGGATTGCAACCGTAAAATGCATATACGCCGATTGATGTTACACTGTCGGGTATAGTTATATCTGTCAAGCTTGTGCAGTCGTAAAATGCAGATATGCCGATAGATGTTACGCTGTTGGGTATGGTTATGTTTGTCAAACTTGTGCAATACCTAAATGTAGAATTTCCGATTTCCTTTACGCTGTCGGATATAGTTATATCTGTCAAGCTTGTGCAGTCGTAAAATGCATATATGCCGATAGATGTTACGCTTTCCGGTATGGTTATGTTTGTCAAGCTCGTACAATTCTCAAACGCTTCTCTGCCGATAGATGTTACGCTGTTGGGTATGGTTATGTTTGTCAAACTTGTGCAATTCCTAAATGTATATTCATCAATAGCGGTTACGCTGTCAGGTATAGTTATGTCTGTCAAGCTTGTGCAGTCGTAAAATGCATATATGCCGATAGATGTTACGCTGTTGGGTATGGTTATGTTTGTCAAGCTCGCGCAATTACTAAATGTACATATACCGATTGACGTTACACTGTTAGGTATCGTTATACTTGTCAAGCTTGTACAGCCCGAAAATGTATAATCATGGATTTTTGTTACGCTGTCGGGTATGGTTATGTTTGTCAAGCTCTTGCAACCGGAAAATGCATGTACGCCGATTGATGTTACACTGTCGGGTATGGTTATGTTTGTCAAGCTCGTACAATTATTAAATGCTTCTCTGCCGATTGATGTTACGCTGTCCGGTATGACTATGTTTGTCAAACCCGTGCAATAAGAAAATGCACATATGCCGATTGATGTTACGTTGTTGGGTATGGTTATGTTTGTCAAACTTGTGCAATTCCTAAATGTATAGCCATCAATAGAGGTTACGTTATCAGGTATTGTTATGCCTGTTAAGCTCGTGCAATAAGAAAATGCAGCTCCGCCGATAGAGGTTACGCTGTCGGGTATGGTTATGTTTGTCAAGCTTGTGCAACCGGAAAATGCACTGTCTCCGATAGAGGTTACGCTGTCGGGTATGATTATGTCTGTCAAGCTCGTGCAGTTGTAAAATGCAATTAGACCAATTGATGTTATTCCATCTGCAATAACAACCGACGTTATATTGCTTCTTTGTGAATACCATGGTACATTGACTGGATTCCCCCAATTCGGCATATCGCCGTTACCGCTTATTGTGAGTGTTCCGTCCGAAATTTCCCATGCGAAATCCTCGGCGGTTGATGAAAACAGAGTTATGCCGTTTTCCGATGCTTCACTTTCGCCCCAAAATTTGGTTTTCGGCGGAAAATCTTCGCCGCAATTTTCGTTTGTTTTTTCTTCAATTTCCGGTATTCCGTCCGCATTTACCGTTGTTTTTTCAAATTCCGACGGAATATCCGTGTTTTCTTCCGCGATAATTTCGTCTGCGGTCATCGGGTCGGCGTGTTCAACCGAAATATCCTGCGGCGCTGTCACATTTTCGCCGACATCTGCCGGCACAGCGTCTTCGTTTTGAGAGAAAAACGTAACGGTTTCGTCTGCCGGTTGAACGGATTCCTCTGCCATGCCATTCGGCAGCAGGGGCAGCATCATCGCGCAGCAGAGTAACAGTGCCGTGAGTTTTTTCTTTTTGTTCATTTTGCAACATCTCCTTTAAATTTGATTTCTGCGTAATGCATAATCAGCGAAAATCATTTTTTCGCCATGTATTTGTTGTTTCGGATTTTTGGTGTTCACCTTCTTTCATGAGTGATTAATACAAAATTGTACCGCCTGTGGGTTTGCATGATTTCCGCCCCTGCATTAGCTCGCCGTCAGGCGAATTTAGCTCCTATGTAATAATTTTTCGGGCGGACAGGGTCGTCCGCCCCTACAGGTTGGTACGTCAACATATGTTGGTGCAGTTGATTTCATCTTCCGCATGAACGCCGTGCAAGCAATAATTCTGAATTATGCATTAAATACAAAAAAACACACTCACACGGACACAGAAAACGACTGTGCCGACATGAATGTGTTTTGTATATATTTAATATAAAAAAGATTAAGCAAACGCTGTAAACAAGCTATATATATATATATATATTGGTGATTTGCGTGTTTAACATGGTTGCTCAACTCATTTCTTGGAATCTATATTATACAAATATTTTACCATATTTTTATGTATTTGTCAAGTATAATTTCCAAATAAATGTTTATTTATACGAACCGATTTTTCTGAATTTGTTATATCTTTCCGCCAGCATATCTTTTTCGGATTTTGCTTTAAGTTCGTTTATTGATTTTATAAGCTCATTTCTGAGATTTTCGCAGATTTGCTCGGGAGTTTTTCCGTCCTCCGCAATAACTTCATCGGTTATTTTAAGTTCATATAAATCCTGTGCCGTAAGCTTGAGAGCTTCCGCCGCTGCCGGAGCCTGCTTCGCATCTTTCCAAAGTATGCTTGCGCATCCTTCGGGAGAAATAACGGAATATACGGCATTTTCAAGCATAATGATTTTATCCGCAACGGAAAGTGCCAATGCTCCGCCGCTGCCGCCCTCACCGGCAACAATTGCAATCACGGGAGTTTTAAGCGTCATCATCTGCATAAGATTTTCCGCAATTGCCTGACCCTGTCCTCGTTCTTCGGCAGTTATTCCGCAATAAGCACCGCTGCTGTTTATTATACATATAACGGGACGTTTGAATTTTTCCGCCTGTTTCATAAGTCTTAAGGCTTTTCTGTATCCCTCCGGACTCGGACAGCCGAAATTACGTTTCATACGTTCTTGAATTGAGTTTCCTCGTTCCATTGCGATTGCGGTTACGGGCGTTCCGTTAAGCATACCTATGCCGCCGACTATTGCCGCATCATCGGCAAAATTTCTGTCGCCGTGAAGTTCTATAAAATCATCCAAAATATTGTATATGTAAAATGCACCGAGATTTCTTTTGGAATCTCGTGCCGCCATAACTCTTTCGTATGCGTTCACGTCAAGCACCCCTTTCTGCCGATTTGTTCATTTTAATCAATTTGTAAATTATTGATTTAAGCTCGCTACGTTCAACAATGGCATCAACAAATCCGTGTTCGAGCAAAAATTCTGCACGCTGAAATCCTTGCGGAAGCTTTTCGCCCGTTGTCTGTTCGATAACTCTTGCACCGGCAAATCCCACAAGAGCTTTGGGTTCGGAAATGATTATATCGCCTTGCATGGCAAAACTTGCCGTAACACCGCCGGTGGTCGGGTCTGTAAGCACGGTTATGTATAAAAGTCCGGCATCACCGTGATATTTAACCGCTCCGCTGACTTTAGCCATTTGCATAAGCGAAAGTATACCCTCCTGCATTCTTGCACCGCCTGAACAGGTGAATCCCACAACCGGAAGTTTTTTTTCGGTTGCAAGTTCAAAAGCACGTGTTATTTTTTCGCCCGTAACAGTACCCATACTTCCCATCATAAATTCGGAATTCATCGCAAATACAACCGCTTTTTCGCCGTTTATTTCCGCAGTGCCGTAAATTACGGATTCTTTGTCGCCGCCTGCTTTTTCGGCAGCAGCGAGTTTTTCTTCGTAATTCGGGAAATTGAGCGGATTGCCGCCGGTGAGGTCGTTGTCGTATTCTTCAAACGTGTCGCAGATAAGGTTTATTCGTTCACGTGCGTTCATTCTGAAATATGCACCGCAAGTCGGGCATATCATATTGTTTTCTTTAAGTTCACCGTATTTTGTTTCGGTTCCGCAGGCTTTGCAGGTTTTTGTTTTTGCCGCTGCGGATTTAAAAAATTTACCAAACATAGAAATCCTCATTTCGATTATTCGTTTTTATCCGTAACGGCAAATGAAAATTCTGCCGATACGCACAGCTTGCCGTCAACATATCCTTTGCCCTCGGCAAAATAGAACGGCGGACGCTCTTTTGTTATAACACATTCGGTTTCAAACAAATCTCCCGGTTTCACGCTGTTTTTAAACTTCACTTTATTAAGCCCGGTGAAAAGCGTGAGCTTGTCGCCCTCCATGCTGTCCGCAAGACACACGCACACTGATTGTGCGAGAATTTCGCAAAGAATAACGCCGGGAACAATTGGGTTTCCGGGGAAATGCCCTTTTAAAAACCATTCGTCGCCCGTTATTTTCTTTTTGCCGAATGCTTTTCCGTCTTTAAATTCCGCTTCGTCAATCAAAAGCATATTATCTCTGTGCGGAAGTATTTTCATTATTTCTTCTTTGTTCATATCAAAATCAATCCTCCGCTTTTGCAAAAGCAACACAAGCGTTATGACCGCCGAAACCGAGCGAGTTTGAAAGTGCGAGCTTAAGTTCTGTTTTAACCGCATTGTTAGGTGTGTAATTCAAATCGCATTCTGCATCAGCTTCTTTAAATCCTATTGTAGGAGGAACGGTGTTATATCTTAAAGCCTGTATTGCGGCTATTGCTTCTATAGCACCGGCAGCACCCAACAGATGACCCGTCATTGATTTTGTGGAACTGATGTGAATTTTGTATGCATCGTCGCCGAAAGCTTTTTTAAGAGCTTTTGTTTCCGTTTTGTCGTTAAGCGGTGTACTTGTTCCGTGTGCGTTGAAATATATTTCTTCCGCATTTATATCTGCACCGTATTCTTTTATGCAATCCGCAATTGCGGCAGCCGAGGATTCGGCTTCAACATCGGGAGAAGTTACGTGGAACGCATCGCAGGTGCTTCCGTATCCGCATACTTCGGCATAAATTTCGGCACCACGTTTTACTGCGTGTTCGTATTCTTCCAAAATCAAAGCTCCGGCACCTTCGCCCATAACGAAACCGTTTCTTTCTTTATCAAACGGAATTGATGCACGTGTTTTATCTTCGCTTTCGCAAAGTGCCATACAATTTACAAATCCGGCAACTGCGAGCGGAGATATTGCGGCTTCGCTTCCTCCGGCAATGGCAGCGTCCGTATATCCATGCTTAATGGCACGATATGCTTCGCCGACTGCCGTTGTGCCTGTTGCGCAAGCTGTCGAAACAGATACGCAAGGTCCTTTTGCGTTGAATTTAATGGCGATATTTCCGGCACCCATATTTGAAATCATTTTGGGTATGAAAAGCGGCGAAACACGCTGAGGTCCGCGCTGAATCATTGTATTATGCTCGTTTACAAACGTATCGAATCCGCCTATGCCCGAACCGAAATACACTCCGAGACGTGACGGTTCAATGTTGCTGGAAAGATTACTGTCCTGCATTGCCTGTGCCGCAGCACAAACGGCATACCGAACGAAATTATCCGTTTTTCTTATTTCTGATTTTTCCATATATAAGCTTGGGTCAAAATCTTTCAATTCCGCCGCAAGTTTTGCTTTTAAATCGGAAGCGTCGAATTTTGTTATGAAATCAATGCCGCATACTCCGGAAACAAGATTATTCCAAAAATCCTGTACGTTACATCCGAGAGGTGTTACGGCACCCATTCCGGTTACAACAACTCTTCTCATTTAATCACTCCTTAATCCGTAAATTTTATTACATCGCAAGTCCGCCGTCTATTCTTATAACTTCTCCGGTTATATAATCGGAGATATCGTCCGCAAGAAAAGCGGCAAGATTTGCAACATCCTCGGGTTTACCGCACGATTTAAGCGGTATCTGCTGTATCAAATCATCGTTTTGAAGATTTTCCGTCATATCCGTTGCAATAAATCCCGGAGCTATTGCATTACAGCGTATGTTACGTGATGCAAGTTCACGGGCAACGGATTTTGTGAGTGCTATTATTCCGGCTTTTGAAGCGGAATAATTTGCCTGACCGGCAAGACCCATAAGTGCCGATACCGAGGATATATTAATAATTTTACCGTATTTTTTCTTTATGAAATTACGGCTCAATGCTTTAATCATATTAAAACAGCCTTTTAAATTTGTGTTTATTACGCTGTCAAATTCTTCTTCGCTCATTGAAATTATAAGATTGTCACGTGTGATTCCGGCATTGTTTACCAAAATATCGGCACCGCCGAATTTTTTTGTTATTTCTGCCACCGTGTTTTTGCATTCTTCAAATTCGGCAACGTTGCATTTGTAACATTCCGCATCAACACCGAAACAGAGAACTTTTTCTTTAACTTCAAGTGCTTTTTGTTCGCTACCGTTATAAATAATCGCAACGTTTGCACCGAGCGAGGCGAATTTTTCGCAGATTGCGGCTCCTATTCCTCTCGAACCGCCGGTTATAACCGCTGTTTTTCCTTTAAGCATTTTCTTTCACCGCCTGTATGGTTGCAAGTAAAGTTTCTTCATTTTCAACCGAATATGTATTAACGTCTTTGGAAATTTTACCCATAAGTCCGCAGAGTGTTCTGCCGGGACCGACTTCAATGAAATCCGTAAATCCGTCTTTTATCATGTTTTCAATTGTTTCCTGCCATTTAACGGGGCTTTTCATCTGCTGTGAAAGCATTTCTTCAACATTGCCCGAATACGGTTTTGCCGTGAGGTTTGCATAAACAGGAGTTTCGGGAAGCGTTATTGAATATTTTTCAAGTTCTTTGGCAAAATTATCCGCCGCCTCCGACATAAAAGGAGAATGGAAAGCCGCACTAACGGCAAGCGGAACGGCTCTGCCGCCCAATGCTTTCACTTCTGCGGAATATTTTTCTATGCTGCTTTTTATGCCCGACACAACCGTCTGCCCGGGACAATTGAAGTTCACGGCATATAAATCTTCATATTCTTTAACCGTATTTTTAACTGTTTCGCTGTCGAGTTTCAAAACGGCACACATTGCGGTATCGTGTTTTTTTGCCGCTTCGTCCATGAATTTGGCACGCTGCATAACAATTTTAAATCCGTCCGTAACGGAATACGCTCCGCTGTGTGCAAGTGCCGCAATTTCGCCGAGCGAAAATCCCGCCGTACCCTGTGCAAAAATTCCTCTTGCGTTCAATGCAGCAGCTGCGGCAAGTTCAACAAGATACATACACGGCTGTGTATTAACTGTTTGTTTCAATTCTTCGGCATCGCCGTAAAACGACTGTGCCATTGTTCCGGGTCTTATCTGTTCGGCACTTTCATAAAGGGCTTTAACCGTGCCGTCGGCTTCATACAAAGATTTTCCCATACCGCTGTATTGTGCTCCCTGACCCGAAAATACAAATGCTATTTTACCCATTGTTTTGCTCCAATCAATAAATCTTCGGCTTCGGAAAACATTTCTTCAATTATTTCCGCAACACTTTGCTCTTTGTTTACCATTCCGGCACACTGACCGGCAAGAAAACATCCTTTTTTCTCATCTCCGTCCACAACGGCGGCACGAAGTGAACCTACTGCCATTCTGTCGAGTTCATCATCAGATATTGAAGTATATTCCGCTGCCGCAAGATTGCGTGAAAACGGAGATTTTATGCTTCTCACGGGGTGACCGAGGCGTTTTCCCGTAACAATTGTTGATGTATCTTTTGCTTTTAAAACTTTGTCTTTATATTGTCTGCTTATATTACATTCTGTTGCGGCAAGGAATCTTGTTCCTATTTGAACTCCGCAGGCACCGAGCATAAACGATGCCGCAATACCTCTGCCGTCAGCAATGCCGCCGGCTGCTATAACCGGAATATCAACCGCACTGTAAATCTGCGGAACGAGTGCCATTGTATTAAGTTCGCCGATGTGTCCGCCGGATTCTCCGCCCTCCGCAATAACGGCATCAGCACCCATGCGCTGCATGAGTTTTGCGATTGCCACAGACGGAACAACCGGAATAACTTTAACATTTGCATCTTTCCACATACGTATGTATTTATCCGGGCTGCCTGCACCTGTTGTAACAACAGGAACTTTTTTTTCGGCAACAAGCTTTGCGATTTCTTCCACATTGTTTCCCATAAGCATTATATTAACGCCGAAAGGCTTATCGGTAAGCTCTCTTGCTTTGTCGATTTGTTCGCTTATATACTCAATATTTCCGCTTGCCGCACTTATGATACCAAGACCGCCGGCATTAGATACGGCGGCAGCAAGTTCAGCATCGGATATGTGAGCCATTCCTCCCTGAAAAACGGGATATTTAATATTGCAAATTTCGCAAATCGGTGTATTAATCATAGTCCCACACCCTTTCAACGGCAATCAGCCGATTTTTGAATCAATATGTTCAACCAAATCTTTAACGGTGTTTAAAGCAACGCTTCCCGGCTGAATTTCAATGCCGAATTCGTCTTCCATTTCCATAAGGATTTCAACCGTATCGAGTGAATCAACGCCCAAGTCTTTGAAGCTTGTTTCCTCTGTTATTGTGCTTTCCTCGATTTCAAGATGCTCCGCCAAAATTGTTTTTACTTTTTCCAATGTCATGATTGTTTCCTCCTAAAATTTTTTGTTTTTTATTGTTTTTTTACCATTTGATGATGCAGGCGCCACTCGAAAGTCCGCCGCCGAACGCCGTAAGAGCGATTATATTCCCTTCTTTCAAACGTCCGCTTTCGTTTAATTCCGCAAGTGCTATAGGCACGCTTGCAGAAGATGTGTTACCGTATTTTTCTATATTCACATAGAATTTATCTATGGGAACACCCAAACGTTTTGCGGCAAATTCTATAATTCTTATGTTTGCTTGATGCGGAATTATAAAATCAATATCTTCAACCGCAATATTTGCTTTTTCGGCAGTGATACGAATATCCTCCGTAATTCTGTTTACGGCAAATTTAAAGGTTTTTTGCCCCTCCATATGGATATACGGCATTTCTTCTGCAAATTTTGCAAACGGTGTTGATGTGTTGTAATTGGGTATTCTTATAACATCATCTCCGCCTGCCGTATATATGCGTGAAGATAAATATCCGCTTCCTTTTTCAACAACCGCCGC
This sequence comes from uncultured Oscillospiraceae bacterium, assembly GCA_964418245.1. Classification (GTDB taxonomy): domain Bacteria; phylum Bacillota; class Clostridia; order RUG12999; family RUG12999; genus CAKVOK01. The sequence goes on from CAYQKW010000009.1 coordinate 35,426, forward strand.
TCCGGCACCGTCACCGAAAATAATACAGGTACTTCTGTCCTGCCAGTTTGTAAGCTTGCTTATTCTTTCCGCACCCATAACAAGAACTTTGTTTATATCGTCACGCATAAGATAAGCCGCAGCAGTATCGAGTGCGAATAAAAATCCGCTGCACGCCGAGTTAATATCGAAAGCCGGGCAGTTCGCACCGATTTCTTTTTGCACCGTGCCGGCAACCGTTGGACAAATTGTATCGGAAGATATTGTTGCCGCTATTATCAAATCAAGCTCTTCGGCTTTTATGCCGCTTGATTTCAAAGCATTTTCGGCAGCTTTCACCGCAAAATCGGCGGCAGTTTCTCCCGTTGATATTCTCCTTTGTTTAACACCGACTCTTTGAGTTATCCATTCGTCCGAGGTTTCAACCATTTCGGACAAATCGTCGTTTGTTACGATATGTTCAGGAACATAATATCCCGTTCCTCTGATTTTTATTGACATGGTTTGAGTTCCTCCTTTCTGTTCAGCACAAAGTGTGCTGAAATATTCTATCGAAAAAAACATATATTGCACATAAATTCAGCACACACTGTGCTGAAATGAATTTTGTTAAGCTTTTACGCCCTCAACAAAATAATCAAAGCCTGCCAAAAGGCATTTTGCCGCTTCTTCTTTTGTTAAGTTGCGACTGACAGCATCGGCATTACAGCCGCGGCACAAGCACCATAAAAAATAGCTTAACGTATCGGTGTCAAGGTCGCTTTTTAAAATACCTTTTTCAATTCCGTAATTAAAAAGCTGTTTGATTTTTGAAGTCCACCATATGCGGTTATCCTCGGAAATCGAATCGTGTTCAAACGTATATTGACTGAAATTCTTTTTCAAATCATATGTATCGGTTAAGCTGTTTACAATGATGCTTCTTGCGTATTCAAAAAAATCTTCGCCGTCTGAAATTTCGAGCTGGATATTTTTTCTCATGCGAACAACAAGATTTTTATATACAATTTTCAAAACCTCGTCAATATTGTGAAAACGATTGTAAAACACTCTGTTTGAAACACCGAGTGTGCGCAGAACTTCGCTCACGGAAACTCCGTCCGCTCCCTTTTCGGTTACAAGCCGTTCGGTTACGCGGATTATTTTTTCAGATACGGAATCTGTTATAAGCTCCGAAACCGGAGTATCGGTAGCGGTTTTCATCAAAATTATCCCTCACAATCTTTGAAAAATGAGTTTTGGTATAAACTTTCAAATCACGGCACACTGTGTGCTGAAAAATATTGTATCACAAAATTTTCCGTATGTCAATAGTAAAATTAAAAAAATTTGGTATTTTTCAAAATTATGTGTGTTTTGCATGGATTGAAACGGATTCGCGTTATACGAGCTGCGGAATATTTGTAAAAATATGATTATTGTGGGTTGCCGGTCAGGGGGAGGGTGCAAAGAAAAAAACATCGGGTGCAAATGCCCGATGTTTTTTCTTGTATGACCGCGGCACAATCAACAGTTCAAAGGTTGACTATGTTTAATATAAAATCAAAATCAATTGTTGAACTTGAAGATAACAACGTCTTCAACAATCGTATCGTTCAATGTGCGAATGAATACCGTGTCGCCGTAACCGTCGCCTGTGGGGTCGTACTGCACATCACTCGCTGTGGCGGATTGAACTTTAACTTTGCTTGAGAACAAGTCTACGGTTGCAGCCGGAATATCCGCTTTTGCCATGAGGTTAATTGCGAAGTAATCATTATCGGAGAGTATTAGAGTGTTCCTGCTTCTGTCATATGCAAAACCGTAATAGAAGCAATAGTAGTTGCCGCCGACTTCAAATTCGGCAAGTTTAATGTTACCGTCAATTGTATATTTAAGCCTTCCGATCTGGGTTTCGTCGTAAAGTGCCGACGCATCCAACAGTTTGTAAATTTTGTTGGTTTTACCGTTTATTGTGCTATGCAAGATTACATCACCTTTTTCAAGGTCTTCAATTGATATAACCTCATCATACACAGGTGTTTTGTATGCAATATAGCCGGCAGCGGAAATATCAAATATGTCTGCATCCGTTTTATCGACAATTATTTTAGTTTCTTCGCCTGAAACATATCCCGTTAATTCATAACGACCGTTTGTAGTGATAGCTATGTTGCTGATTACAAAGAAGTCGCCGTTGAGATCAATTTCACCAACAAGACCCTCGCCGAAAACAGCAGTTGCATAATAGTTATTATCAAGACCATATGCTGTTGCCGTGTATCTTTTTCCTGTTACAAGTTCACTTTTCTTAACAACCTCAATATCCTTTTCGGCTATTATATTTGAGAAATCAATACCCGGTGTATAACTGAATATTGCAGTATCATCGCTAAGGCACGTGCCACCCAGCATTTCAATAGTATAAGCTTTGTCGTTTATATCAATACAATTGAATACATCACCGGGGGTTGCGGAAACTGTAACATATATTTTGTTGATGTCACCATCAGTGTTTGTGTCGTAAGCTATAATACCGTTTTTAAGAACCGTTTCACCGCTTGCGATATTTGCACGCATTTTTGATTTCATATCGAAATCCGGTGAAATTACGTATTCCGCACTGTTACCGTCAAAGCTAACGTTTGAGGCAAAGTCAAAAGTTTTCCATTCTCCGTCGGTTGTAAGCATTCTTATCTGCCATTTATCTTCAACTCCCGTTGACCTAACAACTTTTGTTGCAAAACCATATTGTACATTAACTTCCGGTTTCGGGTCGGGTTGTTGAATTTCAGGTGCTTTAGCGGATTTGTAAATAACAATATCTTCCATAATTATATCATTCACTGCACGGACGAATACCATGTCGCCGTAACCGTCGCCTGTGTGGTCGTACTGCACATCGCCGGCTGTTGCGGATTGAACTTTAACTTTGCTTGAGAACAAGCCTACAGTTGCACCTGCAACGTCGGAACTTGCGAAAACATTTACAGCGGTTGTGCCATCGGCACTGTCGGCAAGTTTGAGGTTACTGCCGTTTTTGTTATATGCAAAACCGCAGTAGAAGGAATACGTGTTGCCGGCGGCTTCAAATTCGGCAAGTTTAATGTTGCCGTCAATTGTATATTTAAGCCCGTTCCGTGATGAATTATCTTTAAGGGCGGATGCTTGTACAAGTCTGTAAACTGTATCCGTTTTGCCGTTTATTGTGTTGTAAATTATAACATCACCTTTTGCAAGGCTTGACGGACTTGTGTATGTTGTGAATGTCGGGGTACGACCTGAACTGTAATCGACATCGAAAACCGATGTGTCGGCCGCGTCAACAAATACGGTAGTCTTTTCACCGTTCACATATCCCGTCAATTCATAGCCGGTATTGCCGTCTGCGTCCAGTGTGATTGTTTTGCCGGATATTACAAAGAAATCGCCGTTGAGAGCGATTTCGCCGACAAGACCTTCGCCGCAAACAACTTTTGCATAGTAATCGTCATCAAGACCGTAAGCAGTTGCGGTATAAGCGTTTCTGTTTATAAGAGAATCTTTCTTTGCAACAACAATATCGTCTTCATCAATTACATCCGTAAGGTAAACACCCGTTTTATAACTGAAGATTACGGTGTCGTCGTTGAGGTATACACCGTCAAAAGCACCGGTGGATTCAATATATTCTTTACCGTAGATATGAGCATAGTTGAATGTATCTTCTGTGTTTGTTGTAGCATTAACATATACTTTGTTGATTTCGTTAGAAGAGTTTGTCTCATAAGCTATAACAGCATTTTTAACAAGTGTTGTGCCTGCCACAGTAGCACCAAGCTTAGTAGCCATATCCCAATCGGTTAAGTTCGACACTGTTGTTGCACCGTTACCCTCGAAATTAACTTTTGAAGCAAAGTCATAAGTTGACCATGTTCCGTCTGTTGTGAGGATTCTTATCTGCCATGTGCCTTCAACACCTGTAGATTTAACGATTTTTGTTGCAAAACCGTAGCTCAGGTTTCGTGCGGAGTATGTACGGTCTATATCAACAACATAACCGAGAGCGTTCACATAAAGCGAAACTTCATCACCGAGTTTGATTCCTGAAGAACCGACCATTCCGAGATGACCGTAGATAAAGTTATTGCAATTATACGTTTTTCCGCCGACTGTGATTGTGTTGCCTTCTGTGTCGTAAGAAGAAACAAGACCTTCTGCCCTTTCGGATGTGATTGTAACAACACCGTATTCAAGTTCTTTATTACTGTTTATATAACCTGCAATGCTCAGCACATCGTCCTCTTTAATATCCGAAAATGCTGCCGGTTTTCCGTCTTTGACAAAAGAGAATCTGCCGCTGTATTCGTCTTCGTCGAATATAACTTTTGGATAAAGTCTGCTTGCTATATCAGAAGATTTACCAACGATTGTTGTTGTTTTCTCGTTGATTGTTTCAACAACTACGTCAATGTTTGCTGTGATATATGCAATGTTATATACATCACTCAATGTGTTGTTCAGCAGTTTTATTTCGGTTGTTTCGGTATCATCGAGATATTTGTCAAGAATTGCTTTTCTTTTAGCAACATCATCAATCGTTGTACCGTCAAGATCCTGTTCTCTGCCGTTTACATAAACTTTAGAGATTTCGATGTCGTATTTTTCTGTTTCTTCGGTTTCTTTATCGGTATATACGCCGATTGTACCCGTAACGAAACCATTGTAATCGGCTCTGTAATTCGTTGCCGAATAGCTCATATTCAGGTCTTTTGCCCTGAACGATACGCTTTTGTTTTTGCCATCCGTGGGATATACCGCCGTCAGCGTTGCATTTGCGGAATCCGCATTTTTAACGTACATAACCACGTTGTAATCAAGATAAGATTCCGCTGCGGATTTTATGCGGCTGTCAGCATTGATTGTAGCTGTTTTATATTTGTAGTAGTTGTTACCTGCGTTACCGGATGTTGAACCGCCGTATACATCGGACGGATTAGCTTTTTCTTCGGCAATACCCATGTAATATTTCTGTGCCGTAAGGCTGTCTTTAACAGCTGTAATCTGTCTTTCGTATTTAACTTTAACTTTGCCCGGTATAATACTCTCGTCCGAAACAGGGGTGGCTTCAATGATACCCTCGAATTTAACGATGTTCATCATGTTCAGCGGAAGAACTCCGAGAGAAGCGTATGTTGTGCCGCTTTTTTCAACCATAGGTATTTCAAGCGCGTTGTATATCAAAACAAGTGCCGTTCCCTTTGTCAATGCATTGTCATCTGCGGCGGAAACCCCGGTGCAGAGCCCAATGCTTGCCGCTTTTGCAGTAACGTTCGTTTCGTCTGTATATCCCAAACAATTGAGAATTGCGGTCAATATATCCGCATATTTCATGGCTTTGTTCGGCTTGAAAGTTCCGCCGGCATATCCGGGAACAAATCCCAGCTTATCTGCGGCAACGCACCAGCCGTTCAGTACCGTTCCCGATTCAACATCGGTGAATTTTGCCGTGTCGGCATTGGTTGCGGCATAATCCGCATATCCGCTTATCTTGCACAAAAGTTCCGCAAGCATTCCGCGTGTGAACTGTTTGTCAATATCGGTATTGTCCGCAATGTCGAGCGAAGAAAGCACGTTGAGTGCCTGTGTATAATCCGCCGCCGGTGCCGTTGTCAAAATTTCGCTTTCATCAACAACGTCCGAATAGTCGCTGTCGATTTTTTCGGCATTAATCAAAATAATTTTGCCGTCGGAAATCTCAACTTCAAGCAATGCTTCGTAACCGAGCAGTTCGTCGATATTCACTGTGCAGTAGCTTGGAATTTGTATTGTGCAGGTTTCCGAAACGTAATCTTTAAAATCGGTTGTCCAGCGTTTCACGCCGTTCACGGGAACAAGTGCTTCCGTTACGCCGAACACAACCGACGAGACTTTCTTTTCGGCAAATCTGCCGCGAATTTTGATTGTGTTTTTTGTAATATCGATTCCGCTGAAATCCGCAAGAGATTTTTTCGTCTGTGATGAAAGTGCGGTTGCGCAGTCTGCACCGTCATATACACAGGCAAGAATAAAGCAATTTTCAAAATTCTCCGGAACGGTGAACATGAAAGAAGAATAAATCATTTGATTATAGTTCATTTCGTCTGTGTTCACAATAACGCTGTCAATAAGCGTGTTGTCGCCGCCGCGCAGTTCCAGCGAAAGATACGGTTCTTTATAGGTGGTGGCATCTGTTCTTGTGAAATATGCACCGCCGTATACGGAATCGCCTTTTTTGAGTTCCGTAACAGCCGAACCGTCCGCTTTTGAAACGGTGATACCGTTTATTTCGTAATATTCATTGCGAACGCTTGCAAGCATGATGTTTTCTGCCGAACCGTAATTTTCGTTCACGGCAAGAATCTTGTTGCTTGCCGGGTATCCGCCGAGCATAAGTTCCGCAGATGTACCGACAGATAAATTAAATCCGTTTGTATCGGCATAAACCGTACCGGACGAAATCTGCCATGCACAAACATCGCTGTCATATCTTTGGTCAATCTCAATTTTTGCTTTGCCATCCGCAACAGCCGCAACATATCCGCGTATGCGTATTCTGTCGGTTGTATCGCCGTAGGATATTGGTGTGAGAAAATCCGCAAAATCTTTTTTAACAGAGTTTGAAAGCGGTTTTGCCGAATTTAAACTTTCCCAGACAAAGGCTTTAATACTGCCGTTTGCAAGGGCGTTGAACGTTGTGTAAATACCGGCGGTTTGACCAGCCGAAAAGCCGCTGCCGCGAAAGGCTTTGAGTTCCGCAAGACTGCCGTTTGCGTTGTACGAAGCAACTGCCGTTACGGCGGCGGTGTCGGAATATGTATTCTTTGTTATGCTTGCGTGAACGGCAACAGGTTCGGAATATGCAATTGATTTAAGCGGTTTGAAGTCTTCGCTCAAAATTTCGAGCCCGTTTACCGTATATTCGTTTTGTGTTGCCGCAAGACACGGAAAGTTGACCGTGCCGACAAGAACCGCCGACGCAAGAACGGCGGAAAAAAGTTTTTTGAAATTCATTCGGGTTTCTTCCTTTCTTTTTTAATTGGTACATTGCCGAGGAACGGGCGGATATTATCCGCCCCTACGGGGATTAGTGATTAGTGTGGAGTTGATTGGAAATTGCACATATTTTGACAATTCCACAGCTAACATCTAACATCTGCCCTTACGGGGTTTGTGCATATGTTTTTTTACGTCACCCCCAAAAAAAAAAGACACACTTATACGGACGCGGCAAATTACCGTGTCTGTATAAGTGCGTTTTTACAGTATATTTAAAAATCAAGAAGAAGGTTGAGCAAACGGCGCAAACAGGCAATATATATATATATATATATATTGGTAATTCGCGTATTCGACATGGTTGCCCGACCCCTTTCATGAAATTTTTATTACATGTATTATATCATATTTTATTGATTTTGTCAAGAGGCAACGAATATATTTACAGAAGTGGTTAGTCAGTAGGGGCGGACGACCCTGTCCGCCCGAAAAAACGGCACAACCCACGTTGACGTATCAACCTTACGGGACTGTGCCGCGGATTAAGTTTATGCAGGGATTGACGGGCAGAGCATAGCCCTGCCCCTACGGTTCTGATCGCTAACAGCTAACCACTAATTATATTTTTTCATATCGTTGTCGCGAATTTCAACACGTCGTATTTTACCGCTGATTGTTTTCGGGAGTTCAGGTACAAACTCAACAATTCGCGGATATTTATACGGTGCTGTATTTGTTTTGACATACGTCTGAAGTTCTTTCACGAGTTCATCGGAACCCGTATATCCTTTTTGAAGCACAACAGTTGCTTTAACGTTAAACCCTCTGACAGGGTCGGGAACACCGGTTACGGCAACCTCAAGCACCGCCGGGTGTTCAAGCATGACACTTTCAATCTCGAAAGGTCCGATTCTGTAGCCGGAGGATTTTATTACGTCATCGTTTCTGCCGACATATCTGAATTTGCCGTATTCATCGCGATATGCGGTATCGCCGGTGTGATAATATCCGTCGTGCAGTGCGCGCGCCGTTTCTTCTTTGCTCATGTTATATCCGCAGAAAAGACCGTCAGGCTTGTTTTCAAGGCTTTCTGCCGTAATACAAATCTCTCCCGTTGTTCCTCTTTGGCAGTGATTGTCATCAGCATCCAGAATATGTACATCAAAACCGGGAACCGAATATCCGATTGCTCCGGGTGTGGGCTTTGTCCACGGATAGAGAGTTGCGATTATGAGCGGTGTTTCTGTCTGACCGAAACCCTCGTGAATTTCAAGCCCTGTTGCTTCTTTCCATTTATTGAATATCTCCGGATTGAGTGCTTCACCGGCGGTACAGCAATGTACAAGCGACGACAAGTCATATTTTGTTACATCGCTTTGAAGCATAAATCTGTACATTGTCGGCGGAACGCAGAAAGTTGTCACTTTGTATTTTTCCAGTTTCGATAAAATATCATCGCCGTGGAATTTATCAAAATCGTATACAAGCACAGCGCTTTCACCGAACCACTGCCCGTAAAGTTTTCCCCAAAGAGATTTAAGCCAGCCGGTATCGGATATTGTGAAATGCAGTCCGCCGTCAACAACCCTGTGCCAGAACACGCCCGTCATAATATGACCGAGCGGATAGCGGTAGTCGTGAGTGATTATCTTTGGGTATCCGGTCGTTCCCGATGAAAAAGACATCAGCATCAAATCGGTTACCTTTGTTTCAACACGTTCAAATTCTGTGCTTTCTTTTGCAAAGCCCTCTTCAAAATCAACCCAGCCGTCAACTTTTTTGTGTTTTGTGACAAGTTTAAGTTTAACGGTTTCGCATTTTGCCGCGCCTTCGTCAAAGTCTTCGGTGCAGGTGCCGTCGCCGGTTATAACGACATAGCCGATTTTTCCGGCATTACAGCGGTAAACATAGTCTTTTGCCTTGAGCATATTTGTTGCCTGAACGGCAATTGCACCTATTTTGTGCAGCCCCAAAATGCAAAACCAAAAATAGTAGCTTCTTTTCAGCACAAGCAGAACTCTGTCGCCTTTTTTCACACCTAAATGCGTAAAATAATTGGCGGCTCTGTTCGATTCAAGCATTAAATCTTTAAATGTAAAACGTTTTTCTTCGCCCTCGTTAGATACCCATACCATGGCAAGCTTGTCCGGTTTGTTCGTTCCGAGTTCGTCTATTACGTCATATGCAAAATTAAAATTATCTTTATAAGTTAATTTGTAATTTTGCCGGGCGTCTTCCAAAGATGTGAAAGAATCTCTGTTTCTGCCCGTGAATTTTTCATATATAGTCATCTGAAACCCTCCGATTACTTGATAACAACCGCAATAAACGATGCCGGTTCATTTCCGATTGCTTTTTCTGCATGAGGCACGGACGAGTCGAAATATACGCTGTCGCCCGGCTCAAGTTCATAAGATATGTCACCGATAAAGAACATCATTTTACCGGAAATCATATAATTAAATTCCTGCCCATCATGACCGTGGAGCGTGGGGGTTTTATCGCCCGGCTCAACGGTAACAAGAAACGGTTCGGCTTTTTTGGCTCTGAAAGTATATGCAAGATGTCTGTAATCATATGCTTTGTTTCTTGTGACCTCATAGCCGTGACCGGCTTTTACGACACAGCAGGTTGAAAGAGTTGGCGAGTCTCCGCTCATTATATCAAGCACGTCAACATTAAATATCTGTGCCGCGTTATATAAAAAACTGAATGAAAAATCGTTTTTGCCGTTTTCGTATGCAATATATTCTTCTTCGCTTATTCCGAGTTTTTCTGCCATGTCTTTTGTTGATATATCAAAAATATCCCTCAATGCGGCAAGCCGCATCCCAATTTCACGTAACTGTTCTGTCATTTTTTTACCACCTTTCCGTTTAAAAAAACATAAAGTTCCCGTGCGTATAAAAATTAATAGTTATAGCCCAGTTCAACAGCTTTCATGTTAAGGTCAAAAAGATTTTGTTTTTTTGCCGAAACAATTTTTTTCATTGCAGCTTCAACATATTCATAAGGAACGACATTGCTTTTTTTCAGCATATGACCAATCATAATCATGTTTGCCAACCCGTCAAGCCCCTCGTCGGATGCCATTTTTGTTGCCGGGATATAATATGCTTCAACATCTGTTCTGTCAACCTTTTTGTCTATGAGAGAACTGTCGATGAAAATCTGACCGCCCGAAACGGTTTCGGTTTCGTATTTTTCGAGCGACGGAGCATTCATTGCAATTAAAATATCGGGATTTGAAACTATGGGAGAACCGATTTTTTCTTCACTCAATATAATACTGCAATTTGCCGTACCGCCGCGCATTTCCGGCCCGTATGACGGAAGCCAGCTCACGTTTATCTCTTGCAAAAGCCCGGCGGTTGCAAGAAATTTACCGGAAAAAAGAATGCCCTGTCCGCCGAATCCGGCAATAAGAATTTGTTTGCCCATATTACTCTGCCCCCTTATCTTTATCTTTGTAAACTCCGAGCGGATAATACGGTATCATTTTTTCATCCACCCATTTAAGTGCTTCGTCAGGCGATACGCCCCAGTTTGTCGGGCAAGTTGAAACAACTTCAACAAGCGAGAAGCCTTTGCCGTCTATTTGATTCTGAAAAGCCTTTTTGATTGCGGCTTTTGCTTTCTTTATGTTTTTAACGTTGTTCACGGCAACTCTTTCAAGGTAATATGCACCGTCAACCTGTGAAAGCATTTCGCATACTTTAACCGGATAACCGGCAATCTCAACATCACGGCCGTACGGTGATGTCTGCGTAACCTGACCCGGCAAAGTTGTCGGAGCCATCTGACCGCCCGTCATACCGTATATGGCATTGTTTACGAAGATAATCGTAATATTTTCACCTCTTGCCGCCGAATGAACCGTTTCCGCAGTACCGATTGCGGCAAGGTCGCCGTCGCCCTGATATGTGAATACGATGTTGTTTTTATCCGAACGTTTCACACCCGTTGCAACAGCCGGAGCTCTTCCGTGAGCCGCCTGAACCATATCGCAGGCAAAATAATTATATGAAAATACGGAACATCCAACCGAAGCAACACCGATTGTGCGGCCTTCTATTCCAAGTTCGTCTATAGCTTCCGCAACAAGCCTGTGTATTATTCCGTGAGTACATCCCGGACAGTAGTGGAGCGGAGCGTCTGTTAATGCTTTTGGTTTTTCAAAAACTTTCATTATCTTGCACCTCCTAAGTTATCTGCCTCTTTAATTTTTGCAAGAACATCTTTTGTTCCCGGAATCATGCCGCCGGCTCTGTTACACAGAAGTACCGGTTTTTTGCAGCGTATTGCAAGTTCAACATCTTCAATCATCTGACCCATCGAAAGCTCCACGGAAACAAATGCTTTAACTTTATCCGCGGCGTCAAAAAGAACCTTTTTCGGGAACGGCCAAAGTGTTATAGGTCTTATCATACCGACTTTTATGCCCTGTTTTCTTGCTTCGTCAATAGCGTTCTGAGATACACGTGCGGCAACACCGAATGCAACTATGCATATTTCGGCATCTTCCATTTTATATTCCTCATACATAACTTCGGTTTCCGCTATTTTGTTATATCTTTCATATCTTTTGAAATTCTCGATTTCAAGTTCTTCCGGTTTTAAGAAAAGCGAGTTTACTATGTTGTGTTTTCTTTCGCCTTTTGTTCCCGTAAGTGCCCACGGTTTGTCGTATTGTTTAACTTCGCCCATATCAAGACTCACGGGTTCCATCATCTGACCCATTGTACCGTCGGCAAGAATCATTGTTGTCATTCTGTATTTATCCGCAAGGTCAAATCCTTTAAAGGTGAGGTCAACCATTTCCTGAACGGAATCCGGTGCAAGAACTATCATGTGGAAATCGCCGTGTCCGGCACCGCGCGTTGCGTGGAAATAATCTGACTGCGAGGGCTGAATACCGCCGAGTCCCGGACCGCCTCTCTGCACATTTACAACAAGTGCCGGCAAATCACAACCGGCAAGATATGAAAGCCCTTCGCTCTTGAGCGATATTCCGGGGCTTGAACTTGAGGTCATTACTCTTTTGCCTGTTGAAGAAACGCCGATTACCATGTTGATTGCGGCAATTTCGCTTTCTGCCTGTAAAAATACACCGCCGATTTTCGGCATTCTTTTTGCCATATATGCGGCAACCTC
>CAYQKW010000010.1:0-6502 GCA_964418245.1 uncultured Oscillospiraceae bacterium
GAACAACAAGGTAAAGACATCGGCGGAAAAATTGAAATTAAAGACTATGTTCGTTTTGAAAAAGGCGAAGGTCTTGAAAAACGTGAGGACGACTTTGCGGCTGAAGTTGAAAAAATGGCAGGTAAATCGGCTGAGTAAAATCAAAGAGGGACGCATGATTTGTGTTCCTCTTTTTTGAAAAATAAGAAAAAATTGCATAAAAACAAAAATATACCGATATTATTTAAAGAAAGGGAATGACAATATGCAGCCAAAATACAAAAGGGTATTGCTCAAATTAAGCGGCGAGGCACTTGCCGGAAAAAAAGGATTCGGTCTTAATCAAGAGGTGCTGGAAGAAATATCTCAGGTTATAAAAAAGGTGACCGATAACGGTGTTGAAGTTGCCATGGTTGTCGGCGGCGGAAATTTCTGGCGCGGCAGAGAGGGCACAAACATGGAGAGAACAAGAGCAGACCATATGGGTATGCTTTCAACGGTTATGAATGCACTTGCAATGCAAGACGCACTTGAACGTTCGGGTGTTCCGACAAGGGTTCAAACGGCAATAGAAATGCGTCAAATTGCAGAACCGTATATAAGAGGCAGAGCCGAAAGTCATTTGAGAAAAGGCAGAGTGGTTATTTTCGGATGCGGCACGGGAAACCCGTTTTTCTCGACCGATACCGCCGCGGCACTGAGAGCGGCAGAGGTGAATGCGGAAGTGATTTTGCTTGCAAAAAAAGTTGATGCTGTATATGACAGTGACCCGAACATCAATCCGAATGCAAAAAAATATACCGAACTTAAATATATAGATGTCTTAAATCAAGGTTTGGGTGTTATGGATTCAACGGCAACAAGTCTTTGTATGGATAACAATATTCCGATACGTGTATTTGGACTTGATGAACCCGAAAACATATTGAAAGCTGTAATGGGTGAAGAAATCGGTACAATAGTTAAATAACGGAGGTAATGTATATGAAAGAAAAACTTAAAGAAATAGAAAGCAAGATGGAAAAATCAATAAATTCTTTGGTAAACGACTTTGCGGCGGTAAGAGCCGGAAGAGCCAATCCTGCCGTGCTTGATTCCGTTAAGGTTGAATACTACGGAGCACCTACTCCGATTACACAGCTGGCAAGCGTTTCTGTTCCCGAAGCACATATGATAGTGATTCAGCCGTGGGATATGAATGCGCTCAAAGATATAGAAAAAGCGATAAATATGTCTGATTTGGGCATCAATCCCAACAACGACGGAAAAGTGATTAGACTTAATTTTCCGCCGCTTACAGAGGAAAGAAGAAAAGAGCTTGTAAAAGATATTAAAAAAATGGCAGAGGCAGGTAAAGTTGCCATAAGAAATATCAGACGCGACGGCATGGATATATTCAAAACAATGAAAAAGAACAATGAGATTACAGAGGACGATGTTAAATCGGCAGAAAAAGACGTGCAGGATTTAACCGATAAATACGTAAAAAAAGTCGACGTGCTTCTTGATGCAAAAGAAAAAGAATTAATGGCAATATGATGAATTTATCGTTTTTAAAAAAGATATATTCCGCGTACCGGCAGATTTTTATTAAGAAAGTTGAAATTGATAAAAATAATTTGCCAAAGCATATAGCCATAATCATGGACGGGAACGGCAGATGGGCAAAGTCCAAAGGTTTAGACCGAAAAGCCGGGCATGCCGCCGGTGCCGAAACCTTGCGTGAAATTGCGGATTATTGCAGCAGTATAGGTATAAAAGTGCTTACGGCATATGCCTTTTCGACCGAAAACTGGAAAAGACCGAAAGAAGAGGTTGATGCTCTTATGGATTTGCTGTATGAATATCTTTGCGATGCAGACAAAAAACTTGCCGGCAGAGATAATAAAGTCAGGATAATCGGCAACCGCGAACCGCTTCGCGAGGATATTCGCATAAAAATGGCAGAGGTTGAAGAAATGACAAAAAACAACAAGGGTATGATTCTCAATCTTGCGGTGAATTACGGCGGCAGAGAAGAAATTACGGCGGCTGTGAAAAAGATTGCGGAGAAAATTAAAAACGGGGAAAATCCTGAGATTACACAGCAGTTGATTGATGATAATTTATACACCGGGGGGATTGAACCGCCGGATATAATCATAAGACCGAGCGGAGAACAGCGATTGAGCAATTTTTTGCTGTGGCAGGCCGCATACAGCGAGTTTTGGTTTGATAAACTTTGCTGGCCCGATTTTACGCCCAAGGATATGGACAGAGCTATTTTTGATTATCAAAAGCGTAGCCGCAGATTCGGCGGCGTATAACTACATAAAAACCTTATCGGGTTAAGGAGAAAAATTATGTCGAAAAGATTGATAAGTGCAGCTGTGGCAATATTGCTGCTTTTTGCGGTGTTGTATGTAAACAGCGTATTGAATATAAAAATTGCTGTTTATGTTATTGCGGCTTTAACGGTTGTCGCATTGGCGGAAATGTATAAACCGCTCGGTATCACAAAACATAAATCACTTTGTGTTATCGGGGCGATTACCGCACTTGCGGTTATTTTTGCCGAAGCATATATCGGAACGGTTGTGAGCATATCGGTTATACTTTTTTTTGCCGCGGCTGTTTTTAACCATAACGAAATAAAGTTTAACACGGTTTGTACAGCTTTGTTTTCAACGCTGTATATATCACTTGGGTTTCATTATCTTGAAAATATGCTGAAACTCAAATACGGAATGGGAATGTTGTTTTTTGTGCTTATTGCGGCATTTGTGACAGACAGCGGTGCATATTTTATCGGCAGGGCGTTCGGTAAACACAAGCTTGCGCCGAACTTAAGCCCCAAAAAAACAATTGAAGGCTCTGTCGGAGGAATATTGTGTTCGGTTATTGCAATATTTGTTTATAAATATGTAATGCAATGTGTATACAGCGGAATAGAATTGAATTCCGTGAATATAATAATAAATGTTGTTACGGCGGCTGTTGCGGGCGAGATTGGCGATTTATCGGCATCGCTTGTAAAACGCGAACTCGGCATTAAAGATTACGGTAAAATTATGCCGGGGCATGGCGGTGTGCTCGACAGATTTGACAGTATTTTGTTTGTTGCGCCGACAGTATATTTTTTGAACGGGATTTTACCCATAGTACATTAAAAGAAAAACGGGGGTGTGGAAATAATACCGCACCCCTTTGAAATTTCGGAGGAATAATATGAATAATATAGCAATAATTGGGTCTACAGGGTCAATCGGAACGCAAACGCTTGAGGTTGCGGATTTGAATCCCGATATAAATATATGTGCGCTCACAGCAAATACCAATGCCGAACTTATGGAACATCAGGCAAGAAAATATAAACCGGAAAAAATTGCGATGAAAAACGAAGAAGCGGCAAAACAACTGAAGATTGCACTCGCCGATACAAATATAAAAGTACTTTCGGGGGAAAACGGAATTGTTGAATGCGCGGCAGATACATCGGCAGATACCGTGGTTACGTCGGTTGTCGGCATAAGCGGACTTATACCTACCGAACAGGCAATTAAAGCCGGAAAAAATATCGCACTTGCGAATAAAGAAACGCTTGTTGCGGCAGGCAGTGTGATAATGCCGCTTGCGGAAGAAAAAAATGTGAAAATTTTGCCGGTTGACAGCGAACATTCGGCAGTGTTTCAGGCTTTGCAGGGGTATCCGAATAAAATAAAAAAAATATTGCTCACGGCATCGGGAGGACCGTTCTTTGGTAAAACGCGTGACGAAATTTTTAATGCTTCGGTAGAAAGTACACTCAAACACCCAAACTGGAATATGGGTGCAAAAGTTACGGTAGACAGTGCAAGTATGATGAACAAAGGGCTTGAGGTTATTGAGGCTTCATGGCTTTTCGGGGTAAATCCTGAGGATATATGTGTGCTGGTTCATCGACAGAGTATTATTCATTCAATGGTACAATTCGAGGATAATGCGGTTATAGCACAGCTTTCTGTGCCTGATATGAAACTTCCGATAGCATATGCACTGCAATATCCGAATCGCAGATATTGCGGGATGAAAGAACTTGATTTGTTTGAGGTTCAAACACTTACGTTTGACAAACCGGATTTAAAAACTTTTCCGTGTTTACGGCTGGCGTTTGAAGCAATAAAAACAGGCGGAACCATGCCGTGTGCCATGAATGCGGCAAATGAAATCGCAGTCGAAAAATATTTGAACGGTGAAATAAAATTCGGTGAAATCAGCAATATTATAGAAAAGACAATGTCGGAACATTGTGTTATAAAAAATCCGACGCTTGATGAATTGATAGAAACAGACCGAGAGGTAAGAAAGAACAGGAGGTAAAAATTGGTTACTGTAATATTAACGATTGTAATATTCATGATTATAATAATAACACATGAATTTGGGCATTTTATTGCGGCTAAATCCGTTGGTGTGCTTGTGCATGAATTTTCCATCGGATTCGGCCCGGCAATTTTGAAAAAACAAGGAAAAGAAACACTTTATGTTTTGCGTGCGATACCATTTGGCGGTTTCGTGAAACTTGAGGGCGAAGACGATATGTCGGACGACCCACGTTCGCTCAGTAATAAACCGGCGTGGAAAAGACTGGTTGTGATGGCGTCGGGTGCGGTGTTTAATCTCATAACCGGACTGTTGGTGTTTTTGATGATATATATGGGAATGCCGAAATATAACAGTCTTGAAGTTGCCGGATTCACAGACGATATTCCGAATGCGCCGGCGGTGTCTGTGCTTGAAAAAGGTGACGTAATCAAAGCGGTAGACGGCAAACGTGTGTGGAATTTTAATGATTTTTCTTTTGTGATGTCTATGACAAAAGCATCGCGGGAAATTGAACTAACCGTAAAACGCGGCGGTGAAACGGTGGATTTGCGAATGACCCCCGTGGAATACGAAGGCAGATATGTACTCGGCTTTCAGGTAGCTCAAAAGGATATGACTTTGCCGGCGGCGATAAAACTTTCGTTTGCGCAAACCGTATTTATTATAAAAGTTGTTGTATATTCGTTTATGATGCTTATTACGGGCGGAGTTTCCGTAACCGAAATGTCCGGTCCGATAGGCACGGGAAAGGTGATAGGCTCGGCGGCACAGGGCGGAATATTCGATATTGCACAAATATTTGCATTGCTGGCAGTTAATGTTGGGGTATTTAATCTCATACCTTTTCCGGCACTTGACGGCGGAAGAATTTTCTTCCTTTTAGTTGAAATGATTATACGGAAAAAGCTTCCTCCGGAAAAAGAGGGAATGATTCATGCAATAGGTTTTATGCTGCTTATAGCATTGATGATTTTTGTTACATCAAGTGATATATATAAGCTGTTTGCGCCGAAAGGATAGGGCGGATATACACCCATCATCAAACAATATTGCTTGCTGAAAGAAAGGCGGAAAAATAATGCAAAATACAAAACAGATAAACATCGGCGGTGTGCAGATGGGCGGCGGTGCCAAAATAACCGTGCAGAGCATGACAAACACAAAAACGAGTGACGTTGAGGCAACCGTTGCGCAAATACATGAACTTGAGGAAGCCGGCTGTGATATAATACGTGTTGCCGTGCCGGATTCGGATGCGGCACAAGCGGTGAAGAAAATAAAAAAACAGATTAAAATCCCCATTGTTGCGGATATTCATTTTGATTATCGCCTTGCACTCGAAAGCATTAAAAACGGTGCGGACAAAATACGGCTTAATCCGGGGAATATCGGGGGAGCGGATAGGGTTGCGGCGGTTGCCGCCGCCGCAAAAGAAAGGGGAGTGCCGATTCGTATAGGCGTGAACGGCGGTTCGCTCGATAAAGAATTGCTGGGAAAATATAAATCACCGACAGCCGAGGCAATTGTCGAAAGTGCCGGTAAACATATAAAAATGCTTGAAGACTGTGATTTCGGCGATATTGCCGTATCTCTGAAAACATCGGACGTTCGCAGAACCATCGAGGCATATAAACTGTTCTCGGAAAAATATGATTATCCGCTGCACGTGGGAATAACGGAATCGGGAAGCCGTTTTAAGGGTACGGTGAAATCCTCTGTCGGAATAGGTGCAATTTTGGCGATGGGGATAGGTGATACAATTCGGGTATCACTTACCGGCTCGCCTGTCGAAGAAGTTAAAGTCGGACGCGAAATTTTGAAATCACTCGGTCTTTCCGAAAAGGGAGTTGAAATCATATCATGTCCCACCTGCGGAAGAACAAGGGTCAATCTTGCCGCAATAGCAGATGAAATAGCCGATAAAACAGCGAAAATAAATAAAAATATCACGGTTGCCGTTATGGGATGCGCCGTGAACGGACCCGGCGAGGCAAGAGAAGCCGATTTGGGTGTTGCCTGCGGAAAGGGCGAGGGACTGCTGTTCAAAAAAGGTGAAATAATCGGCAAAGTCAAGGAAGATGAAATAGTGCCGAAGCTTATGGAAATGATACATAAATATAACTGAACCACGATGAGGTTTGCCACTCGCGGCGGTGTGGTTCACTTGATTTTTACGTGG
>CAYQKW010000010.1:6512-46467 GCA_964418245.1 uncultured Oscillospiraceae bacterium
TGTATTTATTGTCGAAAACGTTGAAGATGGTGCTGTATCAAAAATCATCATGATACAGCACCATCTTGTTTTTTAAAAAATCAACGGCATATTGTAAATGCCGAAAAACGCATAAAACCTGTTGCCGAAACATAAGTTGACAACAGGTTTTTAATCAGCCTACTCTGTTTAATTTAGCGGCAAGCTGCGATTTTTTATGAGCAGCGTTGTTTTTGTGCAAAACGCCTTTAGCCGTTGCCTGGTCTATTTTTTTAACGGCAAAATTAAAACGTGCAACCGCTGTTGCTTTATCACCTGTTGCAACCGCAGCATCGAATTTTTTTATTGCAGTTTTAAGAGCAGATTTAATCATCTGATTGCGAAGAGTTTTTGTTTGAGCAACCTTTACTCTTTTTTTTGCTGATTTAATATTAGGCATCACTTTCACCTCACAATAAATTTTAATTAAAGATTAAAGGCTCTGTTTTGCCTAAAATCCTGCATTTGTCTTTAAAAAAAGCAAATATTTTCAAACACTTGTAACTATTATATCACATTTTTTTCGGAAATGCAAGTGTTTTTTAAAATTTTATGTATTTTGCTAAAAAAAACGGTATATAAAACAAATTATTCTGTATCTGACGGGCAAATTTTACAAATTGCACAAGTCCAATCAATGATAATTATTGTTTGCACAACCCCAAAATTTATCACAGCACCGTTTTATCTATAAAATCAAGTTCTTCGCGCGTGAAATTCGTGTTCTCGGTCATTCTGACATTTTCTGCAATTTGCTCCGGATTTGACGCACCGATAAGAACGCTTGTTATTCCGTTTTTGGCAAAAACCCACGCAAGTGACATCTGCGCAAGTGTCTGCCCCCTTTCTTTTGCAAGGTCATTCAATTTTTTGATTTTTTGCATAACGTCTTCGGTAAGCGAGTTTTCATTTAAAAATCTGCCGTCTGTTCTTATCCGGCTATCATTGGGGATTCCGTTCAAATATCTGTCGGTAAGCATACCCTGCGCAAGCGGACTGAATATTATCATCCCCTTTTTTTCGGATATTGCCGTGTCAAGTATACCGTTGGTTTCTGCGGTTCTGTCTAAAATTGAGTATCTGTTCTGGTTGATTATAAACGGGCAATTCATTTCTTTTAACATATCCGATGCACGTTTCATTGTTTCGCCGTCATAGTTTGAAAGCCCGATGTAAAGTGCTTTTCCGCTTTTCACAATTTGTGCCAGAGTATGCATTGTTTCCCAAAGCGGCGTTTCTTTGTCGGGTCTGTGATGATAAAATATATCCACATAGTCGGTGTTAAGCCTTTTCAAACTTTGGTCAAGGCTTGCCCAAAGATATTTTTTACTGCCGAAGTCGCCGTATGGACCCTGCCACATATAATATCCGGCTTTTGTACTGATAATCATCTCGTCTCGGTAACTCTTCATATGCTCATTTAAAATTTTACCGAAATTTCTTTCTGCACTTCCGGCATCGGGACCGTAGTTGTTTGCAAGGTCAAAATGTGTTATTCCGTTGTCAAAAGCGGTGAAACACATTTTGCACATATTTTTGTAATCGGCATTGTCGCCGAAATTATGCCACAAACCCAACGATACCGGCGGCAGTTTCAAACCGCTTTCGCCGCATCTTCTGTATTCGGTTGAAGCATATCTGTTTTCGTTTGCAATATAATTCATAAAAAGACCTCCGTAAATTAATTTTAAAACCGGTGAAAAAACGGTACGCACAGTACATTAACCCACCGTATGCCAATTTTGTTATTCAATATGCGATACAGTATTTTTACTCTGCAATAAGCTCAATAGAGCATTTCCGAAAAGCATTCGGCTGCTGCAAGAAAATCCGCTGTTTTTTCGCATTTCTTTATTCTTTTGATAAGTTTTTTTTCCTGCGGATAATTTCTCGTGATATAAAGCCAAATTTCTTTAAGTTTCTGCACTGTGAAAATATCATTTTTATATAGCTCGCTATATTTTTCGGCAAGTGCTTTTGTGAACCGGAGTATATCGCTTCCGCAAAGCGGATTGCCGCCTTTTATCTCTCGGAATAATGCGGGATTTTCCACGGCACCTCTGCCTATCATAACCGAATTTATTTCGGGAAACCGCATTTTTATGTATTCATAATCCGCCGCCGTACGAATATCCCCGTTATAACAAAGTTTGTTCGCAGATGTTTCATATGCGGCTTTAAATGTTTCCAAATCCGGTTTGCCCTCGTAAAACTGCTGCCTTGTTCTTGGATGTATTATGAGAAGCGAGAGCGGATATTTGTTGTAAATATCCATAAGTTCGGCAAATTCATTCGGCGAATGGTATCCGATTCTTGTTTTTACGGATATTTTCATGTCGGTTTTGCTGAAAATTTCATATAAAAACCTGTCTATTTTGTCGGGATATTTCAAAAAACCGGACCCTCTGCATTTTCCGGTTACCGTTGCCGACGGACACCCCATGTTTATGTTTATTTCGTCATATCCCAATTGTTTGACTTTTTCGGCAAAATTGAGAAATGCCGCCGAATTGTTTGAGAGAACCTGCACGGTAAGGTGAATACCTCTGTTGTTTTCCGGCAGAACATTGCGCAGTGTTTTGTTTGTGATTCTTTCGTTTTCCGAGGGCGTTATAAACGGTGCGTAATATCCGTCGCACCCTTCAAACAGTTCGGCGTGTGTAAGTCTGAAAATCGGTGTGCATATTCCCTCAAGCGGAGCAAAATAAAGTTTCATCGCATTTTTTCCTTTGCTGGTTTAACATATTTTTGTCACATATATTATTTTACCATAATTTTATCGCACGGTCAAGCCGAAAATCAATAATTGAATGACATTTTTATCTCAGCTGATTTCCAAGGTAAAATTCACAGCGGTAAAGAAGTGGGATTTATGGTGAAAAATCGGCTGAAATAAGGAAAGAATAAATAGTTTTGTTGGGTAAATCAAAAATCCATTCTGCCATAAGTGCGGAGATTATGCAGTCAATATATTATTCGCCGATAATAACAGAAACATAGAGGTGAGCATCAATGAATATTTAACGAATTTGTCGAAAATGACGGTTTTAACATATTTTGAAAAATATAATTGACTTTTAATAAAAATTATGGTATACTAAAGTAGAAAGAATTGCAAGGGCAATTCTTTGCGGACTAACGTCCTTACTGTACTCTGCACAGCTACATAACCCACGGCTTCGTAAAAATGCCCTTACAAGCATTTTTACTTAAAAAAATAATAGGATATATAAGGAGGCATTTTATATGCGCATAGTTAAAAAATTGATATTTGCGGCGGTATGTTTAAGTATTATGATTATCGGTGCTTCCGCCGAAGAAAATCTGATACGCCCAATCGGCGGAACGGAATGTATAGCCGGTGGGCTTAAGTTTGTCGAGGAATCGGAAGAATCGCCGAGTTTGTTTTCAACACCGGAAAAGCCGCTTGAGGATTGGCTGATTGAACAATGCATGGCACACGCGGAATTGCTTGATGTTAAAGATTACAATCTTTGGATGTCATATCAGGAACTTGTGGATTTTTGCGTGAGTTTTTCGATACGCCATCCGGAATTGATGATACATTCGGGCTTTGGCGGAGAAACATCTATCAGTGATGTGATTGACGAAAACGGAACAGAGATATATAAGATTTCAAAAATACAACCGCTGTATTTTTTTGACGATAAGGCAGCAGACGACAATGCACGTGCATTTATGAACCAAAAAGTAAATGAATACATAACATTTGCAAAAGCTTATGAAAAACCGCTCGAAAAGCTTCTTGCGATACATGATAAAATGGTTGAAACTTGCGAATATGACGACCTGATAAACAACATAACTCCGATGCACGGCGACCATTCTTATCATGCATATGGCTTTTTTTATAACAATACGGCGGTGTGCCAGGGATATGCGGAGGCATTTTACATGATTGCAAGCAAACTTGGGATTGAAACAAACTTTTGTCGTTCCGCTTCTTTAAATCACATTTGGAATTATGTTAAGTTTGACGGGAAATGGTATCATGTTGATGTGACATGGGACGACCCGGTTTCATATACGGGAGCGGCGACAATAAAAGCATCTCACGATAATTTTCTTATTTCCGATGAAAAGCGTTGTTTGAATATATTAAGTCAATATCAGAATGTTGATATAAATGACTGGATAACATATCTTGATGATATTCCGAATTGTAGCAGCACAAAGTATGAAAGCGAGTATCTGTTTAATCTGCCGTTTCCGTTTAACATATCGCAAAAAGACGGATATTTTGTTGCGTCATGTCAAATCAACGGGAAAACGTATGATTTTCGCAGTCAAAGCTTGCATGCGGGCATAATTGCGGTAACAAAACCGGCTATCAGTAATAGCAATTATTATGAAATTATCTATTTACCGCTGGCAGATTACAACGGTTCGCTTACACCTGTAATCGTAAATTACAAAGGCGGAAAAGCAACTTCGTTTATTAAACGGGAGTCTTTGAGTTTTGAATATCTTAATTCATTCATACCGCGCGATACATCGGCAGACTATACCGATATATTCATTTGGGATATGGCAAATATGCGGCCCGCATGTGATAAAATGAGAGTGGGTCAATAATAAAAAAGCGAAAAGCTTTGTGTTTTCGGCACAGAGCTTTTCGCTTTTTTATCACGTGTCTGCATTAAAAGGTCAAGATTCAAAATTAACCTACAATTAACCTATGTTGACTTTCGGAATTTACATAATCCGTGGTAAACTAATATTGTATCCAAAAAGAGGAATAATATTTATATGAGGAGAGTGATTTTGATGAAGAAAATCATAACATTTTTAATTTCGGTGGGTTTAATTTCGTGTCTTTTCACGGGGTGCGGCTCAAACGGCAGCACAGGCGGTGCGGTTTCGACAGACGGGTCAACCTCTATGGAAAAAGTAATCGGGTTTCTTTCGGAAAGTTATCAAGAGAAACACGGCGACGTGAAAGTGACTTATAATCCCACGGGTTCGGGAAGCGGTATCAAAGCGGTATCGGAGGGCAGATGCGATATAGGTTTGTCGAGCCGCGATTTAAAGACAGAAGAAAAACAAAACTTGACAGAAACGATTGTTGCGATTGACGGAATTGCCGTAATCGTAAATCCCGAAAACAAAACGGACGACCTTTCGATTGAGCAAATTAAAAAGCTTTTTTGCGGTGAAATCACAAATTGGAAAGAACTTGGCGGAGACGACGCACCGGTTGTTTTAATCGGCAGAGAAGCGGCTTCGGGAACGCGTGACGGATTTGAAAGCATTACGGACACCGCGGATAAATGCAAATATTCGCAGGAGCTGACATCAACCGGTGATGTTGTGCAAACGGTGGCGTCAAACCCGAACGCAATCGGATATGCATCGCTTGCCTCGGTTAAAGAAAATGTAAAAATAATCAGCGTTGAGGGTGTTGAACCGTCAAAGCAAACCATACAAAACGGAAGCTACAAAATACAGCGTGATTTTGTGTTTGTAACAAAGAAAAATGCAGAATTGTCACCTGCCGCAAAAGAATTTTTCGATTATGCAACGTCTGGGGCGGCAGATGAATTGATTGAGCAAGCCGGAGCGATTCCGGTTGCAAGATAGGTGTGCGTAATGAAAAAAACAAAAAATGCAATTGAAAAAACAATGAATATCATTTTTGCCGTATGCGGATTTTTGGCGGTATTCTTTGTCATAGTCATAACGGTATTTCTGCTTGTGTCGGGTGTGCCGGCAATCGGTAAAATAGGCATTTTCGATTTTCTCTTCGGCAGTGCATGGGCTTCGACCGCACAGGAACCGAAATTCGGTATATTACCGTTTATATTAACCTCGTGCTACGGAACGTTCGGCGCGGTTATTATAGGAGTTCCGATTGGGCTTATGTGTGCGGTTTTTATTGCAGAATCCGAAAACAAAAAAGCGGCGGCGGTTGTTCGTTGGGGTGTGGATTTGCTTTCGGGTATTCCGTCGGTGGTTTACGGGCTTGTCGGAATGATTGTTGTTGTGCCGCTTGTGCGAGAGATGTTTAATCTGCCCGACGGAGCAACCTTGTTTACGGCGATAATCGTGCTTGCGGTGATGATACTTCCGTCGGTGATTTCTGTTTCGGAAACGGCAATCCGCGCCGTTCCGAGGGAGTATGAAGAAGGCTCGCTCGCACTCGGAGCAACAAAAACGGAAACAATTTTTAAAGTTATTTTGCCGAGTGCGAAAAGCGGAATATTAACGGCGGTTGTGCTGGGTATAGGCAGAAGCATCGGCGAAGCCATGGCGGTTATGATGGTATCGGGAAATGTGGCGAATATGCCGTCGCTTTTCACAAGTGTTCGCTTTTTGACAACGGCGGTTGCAAGCGAAATGTCATATTCATCCGGACTGCAAAGACAAGCTTTGTTTTCAATTGCGCTTGTTTTGTTTGTGTTTATACTGGCGATAAACCTTGCGCTTAATTTAATCGTAAAAAAAGAGAGGAAGTGAGAAAATGCCGGATAAAATATCACGGAAAAGAAAAATCAAAGACATAACATTGAACGCACTGACGGTGTTTTCCGCTGTTCTAATTGCCGCACTGCTGTTATCGCTTATCGGATATATTCTGTATCGCGGACTTAGGGTTATTTCGCTTGAATTTCTCACATCAAAGCCAAGTTTGATAAAAAATACCGTCGGCATACTTCCAAATATCTTAAACACGCTGTATATCATTTTGATTACACTTGTTACGGTTTTGCCGATTGGTGTCGGTGCGGCGATTTATTTAAACGAATATGCAAAAAGCAAAAAGCTTGTACGCGTAATCGAACTTGCGGCAGAAACGCTTTCGGGCATTCCGTCAATCATTTACGGGCTTGTGGGTATGCTTATTTTCGTGCAGTTTTGTTCACTCGGCACATCAATTCTTGCCGGGGGTCTTACACTTGTGATAATGACCCTGCCGACTGTTATGCGGACAACGCAAGAGAGTTTGAAAACCGTGCCGAACGGCTATCGTGAGGGTGCGCTGGCATTGGGGTGCGGAAAATGGTATATGCTCCGAACGGTTGTTTTGCCGTCGGCGGTTGATGGTATTGTAACCGGGTGTATACTTTCCGTCGGTAGAATTGTGGGCGAAAGTGCGGCACTGCTGTTTACAGCCGGCATGGCAAACGAGGTTATGGGTCTTTTGAGTGCCGTCACTCCGAATCACGCGGGGTCAACACTGACGGTTGCGCTTTATATGTATGCAAAAGAAAGGGGAGAGTTTGAAATTGCTTTTGCAATAGCGGCAATCCTTTTGATGCTCACGCTTGCGATAAATCTTGCGGCAAAGCTTACGGCGAAATTATTGAAACGGAAAGGAACAAAATAATGGGTATAATTAAAACGGAAAATTTAAATTTACGGTACGGCGAACATCGGGCACTCAAAAATATAAATATTGAAATTCCCGAAAAAAAGATAACTGCATTAATAGGACCGTCCGGGTGCGGAAAATCAACATTTCTCAAAACGCTAAACCGAATGAACGACTTGGTGGAGGGGTGTGTAACCGAGGGAAAAATCACACTCGACGGTACGGATATTTACAAAAATACGGACGTTAATATTTTGAGAAAAAAAGTCGGAATGGTTTTCCAAAAGCCGAATCCGTTCCCAATGAGTATTTACGACAACATTGCATACGGTCCTCGTATCCACGGAATAAAAACAAAAATACGGCTTGACGAAATTGTGGAACGCTCGCTGAAACAGGCGGCAATTTGGGACGAATGTAAAGAAAGACTGAAAAAATCCGCACTTTCAATGAGCGGCGGTCAGCAACAGCGGCTCTGTATCGCAAGAGCGTTGGCGGTTGAACCGGAAATACTTTTGATGGACGAGCCGACAAGCGCGCTTGACCCGATATCCACATCAAAAATTGAGGATTTGGTGACCGAGCTGAAAGAAAAATATACAATAATTATGGTTACTCACAATATGCAGCAGGCGGCAAGAATTGCAGATAAAACGGCATTTTTTCTGAACGGAGAAATCGTGGAATTTGATGATACCGAAAAAATGTTCTCTGCACCTTGCGATAAACGTACCGAAGATTATATAACGGGGAGGTTTGGTTGATGAGAAACAAGTTTGATGAACAGTTAAACGATTTAAACAATGAGCTTATCATAATGGGAGCGTTATGTGAAGAGGCGATTTCCGCCGCCGCAAAACTGTTGTTGGATAATGACATTGCCATGAAAGAAACTGTATTTGAGACTGACAGGCAGATAGACCAAAAGGAACGAGATATTGAAAATATATGCATGAAACTGCTGTTGCAACAGCAACCGGTTGCAAGCGATTTGCGTACAATATCTTCTGCACTCAAAATGATTTCCGATTTGGAACGAATCGGCGACCAGGCGGCGGATATTGCGGAAATGGCGGAATATGTGAGTGCGGATGGAATAGACAGCGAAACTCACATTGCAGATATGGCAAGGGCGGCAATTCAAATGGTGACCGACAGTGTGGAATCGTTTGTGAAAAAAGATGTTAAACTTGCAAAAACGGTTATTTCTCACGACGATACGGTAGACGGATTGTTCGATAAAATAAAAGGCGAGCTTATCCGAAGTGTGCAAGAAGGAAACAACAATGCAGAAGCACTTATCGACCTTTTGATGATAGCGAAATATTTTGAGAGAATCGGCGACCATGCGGAAAACATTGCGGAATGGGTGCTGTATTCAATAACGGGTAAACATTAGGTGTTGCAATTCGGCAGATTTTGTGATAGAATATATAAAGATTGTCGGAGGTGGCAGAGATGATTTATTTGGTTGAAGATGATGATAATATAAGAAAACTTGTGTGTTACGCACTTGAAAAGAACGGATACGGTGTGGTTGGATTTTCAGCACCCGGTGAATTTTGGGACGGAATAAACAAAGAATTGCCGCAACTTGTTTTGCTTGACATAATGTTGCCGGAAGAGGACGGACTTTCAATTCTGCAAAAACTGCAAAATGCGGAAAGAACAAAAAACATTCCGGTTATTATGCTGACCGCAAAGGGAAGTGAGTTCGATACGGTTACGGGGCTTGATATGGGTGCGGACGACTATATCGCCAAACCGTTCGGAATGACAGAGTTGGTGTCGCGGATACACGCGGTATTGCGTCGGTACGAAAAAACAAACGCACATACCGAATATAAAATCGGCGACTTGTATGTCAATCCCGAAAAACATATCATTAAGGTGTGCGGTGAAGAAATCAATCTTTCGTTTAAGGAATACAGCCTGTTACTGCTTCTTTTGAGTGCAAACGGCAATGTTGTGACACGCGAAAAATTGCTTGCGGACGTTTGGGACGAATTTTACGGGGAATCAAGAACGCTTGACGTGCATATAAGAAAACTGCGCGTAAAGCTGAAATCAGCCGGAAATTTGATTAAAACAATCAAAAACATCGGTTATAAACTCGGAGGTGAAAGCTCATGAAAAATAAAATATTCAAAGCATCGTTTTTAACCTCTATGATTGTGCTTGCCATAAGTTTTTTAATGATATTCAGCGTATTGGGAAACTATTTTGAAGCACAGATATTTTCGGAGCTTGAAAGCGAAACACAATATATATCCTACGGAATAAAAGACGGCGAAGCAGAATTTTTGAAAAGCTTTGAAAAGGAAAACAAAAGGATTACAATAATTTCGCCCGACGGCACGGTTTTGGCGGATACAAAAGCAGATGCCGAAAGCTTGGAGAATCATTCGGGGCGCAAAGAGGTTAAAGACGCGTTTGCAAACGGATACGGAAAAAGCGAAAGATATTCCGATACATTAACGGAAAAAACTTTATACTGCGCAAAAAAACTTGACAACGGAAATGTTTTGCGTGTATCAACAACGCAAAATTCCGTTTTGGTTATCTTGCTCGGATTACTGCAACCGATTATTTTGATTATTGCGGTTGCTCTTGGCATATCCCTGTTTCTTTCGTATAAAATATCGAACTCTGTAATCAAGCCCATCAATGAAATTGACCTTGAACATCCCGAAACGGCAGAAGCATATGAAGAACTCAATCCCTTTCTTGAAAAAATATCCCGTCAGACCGTAACGATAAAACGTCAGGTTAAAGAAGCCGAAAAAAGCCGTGAAGAATTTCGGTTGATATGCGAAAACATGAACGAGGGATTTTTGATAATAGATAAAAACACAAAGGTTTTGTCATATAACAGTTCTGCACTTCGATTGCTTGATATTGACGAACCTGCGGCAGAAAGTGTGTTTATGTTTAATCGCACAAAAAATTTCAGAGAAGTTGCACAAAAGGCGCTTTTGGGCGAAAGAGCCGAAAATACTGTAAATCTAAACGAAAAGACATACAGCATAATTGCAACTCCCGTATGCCGTTCGGAAAAGATAATCGGTGCCGTTATTGTGATAATCGATATTACCGAAAGCGCGGAACGTGAAAAATTGAGACGTGAGTTCACGTCGAATGTATCACACGAACTGAAAACGCCGCTCACATCAATTTCCGGTTTTGCCGAAATGATGAAATCGGGCGATACACCAAAGGAAACCGTCATTGATTTTTCAACCTCGATTTATGATGAAGCGCAAAGGCTTATCGCACTGGTGGGCGATATTATGAAAATATCCGAGCTTGACGAGGGGATAGTTTCTGTTGATACCGAAAAGATAAACTTATATTCGCTGGCGAAAGATGTTGCCGAAAGACTGAAAAAAATTGCCGAAAAACAAAATATCACAGTGAATGTTATCGGTGATGATACCTATATTGCCGGTGCAAAAAAGATTCTTGACGAAATGATTTACAACCTCTGTGATAATGCAATTAAATACAATAAGCCGAACGGGATTGTTGATATAATCATAACTTCGTCAAAAAACGGCACAAAACTTACAGTACGCGATACGGGAATAGGTATTCCCAAAAACGAACAGGCGCGAGTGTTTGAACGGTTTTATCGTGTGGATAAAAGCCGCTCGAAATCAGCCGGAGGCACGGGGCTTGGGCTTGCTATAGTCAAGCACGGCGCAATGTATCATAATGCAAGAAT
Organism: uncultured Oscillospiraceae bacterium; assembly: GCA_964418245.1. Lineage (GTDB taxonomy): Bacteria > Bacillota > Clostridia > RUG12999 > RUG12999 > CAKVOK01. Next base: position 17,588 of record CAYQKW010000010.1, read on the forward strand.
GGTCCTTGAAAGCACAGAGGACAAAGGCACAAGCATCACTCTTGCATTTGAAAATCAATTAAATATGTGCTGAACAGAAAACAGGGCGTTTTTACATATGCATATGCGAACGTCCTGTTTCTTTTGCATTAAATACCGTATATATAATAAGATTGGCTGTTGAATTTTTTTACGCGGCAACGATACAATTCAACGCCGTCGGCAACGATTTTTTCCGTTTTCGCTTCGGGTATTTTTTCGCCCAGGCGGTTGAGTACCGTCGGGATACCGTTCTTGACGGATATTTCGTGCGGTATAGTTTTTATATAATCAACGTAGCTGTCGAAGTCTTTTCCGAAAGATTTATATTCCGCATCAATATCCGTCATCAAACCGCGGCGTTCACCGCGCAGTTTAAGCGCGCGCAAAGCCGGTTCTTTAACCCCCGTGAGCATTGCGTTTGTTTCTCTTTCCACCAAATAAACCTGATTTGTGTCGGTATACTTGCCGCTGCTCAATGCCGTGCAGGCAAGGTATGGGGCGGTTATGTGCAGAACTTTTTGCACCGCCGTATCAAAACTTGATATATGCGCTCTGTGAAGCATACCGAGGTCGGTTAATGTTTGTACCGCCGTTTTTGCAAGGTCGGTTGTTCCGCCCTTTATTTCTATGTTGAATACAACGTTTTCATATTCTTTCAGTGCCGAGAGATATTCTTTCAGCGTAAGAATTTTTTCTCCGTCGGTTTCAAGTTCTTTTAATTCGCCGAGATTGGTTTCTTTGATTATAAGGTCTTTGCCGCAGATTCTTCCGGTTGTGCCGTCGTGCATAACAACGGCTTCTTTGTCCTTTGTCTGCCATATGTCAAATTCAATATAATCCGCGCCGGCACGTATTGCCCGTTTTGCGGCGGATACCGTGTTTTCGCAGGCATATACGGCTGTTCCGCGATGCCCGTACATAACATATTTCCCAAAAAGCGTCCGTTCGGAAAATATGCTCATAAGCTGTGCGGATTTTTCGGGATTATCCGTTATTATTCCGCCGGCACCGTCTATCAGGGCTTTGTAAAACTCTGCCGAGGTTTTGGGTTTAACCCACACCGTTATGTTGAATTTTGAAAGATAATATGCCGATTGGGCATTATCAAGCAAAGCAATTCGGCAATTCGCCGCAAGTGTTTTTTTCAATATGGCTTCCGCATTATTTTCTCTGCGCAGGTCAATAACGCCGTGTACAAGGTGATTCGATTTCATGACCGTATTTAGGCAGGAAGATTTTTTTGATATTATGAACACTTCGGCAGGATTGGACTGTGCCGATTTTTGCTGAAACAGTTTTGCCTTTTCGGCGGTATTCACATATATCGCCGTTGCCTTGTCCGTTTCTGCATTTTCCGACAACACAATACCGCACAGTGTGCTGTTGCCGCCTATAAGCGTTACGGGCGAAATTAAATTTTCGTTTGATTCCGCAACGTTTTTCATAACTGCGGATTTTTCGCCGAAATCCCCGATTTTCCGTATACCGCTATCTTTCGATACGGCAACAAGGTTTTGATTTTCGTATACATTGCAGTCGAATGCAAGAAATATGTTTTTATGAACCATCGCGGTGTTGTTTTCGATATACATGCCGGGCTTGCCGAAATCCGTTTTTTTTCCGCCGAAAGTGATATAATTTTTGTTTTCGTAAAGCAGAACGGTTTTTTTGCCGAGTTTCAGCTTTGTTTTTTCGGGAGTATACGTAATTTTTATTTTCAATGCATCACAAGTTAGCCGAAGCGGAATATATTCTTTTTGTGGCACGGTTTCTGCCGTATATGCATATTTCCCGTTCAAAAATGCCGTATTTCCGTTTCTCATATATGCGGCGCATTTTCCGGGTACGGTGACGAAACCGAGTATTTTCCCGTCATATTCCGCGTAAATCGCGGCACCGGTATCGAGCAACGACGGTTCGCAGTATCCGCCGTAACCGATTTTTTCGCCCGAATTAAGCGGTTTTTCACCGTAATATTTAATTTTACCGTTTGTTTTATACCAGTTGACTTTACGGCTGGCATAAAGCGGTTCGGATAATTTTTTGTTCAAATACAGTTTTGTTTTCGGATTGTATTCAATATCAGACGCAAACACGCTCACTGTCTGCCCTTTTGGTACGGAAACGGTCAATTCGGCCCGTTTTTTGTAGTTTGAAAAATCGGTAAAATTGATATATTCTTTCCCGGCGAGCGAAAAAACCGTCTGTGTTCCGTATTCCGAATTTTTCACGTAAAAAACAGCGGAAATGTTTATATTTTCTTTCAGCCCCGGATATTTTGAAAGCGTTAGTGTTTCGCCGGATTTTTCAAGCGTTATATATGTTTTGCCGAGAGATATTTTATATCCGTCTTTCACAAGATTTACGGCACGTTCGCCGGTTTTTCCGCAATAAATTTCAAGCTGCTGTGCATAACCGGATGCGGTTACAAATTCATATGTTCGTTCGGGCAGTAAATTTGCCGAACATAGTATTAATGTTTCCGCAAATATAAAAAATAAAACAAAAAATTTCTTCATTGCATTCTGTCTCCGAATATTGTTTTTTCAATCGTAGGTTTACCGAAAAGTTGAATATTTATTCCTTTTGTGCCGTTAGTGAATATGCCGGGAAACAATTCAAAATGTCTCCCGGCAATATGATTAATTGATACGTATTCAAAATCGCACAAAATCTGCGGCAACAAACACGTATTTATCAAAATGCATAATTCGGAATTTAATACGTTTTGTTCGCTATGTTAATAAATCAGTTTTCTTTTAACCGATTCGTCCTGAAGTTTGTTTATGTATTCAAGCGCTTTGCCCGTTCCAAGTGCAACGCATGAAATTGCATCGTCCGCAATGCGAACCTCAATTCCGGTACGTTTTTTCAGCAATATATCAAGACCCCACATAAGGCCGCCGCCGCCCGTAAGCACAATGCCGTTCTGGCTAATATCTCCCACAAGCTCCGGCAAAGTTCTTTCAAGCACACCGTGAACCGCATCCGCAATCAAAACGGCGGTTTCAAAAAGTGCTTCCGCCATTTCGTCCGAAGACACGGAAATAGTTTTCGGCAATCCCGTTATAAGGCATCTGCCTCGTATTTCGGCACGCAGTTTTTCTTCTCTCGGAATTACGCATCCGATGCTTATTTTGAGTTCTTCGGCGGTTCTTTCGCCTATCAGCATATTATATTTTCTTCTAACATATTTGATTATAGCATCGTTAAATTTATCTCCGGCGGTTTTTATGGAATCCTGCACAACCATACCGTCAAGAGATATAACAGCTATATCTGTTGTGCCGCCGCCTATATCCACAACCATATTACCGCACGGCTGTGTTATATCTATTCCTGCACCTATTGCCGCCGCAATCGGTTCTTCGATAATTCTTACTTTTGAAGCACCGCCCTGCATTGTTGCATCTATAACGGCTCTTTTTTCAACCTCTGTCACTCCGCTCGGCACGCAGACAATAACTCGCGGACCGATAAATCTTGTTTTGCAGGCTGATTTCAAAAATTCACGCAACATTTTTGCCGTATAGTCATAATCCGAAATAACCCCGTCGCTGAGCGGTCGAACGGCAACAATGTTTCCGGGTGTTCTGCCGAGCATTCGCTGTGCCTGTCTGCCGACGGCAATAGGTTCTTTTGTTACGGCGTTAATTGCCACAACCGACGGTTCTTTAAGAACAATTCCTTTCCCTTTGACGTAAACAAGCACGGACGATGTTCCGAGGTCAATGCCCACATCCTGTATATAATTCAGCATTTTTCTTCTCCCTTTCGTTATATAAGTTCGGACAGAATATAATTTGACACGTCAAACCCCTTGTCCGTAAATTTTATTTTTTCTTTATATTTTTCAATATATCCCAAATCAATGTATTTTTTCAATATATCCTCGGTGCCGAGCCGACGTATCAGGTCATATTCCGCACCCTCGGCAAGCCGCATACCCATTATAAGGCTTTCCTCAGTTTTGTCGTATTCGGACAAAACGCATATATTTTCACGACTGTCACTCGGAGATGATATATATGTTTGAATATCTTTTATGTTTGAATATCGTTCGCCGTTGAAATATGAATGTGCACCGCAGCCCAAACCGATATATTCCGCACATTTCCAATAAAGCATATTATGTTTCGATTGTTTTCCCGGCTTTGCGAAATTCGAGATTTCATATCGTAAAAATCCGTTTTCTTCAAATATATCTTTTGCACAGCGATACATTTCTCGGTCGGTTTCTTCGGGAAGACATTCAACACCTTTTTTATAAAACACTGTCCCCGGTTCGATTTTGAGTCCGTAACACGAAACATGTGATATTCCGAGATTTGCGGCTGTTTTTGCATCATTTTCAAATTCCTGCACGGTTTGATTCGGAACAGAAAACATAAGGTCTGCGCTGATATTGTCAAAACCGAGGTTCTCCGCCTCATAAACGACAATTTTCGCATCTTCGGGCGAATGAATCCGTCCCAATGTTTTAAGCGTTTTTTCGTTAAACGACTGAACGCCTATGCTTAGCCTGTTTATCCCGATTTTTTTAAAAAGCGCGAGCTTCTCTTTATCAACGGTTTTCGGATTTATTTCTATTGTAACTTCTGCGTTTTCCGATATTTTAAATATATTTTTAAGCCCGTCCGTAAGCCGTATCAACGATTTTTCGGACAAAACGGACGGAGTACCTCCTCCGAAATATACGGTGCATATTTCGCAGCCGGCAAATTTTTTCGCTTCCTTTAACAAAGCGGATATATATTCATCCTCGTATTTGAGCATACCGACATATGAATTGAAATCACAGTAAGGACATTTGCTTTTGCAAAACGGTATATGAACGTAAAGCCCTCTAATCAAGCTTAAGCACCGACATAAACGCCTCCTGCGGAATCTGAACGCTTCCGACCTGACGCATACGTTTTTTACCTTCCTTTTGTTTTTCAAGCAATTTTTTCTTTCTTGTTATATCGCCGCCGTAACATTTTGCAAGCACGTCTTTTCTTAATGCTTTAACCGTTTCTCTTGCGATTATTTTGTTGCCTATTGCCGCCTGAATGGGTATTTCAAACAGCTGACGAGGAATGTTTTCCTTAAGCTTTTCGGCAATTCTTCTGCCCCTTGCATATGCTTTTTCTTCGTGAACAATAAACGAAAGAGCATCCACAATTTCGCCGTTCAGCAGCATATCAAGCTTAACAAGTTTTGATTTTACATATCCTTTCATTTCGTAATCGAAAGACGCATATCCTTTGGTGCGTGATTTTATCGCATCGAAAAAGTCATATATAATTTCGTTAAGCGGAAGTTCATAATGTATAACAGAACGTGTCGTATCGATATATTTCATATCTTTATATATTCCTCGCCTGTCTTGACAGAGTTCCATGATATTTCCAACGTATTCCGTCGGCGTGATTATATCCGCTTTAACAAACGGTTCTTCCATGGATTCTATGTTTGCCATAGGCGGCATATTCGTTGGGTTATCAAGATTAATCTGTTCGCCGTTCGTGAGATTTATTTTGTAAACAACGCTCGGAGCGGTGGTTATCAAATCCAAATTATACTCTCTTTCCAAGCGTTCCTGAATAATTTCCATATGCAAAAGACCCAAAAATCCGCATCGGAATCCGAATCCCAAAGCGATTGATGTTTCCGGTTCAAAAGTGAGCGACGCATCGTTTAACTGGAGTTTTTCCAATGCATCTCTCAAATCGGGATATTTCGCCCCGTCTGCCGGGTATACGCCACTGAACACCATAGGCACGGCTTTTCTGTATCCCTCAAGCGGTTCCGCCGTAGGTTTTTCAACCTCCGTCACGGTATCGCCCACGGCGGTATCGCGAACATTTTTTATGCTTGCCGCAATATATCCCACTTCGCCCGCGGAAAGCCCGTCACAGGGAACATGACCCAAAGGTAGCATATATCCCGTTTCAACAACGTCAAATTCCGCTCCCGTTGCCATCATTTTTATTTTCGTTCCCGGCTTAACTTTGCCGTCCATAACTCGAATATATACAATAACACCCTTGTAACTGTCATAGTACGAATCGAATATCAATGCTTTGAGCGGAGCGTTTTCGTCACCTTTCGGCGGCGGCACCGCCTTAACCACCTGTTTTAAAACATCTTCGATATTAATGCCGTTTTTTGCGGATATGAGCGGAGCTTCCGACGCATCTATACCGATTTCGTTTTCAATTTCTTCTTTAACAAATTCGGGTCTTGCACTCGGTAAATATGTGTTTGCAAGTGTTTGAGCTTCAACGCCCTGCGAGGCATCAACAACAAGAATTGCGCCCTCGCATGCCGCAAGGCTTCTCGATACTTCGTAATTGAAATCCACGTGTCCCGGTGTGTCGATAAGGTTAAAAATATATTCTTCGCCGTTCTCTTCGTATTTCATACGCACCGCACGTGCTTTTATGGTTATTCCTCTTTCTCTTTCAAGGTCCATATTGTCAAGCAGCTGCTGTTCCATTTCACGTTGCTGAACCATACCTGTTTTTTCTAAAAGTCTGTCCGCAAGTGTGGATTTTCCGTGGTCAATATGGGCAATGATACAAAAATTTCTGATTTTATTCTGTGACATATGTCTTTGTTCCCCTTGTACAGTGTTGAGCATGAGGTGCTTTTCGCCATCATTGCTTGTTATTCATGGTATCATATAATAATTATAGCACAATCGCGGCATATTGTCAAACATAATTTTAAAAAAATACATTTATTTCCGCCGCAGTTCTTTTAAACGTTCGGATACCGCCCGATAATCGGCTCGAAAATCATGGATATTCCGGATACATCGGTTATATATAACAAACAAATTATGCCATCAATATTTTTTCGTTCCGTAATTTATAATTATTTTGCTTAATTTTGCACAAATTTTAAAAAAATACTTTACTAATTTGATTTTTTATGGTATTATATAATCAGTACAAAAAAATAATACAACGGAGGTTTTATAATTATGGCTGAAGAAAAACAACTTATATACAAAGGAAAACCGCTCAAAAGATGCGGCGACAGCATTTATTACGGAAGTTTTGAAGCCCCTTATATAATTGAAATGAGTATAATCGAAAAAAAAGAAGTCGGTAATCTTGAAATAGCATCAAAAGTTCATTTTGCACTTAAGGATACAAAAACAAACGCAGTTTTGCGAGAGCTTGACCGTGACGGTGTTTATCGGGCTATAGATGTTGCGGATTTTTGGCTCAGAGAAGCACTTGGTGAAATATAACCAATGGCAAGAAATTCCCGATTTTTCACGTTAATGTATTTCGTGGTACAAATGATTTTCGGTGGTTTCGGGTTTATATAAATTTATGCCGCATATGCGGCGGAACGGAGATTTTCATGTTAAGAGAAGATGATATGTCTATACTGTCCGATTTTTATGAATTTACAATGATGGATGGTTATATTAGCGCAGGAATTCAAGATAAAATAGGTTATTTTGAAACTTATTTCAGGAATATTCCCGACGGCGGAGGTTTTGTTATTGCCGCAGGATTGACAAGTATTATAGATTATATAAAATCGCTGAAGTTCAGCCGTGAGGATATTGAATATTTTAAAAATCTCGGTACTTTCAGTGACGAGTTTATAAAATATATCGAGAATTTTAAATTTGAATGCGATGTTTATGCCGTACCGGAAGGCACACCGGTATTTCCCGGCGAACCGCTTGTTATAGTGAGAGGACCGATTGCTCAGGCACAGCTCATGGAAACCATGATTCTTATTTGCATAAACCATCAAAGCTTGATAGCGACAAAAGCAAACAGAATTGTGCGTGCGGCTCAGGGTCGCCCCGTAATGGAATTCGGGTCAAGACGCGCACAGGGTACTTCGGCGGCTGTTCTCGGTACAAGAGCGGCATATATTGCCGGTTGCAGTTCAACCTCGTGTACTCTTGCGGACCGGGAATACGGTATACCCGTTGCCGGCACAATGGCTCACAGCTGGGTTAGTATGTTTCCGAGCGAATATGATGCATTTGCCGCATATGCAAGAAAATATCCGCACAACTGTGTTCTTCTGGCAGATACGTACAATGTGCTTAAAAGCGGTATTCCGAATGCAATAAAAGTATTTGACGATGTTCTAAAGCCCATGGGAATCAGACCGCGCGGAATAAGAATAGACAGCGGTGACATTACTTATCTTTCAAAAAAAGCACGTAAAATGCTTGACGCGGCAGGATATGAAGATTGTAAAATTGTGGCTTCAAATTCACTTGACGAATATATTATACGCGATATGCTTCTGCAAGGAGCCGAAATAGATTCGTTCGGTGTGGGCGAACGTCTTATCACCTCTAAATCCGACCCGGTTCTCGGCGGCGTATACAAGCTTGTTGCGCTTGAAGAAAACGGTAAGATTATACCAAAGATAAAGCTAAGTGAAAATGTGGCGAAAATCACAACTCCGTGTTTCAAACAGCTTTATCGGCTTTATTCAAGAGAAAACGACAAGGCAATTGCCGATGTTGTGACATTGCACGATGAAATCATAGACGATACAAAAGATTATGAAATTTTTGACCCGTCATATACATGGAAAAGAAAAACCGTAACGGATTTTTATGCCAAACCGATGCTGAAAAAAATATTCAGTCACGGCGAATTTGTTTATGAGTCGTATTCAACCGAGGAAATAAAGGAATATTGCGGTTCTCAGATTGAAACAATTTGGGATGAAGTTAAAAGATTTGAAAATCCGCATAAATATTATGTGGATTTGTCGCAGAAACTGTGGGAAATTAAAAATTCCATGCTTTCGGAGCATTGCGAAAAATAAAAAAATTTAAAGAGAGGATAAGTATAATACAATTATATTATACAAGAGATTTATCATGAAAAAAATAATACCGGCTGTTTTATTGGCATTGATTTTTTTTGCGGGATGCGGACAGAAAGATAATGTACCCGCAAAATTTGTTGTTCCCGAAGAAAAAGACATAACGGCGACGGCTGAAATCACGATGGAAGACGGCGGAGTTATAACCGTTGGGCTTTGCGAAAATTATGCACCCGAAACGGTGAATAATTTTATAAGCCTTGCGGAAGAAGGGTTTTATAACGGACTTACGTTTCACAGAGTTATTTCCGGATTCATGATTCAGGGCGGCGATCCGCTCGGAAACGGAACCGGCGGAAGTGACAAAAATATTAAAGGCGAATTTGCTTCAAACGGATTTAAAAAAAATACAATAACTCATGCAAGAGGCGTGATTTCAATGGCACGTGCATCCGACCCGAATTCGGCAAGCAGTCAATTTTTTATAATGCATCAAAACAACGACTATCTTGACGGCGACTATGCCGCATTCGGATTTGTTACGGGCGGAATTGAAGAAGTTGATAAAATTGCGGAGGTTGAAACGGATTCAAACGACAAACCCGTGACACCTGTTGTTATTAAATCCGTTACAATAACGAAAAAATAAGATAAGAAAGGATATGATTATATGACAAAAATACTTATTGAGATGGAAAACGGCGACAAAGCAACACTTGAACTTTATCCCGAATATGCCCCAAAAACAGTGGATAATTTTGTAAACCTTGCAAAATCCGGGTTTTATGACGGGCTCACTTTTCACAGAATAATTCCGGGATTTATGGTTCAGGGCGGCGACCCGGAGGGAACAGGCATGGGCGGCAGTGAAAAAATGATATGCGGCGAATTTGCCGTGAACGGGTATCCGCAGAACACGCTCAAACACGAAAGAGGCGTAATTTCAATGGCGAGGGCAATGAACCCGAATTCGGCAAGCAGTCAGTTTTTTATAATGCATAAAGACAGTCCGCATCTTGACGGGCAATATGCCGCATTCGGAAAAGTTATCGAAGGTATTGAAATGATAGATAACATTGCATCCGTGCAGACCGATATAAACGACAGACCTATAACGCCTGTTGTTATCAAATCAATTTCTGTTATCGAATGAAACAAAGCTTTCGTTTGCTGATTTTAAAAAAATGAGATTTTAACAATATGCATATATGCCGCAACAGCGGCGGAACGGAGATTTTATGAAACTTTGGGGAGGTCGGTTCAATAAAGCAACCGACAAAAAGGTAGACGACTTCAATTCTTCGATAAGATTTGATTCAAGAATGTATAAACAGGATATAAAGGGTAGCATTGCCCATGCAAAAATGCTTGGCAGACAAAACATTATACCTGCCGAAGATGCGGAACTTATAGTTAATACATTAAACGAAATTTCTGCGGATATTGAAAACGGAAAGATTGAATTTGAAATCGATGCCGAAGATATTCATATGAACATCGAAAAAATTCTGACACAGCGCATAGGTGATGCCGGCAAGCGTCTGCACACAGCAAGAAGCCGCAACGATCAGGTTGCTCTGGACATAAAAATGTATCTTGCCGATGAAATAACGGAAATTAAACATATGCTTTTTAATTTGCTTAGAGTTTTAACCGAGCTTGCCGAAAAAAACACCGACACGATTATGCCCGGATATACACATCTGCAAAAGGCACAGCCCATAACACTTGCACATCATTTTATGGCATATGCGCAAATGTTTATGCGTGACATTACAAGACTTTGCGATTGCGAAAAGCGTATGGACGAAATGCCGCTCGGTTCGGGTGCACTTGCTTCGACAACGTATCCGATTGACCGAGAATTTACGGCGCACGAACTGGGTTTTTCCGGTATAACGAAAAACAGTCTTGACGGCGTCAGCGACCGTGATTTTGTAATGGAACTTTCGTCGGATTTTTCGATAATAATGGTTCATTTGAGCCGCTTTTGCGAAGAACTTATTCTCTGGAGCACAAACGAGTTTTCTTTTGTTGAAATGGACGATGCATATTCAACCGGAAGCTCGATAATGCCGCAGAAAAAAAACCCCGATGTAGCAGAACTTATACGCGGCAAATCCGGCAGAGTTTTCGGTAACCTCATGGGTATTTTGACTGTTATGAAAGGCATTCCGCTTGCATATAACAAAGATATGCAAGAAGACAAAGAAGGCATTTTTGATTCGGTGGACACGGTGAAAATGTGCTTGCCTGTATTTACCGAAATGATACAGACAATGAAAATCAATTCTGCGGCAATGCGCGGCGGTGCCGGCGGCGGATTTACCAATGCTACCGATGCGGCGGATTATCTTGTGAAAAAAGGTATGCCGTTCAGAAATGCACACGAGGTAATCGGCAAAATTGTATTTTACTGCATTTCAAAAGATAAATCGATTGAAGATATGACACCGGAAGAATTTAAAAGCTTTTCCGATATGTTCGACGATGATGTTTATGACGCGATAAGTCTTGAAACGTGCGTAAACGAAAGAAACGTTCCGGGAGGACCCTCGAACGAAGCCGTTAAAGAAACCATTGAGTATGTAAAGAGTTTTATTGACTCTGAATAAATAAAAATACAGGAGGAAGATGAAAATGAAAAAAACACTTGCTTTGGCACTTGCACTGTGCTTAACCGCACCGACTGCATTTGCCGCAAACGAATTTACCGATTTAAAAAACGACCACTGGGCATACGGTGTTGTAAATACACTTGTTGATAAGGGTACCGTAAAAGGGTATGCCGACGGAAGTTTTCAACCCGACGGAGTTGTGACACGTGCCGAATTTGCAAAAATGATGGGCAAAGGCACAGTTACGGCGGATACACCGTATACCGATGTTCCGTCAGACCATTGGGCTTATGAATATGTTATGACATCAGAGATTCCGTCGGAGTTGGACGGAAGTTTTGCTCCTGACGAAGGAATAATCCGAAACGATGCAATATATGCACTTTGGGAAAGATACGGAGCGGTTACCGTAAAAGAAATTCCGTCTTTCATTAAGGGTAAAGGCGATGCCGCGGCGTGGGCATACAGCTACGGAATAATGACGGGTGACGACGGTGTGGATTTGCGCCTTGACGATACGATTACCCGTGCAGAGGCGGCGGCTTTGATAGTACGTGCCGAAAATTCAAAAACAAATCTTGGCTTTGCATCGGCAATCCCCGATTCCACGTGCAAAACGGTGTTCGATTCAACCCGTGCGTTCAGTTCGGCATATTCCCCGGATTCGGGCATTACATACGGCGAATTTGCACGTGCCGTGGTTTTGCTTTGCTACAGTCAGGTTCAGCCGGAGTATACAAATTTTATCGCAAAGGAACTTTATGAAAGCGATTATGCGCGTGATATGTATGTAATAGGTTTTTATGCGTTGGGCGAAGATATGATAAATGCCGAAAAAGAAAAGGCAAATGTTACAAGAGAAGATGCAAAAAAATGTCTTGAAAAAATCGTTTCCGTAATGCGTTCGTCAAAACCGGTTAATTTTTCGCTTTGTCTGTATGAAAATACCGACTGGTCAAAGCCGATAACTCATAAAGAACTTGCATCAATGCTTGTTCAGCTTGATGAACTTATAGGTCTTGAAGATGCATACACCGTAACGGGAGAAGCCGGTTCGGGTCATGAAATTTCAAACGTAAAAATAAAAAAAGCCGGTTTGCCCGAAACGTTTGCATTGTATAAATCAATTTTGGCAGATGTACCCGAAAACATATACAACATTGATGTTTCGGCCGCAAAAACATCACCGTTCGATAACTATTATTTTGCACAAACATTTTCTTCGCTTTTCCTGAATCAATGCCAACAGATTGCGGCTGCGGCAAAAAGCGAATATGATTCGGATATAAAAATAACATATTATCCAACTCTTTGCTATGGAGATGAAAGCGGCTTTGCAATGATACTGAAAGTCGAAAATGTCTCCGGCACAAAAACACCAGAAGAATTATTCGGTGATGCGGTTATACCCGGAACATCAAACGGTAACACATTCTTTGTACACATAACACAAACGTCTGTGCAATAAAGTGACAGATAAATAATGTATAAACATTCAAATCCCCGGACACAATAATATTATTCGGCATTCCAACGAAAAAATCGGATAATACATATTGCGGAGGGGATTTGAATGAGATTTTTGAAACCGAATGTACTTGCCTTAATAATCGCTGTTGTGATTTTTTTTCCGGTATATACGGGAAACGAGGGTACAGTAGCCGCTTTTGACGGAGAAATTATACGGTTGCACATTCTTGCAAACAGTGACAGCGACGATGACCAGGCATTAAAGCTTAAAGTACGCGATGAAATTTTGAAATTCGCCGCTGGTGAAAATGTAAAAGAAATGAGCGAAAATACACCGGAAGAGAATTTGAAAACCAACAAAGAAAAATTTTTAAAAATCGCACGGAATACAGTGCGTAACTGCGGTTACGATTACAATGTAACGGCGGTTACCGGCGTTTTTGATTTTCCGGCAAGACAATACGGAAATGCATATTTCCCAAGCGGAAAATACAATGCACTTAAAATAATTATCGGCAGCGGAAACGGTCACAACTGGTGGTGTGTGATGTATCCTCCGCTCTGTTTCACCGATAAATCGGACGGTGAACTTACAAAAGAAAATAAAAGAAGTTTGTCAAAAAATACCGAAGAAATAATAACAAAACCGAAATACAAATTCAAAGCCGCCGAGTTATTTGGCAAATGAACAATAAAATTATGAACACTCAAATACAACTTCCAAAAGATGTTAAATATATTATTAATAAATTATACCAAAACGGTGAAGAGGCATTTGCCGTGGGCGGATGTGTGCGTGACGCACTTTTGGGTAATGAACCAAAAGACTGGGATATATGCACAAGCGCCGAACCGGATTTTGTCAAGAATTTATTTGAACACACAGCCGATACCGGTATTAAACACGGTACGGTCACGGTTATATTGCCGCAAGAAACCTATGAAGTGACAACATACAGAATTGACGGCGAATATACCGACAGCCGTCATCCGCAGAACGTGAGCTTTGTGAAATCTTTGCAAAAAGACTTGAAAAGACGTGATTTTACAGTTAATGCGATGGCATATAACGATATTGAGGGGCTTAAAGATTTTCACGGCGGTCGTGAAGATTTGAACCGCAGAGTGCTGCGGTGTGTCGGCAACCCGGATAAACGTTTCACAGAGGATGCATTGCGGATAATGCGTGCGTTAAGATTTTCTGCGGAACTTATGTTTGATGTGGAACACGAAACGGCAGAATCTTTAAAAAGAAATAAAAATTTATTAAACGGCATTGCCGCGGAACGGCTTGCCGCGGAACTCTTCAAGCTTGTTAAGGGACGCGGATATGATGAAACCGTCAATCGGTTTGAAGATGTTTTGAATGTGTTTTTATGCGGATGCGACCTCAAAAACACAATCGGAAAACCCGAAGCATTAAGGCTTTTTGCCCTGTTTGACACACCTGATGGCAAGAATGTTATGCGTCGGCTGAAATTTCCGAACAAAATAATTACCGATATTCTTTGCGTAACACGAAATGCCCCTCCGGAAACATTGACCGAGGCAAGGCGGCTGTGCGGAAAAATCGGTGAAACCAATTTGAAAAACATTCTTTTATACCGTGAAAAATCAACATATTTTGCGGATATTATAAAAAGCAAAAAGCTTTGCTGCGGTATTAAAGATTTGGATATAAACGGCAAAGATATTATGGAGCTCACCGGCAAAAGCGGAAAACAAATCGGTGAATTGCTTGATATGCTGCTTGATGCCGTAATAAACGAGAACACGGAAAACAAATATAAAGCACTCCGTGAATACATAAAAAAGGAAGAAGAACAATGCATGATGAAATAAAAAATGCCGAAAGAATAGTAATAAAAATCGGGACGTCAACACTGGCACATTCAACGGGAAGACTTAACCTGCGGCGGTTTGAAACCATAGTAAAAGTCATTTCCGATTTAAAAAATATGGGCAAAGATATTGTAATTGTATCTTCTGGAGCAATCGGCGTGGGTGCGGGAACAATGGGACTGAAAGAACGACCGAGAGAAAAAGTGGAACAACAGGCGGCGGCGGCTGTGGGGCAATGCGAGCTTATGAATATGTACAGCAAAACTTTTTCGCAGTATGGACACAAGGTTGCACAAATCCTTTTAACAAAAGATGTTTTAAAGGATAAAATCACAAAAACAAACGCGCAAAACACTTTTATGAGACTCATAGATTACGGAATTATCCCTGTTGTAAACGAAAATGATACAATATCCACCGACGAAGCGGCATTCGGAGATAACGACACCCTTTCGGCGGTTGTTGCCGTATTGTGCAAAGCGGAGCTTTTGGTTATACTTTCGGATATCGACGGCGTATACGATAAAAATCCGCGTCAATTCAGCGATGCAAAACTTATACCGTATGTTGAAAAAGCCGAGGATATTATGGGGGTTGCCGGCGGTGCCGGAACTTCTTACGGAACGGGCGGCATGGTAACAAAACTTATGGCGGCAAAAATAGCCGCGGAAAGCAATATACACACAATAATCATGAACGGAAGCAATCCCGAACGGCTGTATGATATAGAAAGCGGAGATGTGCACGGAACAATTTTGAGCGGAGGAAACACGAATGATTGAGACAATTGCAAAATCGGCAAAGGAAGCACAGAGAAAGCTTGCTCTGCTTTCTGAAAACGAGAAAAATGAAATTATTGCGGCAATGGCGGAAGCCATTGAAAAAAATGCGGATAAAATACTTGAAGAAAATAAAAAAGACATTGAAAATCTTAAAAATATCAAAATGAAAGACAGGTTACTGCTCACACGCGAAAGAATATATTCAATTGCCGACGGTGTCCGTAAAGTGGCATTACTGCCCGACCCTGTCGGAAAAACCGAAGATACCGTTTTGCGGCCGAACGGTTTGAAAATCGGAAAACGCCGTGTTCCGCTCGGAGTTGTCGGCATTATATACGAATCAAGGCCGAACGTTACCGCCGATGCCGCCGCACTTACATATAAAACGGCAAATGCGGTTATTCTGCGCGGCGGAAGCGATGCGGTGAACTCAAACAGAATTATTGCGGATGTCATGAACAGTGTGAACCCCGTAAAAGGGACAATCGGATTTGTTGATGATACATCACGCGATACTGTTCATAAAATGATGAGACTTAACGGACTTATAGATGTGCTTATTCCTCGCGGAGGAGCTGGGCTTATAAAATCTGTTGTTGAAAACGCAACCGTACCGGTGATAGAAACCGGTGTCGGTAATTGTCACACATATATAGATGCGTCTGCCGATAGGGATATGGCTGTGAATATCGCCAAAAATGCAAAATGTTCAAGACCTTCGGTGTGCAACGCCATGGAAACGTTGCTTGTATCGGAACAAATTGCTGCCGAGTTTTTACCAGTATTTGCGAAAAGTGTACCGCAGGTTGAAATACGCGGCTGTGAAAAGACTTTAAAAATACTTCCGAACGCAAAAGCGGCATCTGAAGATGATTATGCAAACGAATTTCTTGACTTTGTTTTAGCCGTGAAAGTCGTGAGAGATGTTGACGAGGCGATTGAGCATATAGAAAAATATTCAACGGGACACTCCGAAGCAATTGTTACCGAAAGCTATACCAATGCCGAAAAGTTTCTTGACAGAGTAAATTCGGCGGCGGTATATGTGAATGCCTCAACGCGGTTTACCGATGGCTTTGAGTTCGGATTCGGGGCGGAAATCGGCATAAGCACACAAAAACTTCATGCACGGGGACCGATGGGGCTTGAAAGCCTAACCACAACAAAATATGTGATACACGGAAACGGTCAGGTGAGATAAATTGAGTTCGGTATATATTGGAATGAGCGGAGGCGTAGACAGTTCCGTTGCCGCGTATTTACTGAAACAACAGGGATATGACGTGACGGGATTTACGTTCAAGCTTTGGGACAAAGACGATGATACGGATATAAACGATGCAAAAGCCGTTTGCGGCAAACTGCAAATTCCGCACGTAACCGTCGATTTGAAAAACATATTTAAAGAGACGGTTTTGAAGAATTTTTACGATGAATACAAAGCCGGAAGAACGCCGAATCCCTGTGTTGTGTGCAACAAAAACATAAAATTCGGTGCAATGCTTGATTTTATCAAAGATAAGGCGGATTATATCGCTACCGGTCATTATGCAAACGTAAATTGCGAAAACGGAAGGTATTTTTTTTCGCAGGCAGATGATGTAAAAAAAGACCAGACCTATATGCTTTATACATTAAATCAAGAGCAAATATCAAAAATTTTGATGCCGCTCGGCGGATATTCCAAATCCGAAGTACGCGAAATTGCCGAACAAGCCGGGCTTGCAACGGCACATAAAAGCGACAGTCAGGATATATGCTTTCTTGAGGGGATTGGGCTGACGGATTTTATAAGAAAAACAAATCCGTCGCTGCTGAAAAAAGGTGAGATAACCGACGAAAACGGGAATTTATTGGGTTATCACGAAGGGATATGCTGTTATACGATAGGTCAAAGACGGGGGCTTAAAATATCCTCGGATAAAAAAAATATATGTAACAAAAATCGATGCGTACAACAATCGCGTGGTGCTTGACGAAGAAAAATATATTTTGTCAAATATTTTGACTGCGGAAAATGTTAATTTTCAGTCGATTGGTTTTCCTGAGAAAAGCATATCGGTTAAAGCCAAAATAAGATATGCGTCACGCCCGGCGGAAGCGGTTGTAACTCCGCTTGAACACGGTCGTGTTAAAGTTGAGTTCAGCGAACCGCAAAGGGCAATAACAAAAGGACAGTCGGTTGTTTTCTACAGCGGCAATGTGCTGGTCGGCGGCGGAATAATCGCGGAATAATGCGGTTTTGCCATTTATTGAAAAATGCAAAGGAGAAATAATTATGAAATACACATACACGCCGAAAGGCGTATGCTCAATGAAAATTGAATTTGAAATCACGGACGGAAAAGTTGAAAACGTTAAATTTTTGGGCGGATGCAGCGGCAACACCCAGGGGATTGCAAAGCTTTGCAACGGAAGAAACAAAGATGAAGTGATAGAATGTTTAAGCGGTATAAAATGCGGATTTAAAGATACTTCTTGCCCGGACCAGCTCGCCGAGGCACTTAAGGCTGCGGAGTAATACCGAATTAAAAATATTTGTGCCGAAAAACGGCAGATTGGAGAAATTATCATGGCTATGTCCATAACCGTTGCCATTCAGGTTGTCATAATGTTTATTCTCATTTTTGTGGGATTTATACTTGCAAAAAATAAACTTATCACCGAAACGGGAGCAAAACAAATTACAAACATATTGCTTATGATTGTAACACCTTGTGTGCTTATAAACGCATATCAGAAAGAATTTGAAATTGAATATGCAAAAGGGTTGCTGTGGGCGGGACTGCTTGCCCTGCTTATTCATGCGGCGGCAATTCTTATTGCAACACCTATATTCAAAAAAGAAAACTCTCTTAAATACAGAATAAATATATTCTGTTCAATATATTCAAACTGCGGATTTATGGCAATACCGCTCATGGAAGCGGTTTTGGGTAAAGACGGTGTGTTTTACGGCTCGGTATATCTTGCCGTGTTCACCGTTTTGTACTGGACGCACGGTGTCTATGTCTATACCGGCAGCCGCAGTGAAGTATCTTTTAAAAAAGCATTTTTAAATCCCGGTGTACTCGGAACAATATTGAGTTTGCTGCTGTTTTTCTTAAGGATAAAACTTCCGTATGTTCTGAGTCAAAGCGTTGTCTATATGGCTGGGCTGAACACACCGCTTGCAATGATTGTACTTGGAACATATCTGGTCGGCATAAATTTTGCAAAATCTTTAAAAAACGGCAAACTGTTTCTTGTTGTTGTTTTACGGCTTATTGTATTTCCGGTTATATCAATTGCAATTGCGCGTATTCTTAATGTTTCGGATGAAATTTTGAGAAGTATTATAATACCTTCGGCTTGTCCCACAGCCGCGGTTGCAACACTGTTTGCCGCCAAATATAATCTTGATGCAAAATATGCGTCCGAGATAGTTGCGGTGTCAACACTGCTTTCGATAATCACCATTCCCGTGATTATGCTGATATGCTGAACGGTAGTCAATGACTGTATTGCAAAACGGCGGAATCGGGCTGTTGGTTTGCGGAGAAGCATTGATAAAAGGTATTGCCGCAAATAATAAATATAAAAATCGGTTGGATATGTCAAGCGAATGAATAAAACAGTTTGACATATCCGATACATAATAAAAAACCTTGTATCTATGCTTACTTAAGCATTTTTACAAGGTTTTTTGCATTAGAACGGCGGCAAACGGCATATATGCGTATCAGTAAATATTTACAGTATATATCATTATTCCGTAATTTTTCTTGCGGAAATTATGCAAGTAACTTATCATGAATCGGCCGTTGCCGATATTTGTTCAATCAATGTTAGTATACGGCTGATATTCTTTTTTCAGAAAAACACGTTATCGTCATTGATAACCAGACATGGTACACTCATAACGTTATATTTGTTTTTGAGTTCTTCAAAATGCCCAATATCAAATGCGTCCGCACGTATATTCGGATTTTCGACCGCAATATGCTGACAAGCAGTTACCACTTCGGGACACATTGTACATGACAATGATACAAGAATTTTCATGTTTATCGGCTTGTTTATCCGTTTAATCTTATCAAGAATATCGGCATCGGTTTTTTGCCCCGGTCCGGACGCATTGTAAAGCCCCAAAACAAACGAGGTAAATTCGTGTCCGCCGGGAACGCCGTGAAAGCTTATACCCGTATCTTCGCCGTTTTTACGATAAACACAAACACACGGAGCGTTGTTTGCGGTGCCGTTTCTTTCGGAAATTTCTACCGTTATTTTGTCCGAAAGTTCTGCAAACTTTGTGATAAAATCTTCCAATTCATTTGAAACAGGGCGGTTATCCAAAAACAGCTTTAATGTGAGAGGTTGTTCCATTTTGTTGAACACACCGCTTAACTGCCGTTTTATATCCTCGGTAAACAGACTGTCGTTATCTGCGGAACTTTGCATATTGTTTTCTTCGGACAAGGTATTTTTGATTATCGGTGTCTTGGGATGTATGCCGGTTTTTCTGTGTAAAGCCGCCGCATATTTTTCAAGTTCGGTTGCCGCCAAAGCTCCGTCGCCAACGGCGGTTACAACCTGCCGCAAAGGTTTTATACAGACATCGCCGGCGGCATAAAGTCCGTCAACACTTGTTTTTTGCTCTGTATCGGTAATAACATATCCCTGTTCGTTCAGTTCGGCAATATCTTTTATAAGTGCTGTGTCGGGAGAATATCCGGCAAATACAAACACTCCGAAAGTGTTATTGTCGGTGTGATACTCGGTGATTTTGCCGGTTTTTGTGTTTTTGTAACGGATATAATTAAGACCGTTTTCTCCGGATACTTCTTCAATCACGGTGTTGGTTACAACCGTTATTTTTTCATGGTGCTTTGCCGGTTCCGACACAGCCGCGGCACAGTCAAAATCATCGTCGCGGATAAGGATTGTCACATGGCTTGCAAATTTTGTTAAGAATACGCTTTCTTCTGCGGCGGCAAAACCACCGCCCACAACAAAAATTTCTTTATCGGTGAAAAACTCACCGTCGCAGGTGGCGCAATAGGCAACGCCGCGTCCCTTGTATTTTTCTTCGCCTTTAAAACCGACTGTACGCGGATGTGCGCCGGAGGCGATTAAAATACCGAAACAAAAGAAATCTCCGCGGTTTGTTGAAACGGTTTTTATATCGTTTTTAACATCTAAACCGATTGCTTCCGCAAGCAAAAATTCCGCTCCGAAAAATTCTGCCTGACGTCGCATTGTTTCGGTAAGTTCTTTGCCGCTTGTTTTCTCAAGCCCCGGATAATTCACAACTTCGTGCGTAATTGTAATCTGACCGCCGAACTGCTCTTTTTCAACAACCAGCACTCTGTATTTTGCCCTTGCCAGATAAATGGCGGCGGTAAGACCGGCAGATCCGCCGCCAACCACAATCACGTCATATAAATTATCGGGGTTATAACCTGAACGTGCCGAATTGCTCATTACAACTGCCCCACAAGGTCAAGCCCCGGTTTGAGCGTTTCGGCACCGGGATGCCAGTTGGCTGGGCAAACTTGGTCGCCGTGCGTATGAACAAATTGGCACGCTTGAACTTTGCGCAAAAGTTCTTCGGCATTTCTGCCGACATTTCCGGCGGTTATCTCGTATCCCACAATTTTTCCGTCGGGATTTATGATGAAAGTGGCACGTTCCGCCAACCCGTCCGATTCAATAAGAACTTCAAAATCTTTTGAAAGTGTGTGTGTCGGGTCGGCAAGCATTGGGTAACCGATTTTTTTGATTCGTTCCGAGGCGTCGTGCCATGCTTTGTGAACAAAATGCGTATCGGTCGATACAGAGTAGATTTCACAACCGATATTTTTGAAATCTTCATATTTATTTGCCAAATCCTCAAGTTCGGTGGGACAGATGAAGGTAAAATCGGCGGGATAGAAAAAGAATATACTCCATTTGCCGAGAATATCTTCTTTGGATATTGTTTTAAAATCGTCTGCATGAAATGCATTTGCTTTAAAATCGGAAATTTCTTTGTTAATAATAGACATATCAATTCTCCTATCGTATTTTTTGGTGTTTCCAAAGACCGTGACAGTTGCAGAAAGCATATACCGCGTTGACGCTGTCGTCTTCGGATATGAAAAAAGAAGCACACGGTGATTCTTCGGGTTGTAACCGTTTATATTGGAAACAGTCTTCGGTTTCGATACATATCCATTCAATATAATGTTCCGCTGTCATGGGATGTTCCTGTGCACCGACGGAAACCGTTACAACGCCGTTTTTTATATCGTAAACCGGCATATGTTTTTCTTCGGCACCGCTGCCCGATTCAGGGTTAATTTCTTTCATTTTCTCTCCGCAGCACTTCACCGCAACACCGCAGTCGCGTATCATTGCGATTACGTTTCCGCAGCGTTCGCAAATAAAAAAACGTGTTTTCAAAATTTACAGTCCTCCTTTCTGTAAAAAAGTATACCCGTATTTCGGCTGTTTAATTCATAAAAATTTGGGTATAATAGTTGATGATTGGGGTGATAATTATGCAAAAAAAAGATTCAATGTCGTATTTGACCGGATTTTTGCCGTTTGCGCTGGGAGCGTTTCTTGTCGGCATTGTCGGCGGATTTACAACGGTTTTGGGACCGGCTTTTGTTAAAGATTTGAATTTGAATTATAACAACACAACATGGACGGCACTGGCTTTGGCAATATCCACAGCCGCATGTGCACCGATTCTCGGCAAGCTGGGCGATATGACTGGGCGCAGACAAATGCTGCTTATCGGTATAGCCGTTTTCATGTTTGGCAATATACTGACGGCTGTTGCATCTTCGTTATTGTTTATGCTGGCGGCACGGTTTATTGTCGGCTTGGGAAGTGCGGCAATAGCACCTGGTGTAATGTCTTATATAGTAACGGAATTTCCGCCGGAAAAGCAGGCAAAAGGCTTTTCGCTTTATATGCTCATTTCAAGCTGTGCCGTAATTTTCGGTCCGACTGTCGGGGGACTGCTCATAGAATCTTACGGCTGGCGTATCATGATGTGGGTGTGCGTTTTGATTTGCCTTGTTGTTTTTGCACTTTGCGGTTTAATGCGCGGCGGAACGCAAACGCCGCGGAGTTCGGACACAGACTTTGATTATGCCGGAGCTGTGTTTGTGCTGATTTTCTTTGGGCTTTTGCTGTGTCTGCCGTCCTTCGGACAGAATATCGGCTGGAATACAAAAATATTCCGCAGGGTTCTTGCGGCAACAATTATTGTGTTTTTTATACTTTGTTTTGCGGAAAAGAAAGCGACAAATCCGATTTTGCAATGGGATTTTATAAAAAGAAAAAATTTTATTCTTTCGACAGTGATACTTTTTCTTACACAGGGGCTTATGCAGGCGAATATGACAAATATGATCGTTTTTGTTAATTATATGCGAACCGGAGACAGCGTTATCTCGGGATATGCGATTTCAATTATGTATATAGGAATGTCTTTGGGTGCGGTTGTTCTGGGACCGCTGACCGATAAGTATGAACCGAAAAACATATTGGTTTGTTCGTTGATGTTTACGGGACTCGGCTGTGCGGTAATGCTGTTGTTTTCGGAAAACACCTCTGCTGCACTGCTTGCTTTGTCGCTTGGTATTTTAGGATTCGGACTTGGCGGAAACGGCACGATATTTATGAAAATCGTTCTGTCGGGAGTGCCGGCGGAAACCGTGAACACCACAACGGGAATTTACGGATTGTTCCGCGACCTTGCCGCTCCGTTCGGAGTGGCGGTATTTGTCCCCATGTTCACAAACCGCATAACCGTGGAGATGAAACGGGGAGAGGACGGCATAACCGCCGCGGTAAATTCCGTTAAACAAATTGGGATTATTGAACTTTTCTGCGTATCGGTCGGAATGCTTATTGTACTTTTATTGCCCAAAATTCATCAAAATAAAAAGGAGCGAAAAAATGAGATTAAATAATAAAGTTGTGTTGGTTACGGCGTCGACAAGGGGCATCGGATTGGCAACAGTCAAGGCATGCGCCGCCGAGGGAGCTGTTGTTTATATGGCGGCTCGAAATATTGAGCTTGCCGAAAACGAAGCGAAGAAGCTTGTTTCAATGGGATATTGCGTGAAATATGTTTATAATGACGCAAGCGTACCGGAATCTTATGCAACAATGACGGAAGAGGTTATAAAAAATTCGGGGCGCATAGATGTGCTTGTAAATAATTTCGGCACGTCCAATCCCGGCAAAGACCTTGATTTTTCAAATACCGATACCGAGATTTTTCTGGATACCGTAAATATAAATCTGCGAAGTGTATTTGCGGCAAGCAGAGAGGCGGCAAGATATATGGCAAAACAAGGCGGCGGAAGCATTGTAAATATATCCTCGGTGGGCGGCATTGTACCGGATATTTCTCAGGTGGCATACGGAACAAGCAAAGCGGCAATAAATTATTTGACAAAATTGATTGCCGTGCATGAAGCAAAAAATAAAATCAGATGCAATGCGGTTCTGCCCGGAATGACAGCAACCGATGCGGTTGAAAAAAATCTTGGCGAAGATTTTAAAAAACTTTTCATGCACCACATTCCTTTAAAAAGAATGGGCGCACCGGAAGAGATTGCCAAAGCGGTTGTATATTTTGCAAGCGATGAATCGACATACACAACAGGACAAATTTTAACCGTATCCGGCGGATTCGGATTACCCACGCCGATATACGGAGATTTGTCCGATAAAACAAACCGCAGATAAATGCGGCAAACAATCGGGTTAATATGCAAACGCCGCGGCATGGGTTTGTGCAATAGTAAAGGGCAACCGCACAGGGTTGCCCTTTACTGCCGTGTAACAGTTAAAACCGCATTATTTTATCATTTGTACAACCTCTGCTTCGCACAGCGGTTGTGAGTTTGAAAAACTTCTCCATGCCATAATCTTTACCAAATCAAAATCCGTATCTGCAATGAAATATATTGTTTCGTTTTTGTTCGGTGCATATTTTGTTTCAATGAGTGTGCCGCTTTTGTAGCATGCAAAAATTATCACCGCATTTTCCGGAATATAACTCGGAATGGTAGAAAATTCTGTTTTGCCGTTTAATGTCTTCGCAAAAATCGTTATATCGGGTATGCAGTCGGTTTCGGTCACAAGCGTGAAACTGCCTGTGGCGCCGCTCCAAAGTTTGACCGCGATATAATATGTTTCGCCGGCGGTTAAGTTGTATGTAATTGCAAAGTTGTTTGTATCTCTGCCGTCGTTGTCATATGCGAGCTGTATCTTGTTTTTGTCATATAAATATCCGTATGTATCAGCGCTTCCGGTTGAATAAAATCTGTATTCGCCCGTATATTCCGGTACAAATTTAAAATATTTCATCTGTTTGCTTTCGCTTATCTCAACGGGATATTGCATATTTTCTTTCGCCGGAAAAGCTTCCTCGAAGCTTGCTCCGGTTTTATCTATCCATGCGGCATAAAACGTTGTTGCCTCACCGTAATACGGAAAGGTTATCGGACTGCCGCTAAAATCCGCATTGTCAAACCAGCCGAGCAGCGTTTTATCGTCACGTTTCACTTCAGGTGCGATAAACACGGCATAGTCCGTTATATCATTAATCACCGTCTCGCAGTTTGTAACGAATTTATATGTCTTTTTAACCGAATTGAAAATCTTTTCCGCATTGTTGAGCGACGTGTTATTGACGGCAATATTTATTTTGTCCCATTCCGATTCACTGCCGGCATAAAAAATAAATGAAAGATTGACACAATTGTAGAAAGCACCGACGTTTATGTCTGTTATGCTTTTTGGCAAAACAACTTTTGATAATTTTGTGCAACCGTTGAATGTCCAATCGCCTATTTCTGTTATCCCGTTGCCAATGGTTATGTTTGTCAAACCGGTACATTCATCAAAGGTTTGTTTACCTATACTTATCACACTGTCGGGTATGGTTACGTTTGTCAAACCGGTGCAATCGGAAAATGCACCCCACCTATGCTCGTCACACTGTTGCCTATGATTATACTTTTTAAGTCGTTGCATTTACAAAATGCATTGTTGCCTATGCTTGTTACGCCATTTCCTATTGTTACGCTTGTTAAGCCTTTGCAATAGGAAAATGCATATTTACCTATGCTTTTCACACTGTCGGGTATGGTTACACTTTTCAATCCGTCACAAAACCTAAATGTCTCGTCACCTATACTTGTCACACTGTTTGGTATTGTTATACTTGTCAAGCTGTTGCATTTATAAAATGCACCCCCACCTATGTTTGTCACACTGTTGCCTATGGTTGCATTTGTTAAGTCGGTGCATTCAGCAAAGGCATTGTAACCTATGCTTGTCACACTGTCGGGAATAGTTACACTAATCAAGCCGGAGCAACCGTAAAATGCTTTATTGCCTATGTTTGTCACGCTGTCGGGTATGGTTACGCTTGTCAAACCGGTGCAATTTTCAAATGCTTCATATCCTATAATTTTCACCGGATAAGCTCCGATTATCTTCGGAATTTCAACTTCCGTTGCGGAATCGACACAGTCGCTGATTGTAACTTTGAAGTTTGATACGGTATAATACAAGTAATCACCGTATTTTGTTCCTGTATATGCCGAAACCGGAATTGTGCCGAATAAACCCATGTTTATGCAGATAAGCATAAATAAACTTAAAATTTTGTTTTTCATGTTATGTCTTCTCCTGTTTGAAATATTCAATATGGCGAATAACTGCCGGTTTTTCTTTTGAAAAACCGCACGGTCAAGTTTTGTCGGCAAGAACGCTTTTATAGCCTTTGCCATAGACAAGGCATTTATTCACGCGTGAAATTGTTGCCGACGATGCACCGGAAATTTCGGCTATTTCGTTAAAGGTTTTTCCGCTTTTCAAAAGCTTTGCCACCATGAGCCGCTGAGATATTGAGTCAAGCTCTTTTATTGTGCATATATCTTCAAAAAAATCTCTGCATTCATCATAATCTTTAATAGAAAGAACGGTTTTGAAAAACTCGTTTCGTTCATCTGTATGCGGCATAATACATCATCCCTTTTTAAATCCGCGCAGAAATGCCTGCATACGTTCTGTCTGCGGATTGTTTATGTGTTCGGCGGCGGAGCCCTGCTCGACAATAACGCCGTCTGCCATAAAAATTATGCGGTCGGATACGTGTTTCGCAAATTCTATTTCATGTGTTACTATAATCATTGTCATATGTTTTTCCGCAAGCTCGCGGATTACTTTCAATATCTCGCCGGTAAGCTCCGGGTCAAGTGCGGAAGTCGGTTCGTCAAACAATATCAGTTGCGGATTCATTGCCAATGCTCTGGCAATTGCAACCCTTTGCTGCTGACCGCCGGACAATTGATACGGATAGTAGTCTTTTTTGTCTTCAAGTCCAACGCTTTTCAATAGCTCAACGGCATTTTTTTCGGCATTATCTTTTGTTTCTTTATTCACAAGCATTGGCGAAAGCATAATGTTTTCAATCGCGGATTTATGCGGAAACAAATTGAAATTTTGAAACACCATGCCAAGTTTTTTGTAAGCTTCTGCGGAATCGGCGGATTTTGAATATATTCCGTTTTCAACAACGCTAACGCCGTCTATTTCGATATTGCCACCGTCAACGGTTTCGAGTTTGTTAAGGCAACGCAAAAAAGTACTTTTGCCCGAACCGGACGGACCTATAATCGAAACCACTTCTCCGGGGTTGATTTCAAGACCGACACCTTTTAAAACCTCAAGCTTTCCAAAAGTTTTAGTTATATTTTCGGCTTTTAAAACAGACATATTCTCACCCCCTGTAATAATCAAGCTTTTTCTCGATAAAGCCGAACAACAGCGTTAATGCGCCGCTGAAAATCAAAAAATAAAGTCCGGTTGAGAACAAAGGCCAAATAAGCCCTTGTTTGGTGAATCTTTCGGCACTCATTATTATCTCGGTCACGCCGACAACGTTTGCAAGCGAGGTGTCTTTAACAAGCGTTATTATTTCGTTGCTCATCGGCGGAACAATGCGTTTTATAACCTGAAATAACACTACTTTAAAAAACACCTGAACCTTTGTCATGCCAAGAACCTGCCCGGCTTCGTATTGACCTTTGGGAATGCTTTCTATGCCGCCCCTGTATATTTCGGAAAAATATGCGGCATAGTTGATTATAAACGCAACAAAAACCGCGGTTATTCTTGAACGCATTGGTATATCAAGCAAAAATCCCGGTCCGTAAAATATTATATAAATCTGGAGCATGAGCGGTGTACCGCGAATTACCCACACAAAAAGTTTTGTAACCCATTTGAGCGGCTTGAATTTTGACATTGAACCGAGAGCTATGATAAGTCCGAGCGGTATTGCCGCAAGCAGAGTTACGAAAAATATTGTTAAGTTTAGTTCAAAGCCTTTAAAAAGACTTTGAATTACTGCTTCTGTTTTAGACATAAAATCCATAAAATCTTCCTATCCGCCGTAACGGCATTTTTATTACACAAACGGGGTCGCATATGCGACCCTGTTCAACAACGGGATTTTGCCCGTTATATAATGTTTTATTTTATAAGCGATGCTTCGAGTTTATATTTGCCGGCTATTTCTTCGAGTGTGCCGTCTTCTGTGAGTTCTTTTATAATATCGTTGACTTTTTCAGTAATGTCACTGCCTTTTCTGAAAGCAATTCCATATTCTTCGGGCGAGAATTTTTTGCCTTCCACAACAACCAAGTCGCTGTAATCCGTGCCTTCGCCGATAGAACCTATAGACATCACATAATCAACAACGGCGGCGTCGGATATGCCGGATTTAACCTCCATGAGTGCTTTTGCCTGTGAATCAACAGGAGTAAATGCCGTATCTTTGAAAAACTCTTCATCTCCGGTTGCAAGTTCTTCACCTGCCGAACCCTGTTCCGCAACAACTTTTGCATCTTTGAGCGAGTCTTTGAATTTATCAGCGTTTTCTTTTTTCACGATAAGAGCCTGCTCGTTTTTCATATAAGGATTTGAAATCGACATACTCTCTTTTCTTTCGGGTGTGATTGTGAGACCGTTCCAAATACAGTCGATTGATTTTGAACTTAATTCCATCTCTTTTGAATCCCAGTTGATTTCAATAAATTCGGGTTCAACGCCAAGTTTTTCGCAAACCGCTTTTCCGAAGTCAACTTCAAAGCCTGTGAGCACGTTGTTGTCATCGTAATAGTCCATGGGACTGAAAAGCGTCATGCCGATTTTCAGCGAACCTTTTTCTTTTATGTATTCGTAGTCCGATTCTGTTTTTACGTTGTCGGAAGAACCGGCGGTGTCGTTGTTTTTTGTTCCGCAGCCGGCAAATGCAAGAGTGCTTAACGCAAGAATGAGT
>CAYQKW010000011.1:0-668 GCA_964418245.1 uncultured Oscillospiraceae bacterium
ACAAATCATTCCAATTAACAAGATTTTCTGTACCGACCGTTAAAGCAACGTTTATCTGACCGAAAAACAAATCGGGCATATCGACGGTGCCGGCTTTGCCGCTTTGCGCTTCGGCAAGCTTATCGGCAATATGCGAAATAGAGGTCATTCCGGTTACGTTTATAATAATTCCTTTTTTTATACCGACTGTTTGGTTAAATTCATCAACCAGCTTATTCATCGGTGAGTCTGCCTGTTCGCCGTATAGATGCCACATGGTGAGTGTAACGGGGTTGTTTTTATCAAGATTGGTTCTGCCGCAACCGACAAGAGAAAGAACCGAAATAATAAATGTAAGCAGTAATGATATAATTTTTTTCATAAAAACCCCTCCGGAATTTGTGCTGTATATACTTAATATTTAATGCATATCCTATACTTTTGCCTATACCTTTACCTATACCTTTGGCTGTATTCTTGCAAAAAAGTTGAATTTTTTTATTTTTGCCTATACTTTTGCGATGAAGGTTTAGTGACAAAGTCGGCAGAATACTATATAATTAATCACACATAAGGCGTTCATAAAAATGATAACAATAAAGCTACATTACAACCTGTGTCCGCAGACACGTAGTTATCCTGTAGATATATTTAACCATGAAGTAAAAATGTTTGCTTGCAATGACATT